>NZ_JAQZAD010000007.1:0-207 GCF_028640935.1 Pseudomonas sp. SHLD1
ATAATCTTGCGACATCAGGCTTATCCCACAAGCACCCACACGAATTGCTTGATTCAACTTGTTAAAGAGCAGTTGGTTGCGACCGTGTCGCTAACCGAGGCGCGCATTCTACGCCAGCCTCACATCCTGTCAAGCGTTGATTTGAACTTTTTCGTTTCAACTCAACCACTTGCGCTTGCCTGACGGGTCTAGCCAATCTCGGCAGCG
>NZ_JAQZAD010000008.1:0-239 GCF_028640935.1 Pseudomonas sp. SHLD1
CACACGAATTGCTTGATTCAACTTGTTAAAGAGCAGTTGGTTGCGACCGTGTCGTCAACCGAGGCGCGCATTCTACGCTAGCCTCACATCCTGTCAAGCGTTGATTTGAACTTTTTCGTTTCAACTCAACCACTTGCGCTTGCCTGACTGGTCTAGCCAATCTCGGCAGCGGGAGGCGAATCCTACAGCATCCCAAGACGCTGTCAACCCCCTCCGCTTCATTTCGTCATCACCCTGAG
>NZ_JAQZAD010000010.1:0-297 GCF_028640935.1 Pseudomonas sp. SHLD1
GAACACCCGGGCGCCTTCCAGATCACCGGCCTGGCGCAGTTGCAGCAGGCGATCGGTCAGCGGCAGGGCGGTGCCTTCGATGTCCTTGATGGCCGCCAGCAGGCGCTGCTCCTCGGCGGTGGCACCCTGGCTGGCATACAGCTGATCCATGGGCTCGGCGGACTGGCGATAGAAGGCCTTGAGGCGGTCGATGTCGGCCAGGCGACTGGCCAGGGGCGCGGCGTCGTGGATCAGCACCGTATCGCGAATGGCGATGGCGCGGTCGTGCACGCTGCCGCGGAAGTTGATGGCGTAGCG
>NZ_JAQZAD010000011.1:0-481390 GCF_028640935.1 Pseudomonas sp. SHLD1
TACAGCATCCCAAGATGCTGTCAACCCCCTCCGCTTCATTTCGTCATCACCCTGAGGTGAAAACCGAATGGCGAAGAATCCGTGGACCCCTCGCCCGACTCAGACCTAAGTGCTTGATTTTCAAGCCGCTTCAGCATCTGCGCCGGAAGTGGGGCGCATTATAGGGGAGTTTCAAAGCAGGTCAACAGTTATTTTACGACCGAGTTGCAGCGGATCAATTCGGCCATGTCCCTGACCGCCTGCTTGAAGCCGACGAAGACCGCCTGGGCCACGATGGCGTGACCGATGTTCAGCTCGTTGATACCCGGCAGCGCCGCGATCGGCTGGACATTATGGTAGTGCAGGCCGTGGCCGGCATTGACAACCAGCCCGAGGCCGGTGGCGAATTCCACCGCCCTGGCCAGGCGCTGCAACTCATGAGCCTGTTCTTCCTGGGTCTCGGCTTCCGCATAGCGACCGGTGTGCAACTCGATCACCGGGGCGCTGCTGTCCTTGGCGGCCTGAATCTGCTGCAGATCGGGGTCTATAAAGAGGGACACTTCCGAAGCGGGCAGCGCGGCAATGGCATCACGGATGCGCTGGACCTGCCCCAGGACATCCAGGCCACCTTCGGTCGTCAGTTCTTCCCGGCGCTCCGGTACCAGGCAGACGTGCTCGGGCCGGATCTCCCGAGCGAACGCCAGCATCTCCGGGGTCAGGGCGACTTCGAGATTCATGCGGGTCTGCAGGAGGTCACGCAGCAGGCGGACATCCCGCTCCTGGATATGGCGACGGTCCTCACGCAGGTGCAGGGTGATGCCATCCGCTCCCGCCTCCTCGGCGTCCAGTGCCGCCTTGACCGGATCGGGATATCTCGTACCCCGAGCCTGGCGCAGGGTGGCGACATGATCGATGTTGACGCCCAACAGAACACGACTGAACTCTTTCATGGCTTATTCACTTGGCTTGGCGAACAATTCGCGACTCATCAGGGGTTTGCTGCCCAGGTGCGGCGCCAGGGCCTGGCGCATCAGGCGCTTGGCAGCGCGGACTACCGTGGGATCGTCCCATTCGCCGCGATCCAGTGCCAGGATTTCCGCGCCAGCCAGACAGCCCGGGCGAACCTCGTCGACGGGCTCGAAGCCCTGATCCGGAATGAAGCGATAGAGACGCTGGGCCTCGATGGCCCGACCATCCAGGGCCTGGGCCAGCGAAAAACCGTAGCCCAGCAGATCAAGCAGACGCCATTCGAAGGTGCGCAGCAGGGGTTCGACCGGACGACCCTGGACCAGGGCGGCCAGGGTCAGACCATAGAGTTCGAAGAGGGCGGGATAGGGATCCTCGGCGGGCAGCAGCCGGACCAGCAGCTCGTTGAGGTAGAAGCCACTGAAAAGGGCCTGCCCCTGGAGCAGAAAGGGCGGCGCCAGGGCCGCCACCTTCTGCAGATTCTTCAGCTCCCCTCGCCCGCTAAGCTGAGCCTCGAGCGGGATGAAGGGTCTGGCCAGACTTCCGGAGCGGGAGCGGGCCGCGCGCAATACGGTACGGACCCGGCCAAAGGCGCCGAACACATCCACCAGCGCACTGCTTTCCCGGTAAGGACGCGAATGCAGGACGAACAGCGGCTCGGACGCCTGCATCGCTAGAGGTCGGAATAACCCAGAGAGCGCAGGGCACGCTCGTCATCGGACCAGCCGCCTTTGACCTTGACCCAGAGATTGAGCATGACCTTGGCGTCGAACAGGGTTTCCATGTCGTGGCGGGCTTCCTGGCCGATCCGCTTGATGCGCTCGCCCGCCTGGCCGATGAGGATCTTCTTCTGGCCATCACGCTCGACCAGAATCAGGCCATGGATGTGCAGCACGCCGCTGTCGTACTTGAATTCCTCGATCTCGACCGCGACCTGATAGGGCAACTCCGCTCCCAGCTGGCGCATGATCTTTTCCCGGATCAGTTCGGCCGCAAGGAAGCGGCTGGATCTGTCGGTGATCTGGTCCTCGGGGAAGAAGTGGTCGCCTTCCGGCAGGCGCTCGGCGACCAGCTCCTCGAGGGCGTCGAGATTGTGGCCGTGCTGGGCGGAGATCGGAATGAGCGCGGCTTCCGGCAACTGCTCCTGCAGCCATTGCAGGTGCGGCAGCATGTCGGCCTTGTCTTCCAGGCGATCCATCTTGTTGACGGCGAGCAGCACCGGGCACTTCACGAAGCGCACCCGTTCCAGCACCATCTGGTCTTCGTCGGTCCAGCGGGTGCGGTCGACCACGAACACCACGACGTCCACATCGCGCAGGGCGGTGACGGCCGTCTTGTTCATGAAGCGGTTGAGCGCCTTCTGGTTTTCCTTGTGCAGACCGGGGGTATCCACATAGATGGTCTGGACCTCACCCTCGGTCTTGATGCCGAGCATGTTGTGCCGGGTGGTCTGCGGCTTGCGCGAGGTGATGGCCAGCTTCTGCCCGAGGATATGGTTGAGCAGCGTGGACTTGCCGACGTTGGGACGACCCACGATGGCTACGTAGCCGCAGCGCGATGCCTTCAGCTCATCATTCATGACCATTCTCCACGCCCAGGGCGATCAAGGCCGCCGAGGCCGCTATCTGTTCGGCGATGCGGCGACTGGCGCCCTGCCCCGTCGTCTTTTCATTGAGCATGGCGATCTCGCATTCGACGAAGAAGACCCGGCAATGGGGCTCTCCCTCGATGGCGACCACCTCGTAGCGCGGCAGGTCGCAGGCGCGCGCCTGGAGGAATTCCTGCAGCCGCGTCTTGGGATCCTTGTTGGTATCCACCGGCGTCAGCTCGCGCAGTTGCGGCCCCAGCCAGGCCATGACCCGGTCTTTCGCCGCGTCCATGCCGGCATCCAGATAGATGCCGCCGATCAGGGCTTCCATGGCATCGGCGAGAATGGATTCGCGCCGAAAGCCGCCGCTCTTCAGCTCACCGGAGCCCAGGCGCAGGTAGTCACCGAGTTCGAAGCTGCGGGCCAGCAGCGCCAGGGTCTCGCCTTTCACCAGCTTGGCCCGCAAGCGGGACAGCTGGCCTTCGCGGGCCTGGGGGAAGTGATCGTAGAGGGCTTCACCGATGATGAAGTTGAGGATGGCGTCGCCGAGAAATTCCAGGCGTTCGTTGTTGCGACCGGCAAAGCTGCGGTGCGTGAGGGCGAGCAGCATCAGGTCCGGGTCCTGGAAGGTATAACCCAGCCGACGCTCGAGGCGATCTAGAGATAAAGTCACGGGAGATTTATACGGAAATCACGATTGAAACGAACGACCAGATCGATGTTGCGGATCAGGTGTTCACGCTTTTCATAGTCGAGGTGGATCTGCAGGTGGTTGCCGTCGGCTTCGACGCGCATGGCCTTTTGCAGATCGAGATCACGGATGTCGTTCACCTGCATACCCTTCCCCACGTAGCTGTAGACGTCGGACACGCTGCGAATCTGGTTATCGGGGTTGTCGCCGATGGATTCGATGACCTTGGTCAGAGCATTGTAGTCCAGGTAATGCGGAACGAGTTTCATGGCCGTGCTGGCCAGGAAGGCGATGACGCAGAGTCCGAGCAGACCACCGAGAAACGACAGCCCCTGCTGACGCGACGGGAGACCGGGCACTCTGCGTTCATTCATCTGATGATACCTACGCGAGACAGGGTGGGCATGCTTTGCAGCTTGGGCTCCGGCCAGCTCAGCCAGACGGCGAAGGCCTTGCCGACGATGTTGCGGTCGGGAACCATGCCCAGCAGGTCACGGGGAATGTTGGGATCGTCCCAGTAGCGACTGTCGTTGGAGTTGTCGCGGTTGTCACCCATCATGAAGTAGTGACCGGCCGGCACCTTCCACTCGTGGTCGGGCTCCATGCGGTAGCGGGTCATCTCTTCGCGGATCAGGTGTTCGGCCTTGCCCAGTTGTTCCTTGAACAGCTTGACGCTGCCCAGCGAGCCCGGCTCGTCGCCCACCAGCTCCTCGCTGACGCGCTGGCCGTTGATGTACAGCTGCTTGTCGCTGGTATAGCGGATGGTATCGCCCGGCACCCCGATCACGCGCTTGATGTAGTTGACGCTGGGATCGCTGGGATAGCGGAACACCATGACGTCGCCACGCTGGGGATCACCGATCGGGATGACCTTGAGATCGATCACCGGCAGGCGAATGCCGTAGGCGAACTTGTTCACCAGGATGAAGTCGCCCACTTCCAGGGTCGGCTTCATGGAGCCCGAAGGAATCTGGAACGGCTCCACCAGGAAAGATCTCAGGATCAGCACGATGGCCAGGACGGGAAAGAAGGACTTCCCGTACTCGACCAGCGCCGGTTCCTTGTTCAACTGCTCCAGGACCACGGGATCAGGCTCGCTGACCTGCTGCCCGTAGGTCTGGATCGCCTTGCGACGACGCGGTGCGAGCACCAGCAGATCGATGAGCGCCAGGGCGCCGCAGACGGCGACCGCGAGAACCAGCAACAGAGGGAAGTTCCAGGACATGGGCTTCAGCTATCCACCTTGAGCACGGCCAGGAAGGCCTCTTGAGGAATCTCTACGCTACCAACCTGCTTCATGCGCTTCTTACCCGCCTTCTGCTTTTCCAGCAGCTTGCGCTTACGGGAGACGTCACCGCCATAGCACTTGGCCAGGACGTTCTTGCGCAGCGCCTTGACGGTGGTACGGGCGACGATCTGACCGCCAATGGCTGCCTGGATCGCCACGTCGAACATCTGCCGCGGGATCAGCTCCTTCATCTTCTCGGTCAGGGCGCGACCCTTGTAGTGCGCCTTGTCGCGATGGACGATCAGAGCCAGGGCGTCGACCTTCTCGCCGTTGATGAGGACGTCGAGCTTGACCAGGCTGGCCGCCTCGAAGCGATCGAAACTGTAATCGAGCGACGCATAGCCGCGGCTCACCGACTTCAGGCGGTCGAAGAAGTCCAGCACTACCTCGTTCATCGGCAGATCGTAGCTGACCTGCACCTGGCTGCTGAGGAACTGCATGTCGCGCTGGACGCCACGCTTTTCGATACACAGGGTGATGACGTTACCCAGGTGCTCCTGGGGTACCAGGATGTTGGCGCGGACGATGGGCTCGCGCATCTCGGCGACGGAGGCCAGGTCCGGCAGTTTCGAGGGGTTGTCGACATAGATGGTGCTGCCATCCTTGAGCACCACCTCGAAGACCACGGTCGGCGCCGTGGTGATGAGGTCGAGATCGTATTCCCGCTCCAGGCGCTCCTGGATGATCTCCATGTGCAGCATGCCGAGGAAGCCGATGCGGAAGCCGAAGCCGAGGGCCTCGGAGCTTTCCGGCTCGTATTGCAGGGCCGCGTCGTTGAGGGTGAGCTTCTGCAGCGCTTCGCGGAAGTCCTCGAAGTCGTCGGAGCTGACCGGGAACAGACCGGCGTAGACCTGCGGCTTGACCCGCTGGAAGCCCGGCAGCATGGCCACGTCAGGGGTGGCGCTGAGGGTCAGGGTGTCACCGACCGGAGCACCGAGGATTTCCTTGATACCGGCGATGATGAAGCCCACTTCACCGGCCTTCAGATCAGGCATCTCGGTGTGCTTGGGCGAGAAGACGCCGACGCTGTCGACCTGGTGCACCTTGCCGGTGGACTTGACCAGGATCTTGTCGCCCTTCTTGACCCGTCCGTGCTTGACGCGCACCAGCGAGACGACGCCCAGGTAGTTGTCGAACCAGGAGTCGATGATCAGCGCCTGCAGCGGCGCGTCGATCTCGCCTTCCGGCGGCGGAATGACCTTGACCAGCTGTTCGAGCACCTCCGGCACACCCATGCCGCTCTTGGCACTGCAGGGCACGGCGTCGGTGGCATCGATGCCGATGATGTGCTCGATCTCGGCCTTGACCTTGTCCGGATCGGCCTGGGGCAGATCCATCTTGTTCAGCACCGGCATGACCTCGAGGCCCTGCTCGATGGCGGTGTAGCAGTTGGCGACCGACTGGGCTTCCACGCCCTGCCCCGCGTCCACCACCAGCAGCGCGCCCTCGCAGGCGGCCAGCGAGCGGCTGACTTCATAGGTGAAGTCGACGTGGCCAGGGGTATCGATGAAGTTGAGCTGGTAGGTCTTACCATCTTCGGCCTTGTAGTACAGCGTAACGCTGTGGGCCTTGATGGTGATCCCGCGCTCACGCTCGAGATCCATGGAATCCAGGACCTGGGCCTCCATTTCTCGGTCGCTCAAACCACCACACATCTGGATGAACCGATCCGCAAGCGTCGACTTGCCGTGATCGATGTGGGCGATGATGGAGAAATTGCGGATATGGCTCAGATCACTCACGAATCAGCACTCGAATAGCCAGCGGCGGAACATCCGCCGGGAAAATAGCGGGGGAGTTTACCTTAATGCGGCAAACAAGGGGACTCGCGCCGTTCGAGCGGACAAAAAGAAGGGGCGGTCGCCCGCCCCTGCTCGACTGCCTTGCCGTTACTTGCCCGGCAGCTTGAAGGTGATGAAGCTGGCGCGACCTTCGCGCACCACGCGCATCGAGATGGAGCGACCCGCCGGCAGCGCCGAGGTGATCTTCTCAAAGGCCGGGGCCGATTCGATCGGCTGGTTGTTCAGGTGGGTGATGACATCGCCCGGACGCAGGCCGATGGCCGCGGCAGGACCGTCGCCACTGAGCTTGTTGATGACCACGCCGCCCTGGATATCCAGGGTCTTCTTCTGCTCGGGGGTCAGGTTGGCCACGGCGATGCCCAGGCGATTGCTGGCCCGGTCGGAACCACGCTCGCCACCGGAAGCGGCCTGGTCATCCTTGGGCATGTCGCCCACGGTGACGCTGAGGTTCTGCCGATTGCCCTCGCGGATGATCTCCATGTCGGCCTTGGCCCCCGGCTTGAGGTTGCCGATCAGGTGCGGCAGGTCGGCGGATTCCTCGATCTTCTGGCCATTGACCGAGAGGATGACGTCACCCACCTTGATGCCGCTCTTGGCCGCGGGACCGTCGTCCAGGGTCTGGGCGACCAGGGCACCCGCCGGGCGATCCAGGCCGAAGGATTCGGCGAGATCCTTGTCCACTTCCTGGATGACCACGCCGAGCCAGCCACGGCTGACCTTGCCTTCGGTCTTCAGCTGATTGGCCACGTTCATGGCGACGTCGATGGGGATGGCGAAGGACAGCCCCATGAAGCCACCGGAGCGGGTGAAGATCTGCGAGTTGATCCCGACCACTTCACCCTTGAGGTTGAACAGCGGGCCGCCGGAGTTGCCCGGGTTGATGGCTACGTCGGTCTGGATGAAGGGCACGTAGCTTTCATTGGGCAGGCTGCGGCCCTTGGCGCTGACGATACCGGCGGTGACCGAATGATCGAAACCGAAGGGCGAGCCGATGGCCAGTACCCACTCACCGACCTTGAGCTGGTCGGAGTTGCCCAGCTTGAGGGTAGGCAGGTCCTTGGCGTCGATCTTCAGCAGGGCGACGTCGGTGCGGGGATCCGCGCCGATCAGCTTGGCGGTGTGATCGCTGCGATCGGAAAGGCGCACCAGGATCTCGTCGGCATCGGCGACTACATGGTTGTTGGTCAGAATGTAGCCATCGGGGGAGATGATGAAACCGGAACCCAGCGACTGGGCCTGCTCCTGCTTGCCCCGGGGACTGCGCGGCATCTGCGGAATGCTGCGCTCGAAGAATTCACGGATGCCCGGCGGCAGACCTTCCAGATCCGGCATGGTCATGGCGCCGGCGCCCCGACCTTCGGGAATTTTCTGACGGGTACTGATGTTGACGACCGCGGGCGACGCCGCCTCGACCAGGCCGGTGAAATCCGGCAGATCGGCCCGAGCCATGGCCGTCAGTCCCATCAGCCAGAGCCCCATCAGGGCCGCCGTGTAATGCTTTAGATTGCGCATGCGCATGCAGCTCCACTCTATCCAATGACTTGAACACATCGCTGGCGACCTGCCTCTCCCGGATCGGAGGCACTGTCAGTGACGACTGGCAGCAGAAATACCACGCCCTTGCTGAACGATAGCTTTCGAAGCTTTTTTGCGACCTGGTCGAAAATCTCCAGGGCAAAAAAAACGGCGCCTGGAGCTGGACTCCGGGCGCCGTTTCGAGGTGAAGCCAGCAGATCAGCGCTGGGCAGGAGCGTCCTGCTTTTCACCTGCTGCAGGCTGATCAGCCTTGACCTGGGCATTGGCCTTGGTGCTTTCTTCGCTGAAGCTGGCCAGCACGGCCGGGCTACGCGCGGGTTGCGGCACGGTCAGCTGGCTCGGCGCCTGCTGGGCCAGACCCTGGGTGGAGACGTCGGACTGGTTGTACATCCGCACGCCCGCCAGGACGGCGAAGGTCACGGACGCGGCTACCGCGACACGACCCAGGCTCGACCAGCGACCCTTGCTCGCCTGAGCGGCAACAGGTGCCGCTGCCGGCGTTGCGGCGATCTCATCACGCTCCAGCGTGGTGGTGACGCCCTTGGCGATATCCAGATTCGGCAGCATGGGCTCACCGCGAATCACGGCGCTGACCATGGCGTAGCGCGACCAGGTGGCGCGCAATTCCGGGTCCTTGCTGACCTCGGCGATGACGCGCCGGGTTTCGAATTCGTCCGCTTCGTTATCCATAACAGCGGACAGGGATTCCAGCAGGGCTTCACGACTCATACGTATTACCTCTCTAAAAGCTGTCGTCGCTGTCTATGCATCACGCAGCAGGGGCTGCAATGCTTTGTCTATCGCTTCCCGAGCCCGGAAAATCCGGGAGCGGACCGTTCCCACCGGACATTGCATTACATTGGCAATGTCCTCGTAGCTGAGGCCTTCGAACTCACGCAAGGTCAGCGCGGTGCGCAGATCTTCCGGGAGTTGCTGGATGGTCCGATGCACGGTGGCCTCGATCTCATCCCGCAAAAGGGACCGCTCCGGGGACTCGATATCCTTTAGAGCATGGTCGCCTTCATAAAATTCCGCATCTTCGGCACTGACGTCGCTGTCCGGTGGACGACGACCCCGGGCAACCAGATGGTTCTTTGCCGTGTTGATGGCGATGCGATAGAGCCAGGTGTAGAAAGCACTATCGCCACGGAAGTTCCCAAGGGCGCGATAGGCCTTGATAAAAGCCTCCTGAGCGACGTCCTGGGCTTCCTGGGTATCGTGGACGAAACGCACGATCAGACCGAGAATCTTGTGCTGATACTTGAGCACCAGCAGGTCAAAGGCACGCTTGTCGCCACGTTGTACGCGCTCGACCAGTTGTTGATCCTGCTCCTGAGTGGGCAGGGCTTGCTTGCTATCCTTGGCTTGCAGCTCGGTATCGTCCTTGCTTTCACTATCGACGCGCGCTGCTAGACTGGGCTGTTGCACGAAAGTTCTCCCCTCCACAGCAGTTGATGAGCGAGCACTGAAATGGCTGCTGATCGCTCCTGGGTATCACTGATTTAGCTTTGGCAGATGGCCCATTCTCGTCTAGGCACTCCGGCCGCACGGATGAGCGATTATCTGTACATAGACCCTGCTTTGCTCCCGCGAGTTCCCTGCCCGCTTCCTGCCAACGGCTATGCCGTCAGCCGCCTTGTTCCTATACTCGCCGTCTCGGTGAGAAGGAAACGTCATGGCGCGTCATCTGGAATTCGATGTCCTGGTAATCGGCAGTGGCGCCGCGGGCCTGACGCTCGCGCTCAATCTGCCCGCGACGCTGTCGATCGCGGTGCTGAGCAAGGGCGAGTTGGCGCATGGCTCGACCTACTGGGCGCAGGGGGGTGTCGCCGCCGTGCTGGACGAGGGCGATACCGTCGAGGCGCACGTGCAGGATACCCTAGTCGCGGGCGCCGGGCTGTGTGACGAAGCCGCCGTGCGCTTCACCGTCGAGCACAGCCGCGAGGCCATGCAGTGGCTGATCGACCAGGGCGTGCCCTTCACCCGCGAGCAGGACGCCGCCAAGGGCGGCCTGGGCTTTCACCTGACCCGGGAAGGCGGCCACAGCCACAGACGCATCATCCACGCCGCCGATGCCACCGGCATGGCGATTTTCGACACCCTGCTGCGCACCGCGGAAGGCCGTCCCAATATCCAGCTGCTCAGCCAGCGCGTGGCGGTGGATCTGATCACCACGGAAAAACTCGGCCGGCCGGGCGCTCGCTGCCTGGGCGCCTATGTGCTCGACCGCACCAGCGACCAGGTGGATACCCTGCACGCGCACTTCACGGTGCTGGCCACCGGCGGCGCCAGCAAGGCCTACCTTTATAGCACCAACCAGGACAGCGCCAGCGGTGACGGCATCGCCATGGCCTGGCGCGCCGGCTGCTCGGTGGCCAATCTGGAATTCAACCAGTTCCATCCCACCTGCCTCTATCACCCCCATGCGCGGAGCTTCCTGATCACCGAGGCCCTGCGTGGCGAGGGTGCCGTATTGCGCCTGCCCGATGGGGAACGCTTCATGCCGCGCTTCGACCCCCGCGCCGACCTGGCTCCGCGCGACGTGGTGGCGCGGGCCATCGACCACGAGATGAAGCGCCTGGGCATCGACTGCGTCTTCCTCGACATCAGCCACAAGCCGGCGGACTTCGTGCAGGAGCACTTCCCCACGGTCTATCGCCGCTGCCTGGAACTGGGTATCGACATCACCCGCGATCCGATCCCCGTGGTACCGGCCGCGCACTACACCTGTGGCGGGGTGCGCGTCGATGAGCACGGACGCTCGGATCTCGCCGGCCTCTACGCCATCGGCGAAACCAGCTGTACCGGTCTGCATGGCGCCAATCGCATGGCCAGCAATTCGCTGCTGGAGTGCTTCGTCTACGCGCGCTCGGCGGCGCTGGACATCCAGGCGCAAGAGACCGAGATCGGCATGCCGCGCGACCTGCCCGACTGGGATGCCAGCCAGGTGACGGACTCGGACGAGGACGTGGTGATCGCGCACAACTGGGACGAATTGCGGCGCTTCATGTGGGACTATGTCGGCATCGTGCGCACCACCAAGCGACTGGTGCGCGCCCGCCATCGCATTCGGCTGCTGATGGACGAGATCGACGAGTTCTACAGCAACTATAGAGTCAGCCGCGACCTGATCGAGCTGCGCAACCTGGCGCAGGTGGCGGAACTGATCATCGAGAGCGCCCTCGCCCGCCAGGAGAGTCGCGGCCTGCACTTCACCCTGGACTATCCGCAACTCGCCAGCACGGCCCGGGACACTATTCTGGTGCCGCGAACCGGCGCGGCGCGAAGCGAAGCCTGACTCTCAGGCGGCGATGGGCGTCCGCGGCGAGGCTGTCGCGGGCGATGCAGAGACTGCGGGTGCGTCTTTCGTCCGGCACCCGATAGCGCAGCACCACCAGCCGCGGCAGGGCCAAGCTGTCCGGGCGCACCTGGATGGCCTGCCAACCGGTCGCTGGCGACCAGAGCTGCCAACCCTCGGCGCCATGCCGCAGCCGCCGTGGCACGCCGGGGTAGCGCTGCTGGAGCTGGCGCTGGCGCACGCGCTGCCAGGACCAGAGTACCAGCAGCGTCAAAAGCGGCTTGAGCGTCCAGGGAATGGCCGCCAGCCAAGGGCAGATCCCCGCGGCGAACGCGCCCAGGGCGTGCAGCCGCAGGAGGCCGGCAGAGGCGCTCCAGCGGCATTCGAAGGGCTCAAGCCGGCTGGACACGGTCCAGAATCATGCGCACGATGAGCTGCAGATCGGCGTCTTCCGGTTCGCCGCGCTGCATGAACCAGTGGAACATGTCCTGGTCCTCGCACTCGAGCAGCTTGCGATAGCGGGCCTGGTCTTCCGCGCCCAGGGAGGAATAGACCTCCTTGACGAAGGGCACCAGCAATACATCCAGTTCCAGCATGCCGCGACGGCTGTGCCAGTACAATCTGTTGAGTTCGGTAGCTTCGGTACTCATGGGGACTCCTGCGACGATCGGCGCAGTATAAGCCCGAAGCGCCCTGCCGCGCAGTGCGCCTGACATTCATCCCGGGCGCGCCTATGATGAGCGGCTTCACTCGACACGGAGCTGCTGCCGCAATGGCCGACTCGCCGTATTTCTGCCGCTTGACCCACGAAGGCGTCCTGGCCATCCGCGGGGTCGATGCGACCAAGTTTCTCCAAGGGCAGGTGACCTGCAACCTCAACTATCTCGCTGACGACCAGGCCGGCCTGGGGGGTCGCTGCACGCCCAAGGGGCGCCTGGTGTCCAGCTTCCGCATCGTCAAGCAGGCCGACGGCTATCTGCTGGCAATGGCCGCGGAGCTGGTCGAGCCCTTGCTGACCGACCTGAAGAAGTATGCGGTCTTCTCCAAGTCGACGCTGAGCGATGAAAGCAGCCACTGGCAACGCCTGGGGCTCTCTGCCGCCGGTTTCGCCAGCGCCTGTCCCGATGTCGTGCTGGGTGACCAGGCCAATGCCGTGGCGCCGCTCGATGGCGGCTTCGCCCTGCGGCTGGAGGATGGTCGGGTCGAGACCTGGCGCGCGGCGGACGCAGCGGCGCCGGCCTTGCCGGAGGTCGCGCTCGATGAGTGGCTGCTGGCCCAGGTGCGGGCCGGCGTGGGCCAGGTGTTCGGCGCGACCCGCGAGCTGTTCGTCCCGCAGATGATCAATCTGCAGGCGCTGGATGGCGTGAGCTTTCGCAAGGGCTGCTACACCGGCCAGGAGATCGTCGCGCGCATGCAGTACCTGGGCAAGCTCAAGCGGCGCCTCTATCGACTCGCCGGCAGCGACCAGCCCCCCGCCGTGGGTACCGAGCTGTTCTCGCCGGTGCATGGCAGCAGCGTGGGCGAGGTGGTGCTCGCCGCGTCTAGCGCCGAGGGCTGCGAATTCCTCGCGGTGCTGCAGGGCGATGCCGCCGAGGATGGACGCGTCTCGGTGGGCAGCTCGGACGGGCCAAACTGCCGTTTACTCGATTTGCCCTACTCACTCGATAGCGATCGTGAAATAAAGCGCTGAAGGTTGGGATCGCCTTTTCCGCTCCTCACACAGGTACGTCATGACTCCTCTTGCCGAAAAAGTTGTCCAGGATCTTCTTCACGCGATAGACACCGATCGCGTGGTGCTGCCCACCCTTCCCGAGGTGGCGCTGAAGGTCAGAGAAGCGGCCGAAGACCCCAACGTGGGTGTCGCCGAGCTGAGCCGGGTGATCGCCATGGACGCGGCCCTGACGGCGCGCCTGATCAAGGTGGTCAACAGCCCGCTGCTGCGCACCAGCAAGGAGATCACCGACCTGCAGATGGCGGTCGGGCGCCTGGGCATCAACTACACGGCGAACCTGGCCACGGGCCTGGCCATGCAGCAGATGTTCCAGGCCACCAGCGACGCCGTGGATCGCAAGATGCGCGAGGTCTGGAGCCAGGGCACCGAGATCGCCGCCATCAGCCATGCGCTGTGCAAGAAGTACACGCGCCTGATGGCCGACCGCGCCCTGCTCGCCGGCCTGGTGCACCAGATCGGCGTGCTGCCGATCCTCACCTATGCCGAAGAACAGGAAGAGCTGCTGGCCAACGCCATCACCCTCGACCAGGTGACGGCGCGCATCCATCCGCAGATCGGCGAACGCATTCTCAAGGTCTGGGACTTCCCAGCCGACATCGCCTGCGTGCCCCGGGAGTATCTGGCGCTGGAGCGCCAGCCCGCGGCGGCCGACTATGCCGATATCGTGCAGGTCGCGACCCAGCTGCATGCGCAGCGCCTGGGCCAGCAGGAGATCGCGGTGCAGACGCTGCCGGCCGGCATCCGCCTGGGGTTGAACAACCAGCCGGACCCCGCCCAGGATCAGTCCTTCTGGGACGCGGTGGAACAGTCGCGCACCCTGCTCGGCTGAGCCTAGGCTTCCTCGGCGGGAAATTCGACCCGCACCCTTAGGCCGCCGAGCGCGCCGTCCAGCAACTGGATGCGGGCCCGGTGGGCGGCGCAGATCTCACCGACGATGGCCAATCCCAGCCCGGCGCCCCCGGATTGCGGATCCAGGCGCTGAAAGCGCTCGAAGACCTTGGCCCGCGCATTGGCCGGAATGCCGGGACCGTCATCCTCGACCTCCAGCACCGCCGGGGCCAGCACCCGCACCACGATGTTGCCACCTGGCTGGCTATGGGCCAGGGCATTTTCCACCAGATTGCAGAGCAGCTCGTTGAGCAGCGTCGGCTCGCCGATCACCGGCGCCCTGGCGAAGGGCTCGAAGGCCAGGGCGACGCCCTTGGCATGGGCCAGCGGCGCCAGCGCCATGGCCAGCTCCCTGGCCAGCTCGCTGAGTTCCAGGCGTTCGGCGCCCCCCTCGGCGATGGCCTGGGCGCCGCTCTCGATGCGTGCCAGCGACAGCAGCTGATTGGCCAGGCGCGCCAGGCGATCGGTGCTCGCGCGGGTCACCTCCAGGGTGGCGTACCAGGCCTGGGGCTCGCGTTCGCGCAGGCCCAGTTCGACGCGCGCCTTGATCGCCGCCAGCGGGGTGCGCAATTCGTGGGCGGCGTTGGCGATGAAGTCGGCCTGGCGCTCGAACAGGCGACGCAGGCGCAGGGTGAAGCCTTCCAGGGCATGCACCAGCGGCAGCAGTTCCTGGGGCGCCCGGACCTCCGGCAGCGGTCGCAGGTCGTCCACCCCACGCTCTTCCACCGCCTGGCGCAGGCGCTCCAGCGGACGCAGGGCGGCACCCACTGCCATCCACACCAGCAGGATGGCACCTAACCCCATCAGCCCGAGGCGGATCAGGGTGTCGGTGAGCAGACTGCGGGCCACCTCCTCGCGAGCTTCGGCGGTCTCGGCGACGCGGATCTCGGCCATGCCGGTGAGATCCGGCTGGCTGACCGGCTGGGCCAGGCTGACCACCCGTACATCCTTGCCGCGATAGGTGCTGTTGTAGAAGCGCGCCAGGGCCGGATAGTCGCGGGTCAGGGACGTCCCCGGCGGCGGGGGTGGGATCTCTTCGTAACCGGAGATCAGCCGACCCCGGGTATCCAACACCTGGTAGAAGATACGCCCCACGTTGTCGTAGGCGAAATTGTCCAGGGCGATGTAGGGCACATCGGCGCGCAGCGTGCCGTTGGACGCCGACAGGCCCGCGGCGATGGTACGGGCCGAAGCCAGCAGCGTCCGGTCATAGGCCACGTCGGCCAGGCGCCGGCCATTGAGATAGGCCGCCAGACTGCTGATCGCCAGGATTACCGCCAGCAGGATGACCATGCGCAGCAGCAGGCGGCCACGCAGACTGCCCGCCGCCTTCGCCACCTCAGCCATGCTGCTCTTCCAGCAGATAGCCCAGGCCGCGGAAGGTGACGATGCGTACCGCGCCGGCTTCCAGCTTCTTGCGCAGGCGGTGCACATAGATCTCGATGGCCTCGGGACTGGCTTCCTCGTCCAGGCCGAAGACCTGGGCGGCGAGTTGTTCCTTGCTCATGACCCGGCCGGGACGGGCGATCAGCGCGGCCAGCACGGCGTGCTCGCGGGAGGTGAGCGACAGCGCCTCCTCGCCCAGGGTGAAGCGCGAGGTATTGAGGTCGTAGATCAGCGGACCACAGCGCTGCTGGCGATCCCCGCCCAGCACGCTGCGGCGCAGCAGGGCCTTGACCCGGGCTTCCAGCTCGGTGAGTTCGAAAGGCTTGGCCAGGTAGTCGTCGGCGCCGAGGTTGAGGCCCTGCACCCGGTCCTTGACCTCGCCGCGGGCGGTGAGCATCAGCACCGGCAGGCGATCGCCGCGCTCGCGCAGGCGCGCCAGCACCTCGAAGCCATCCATGCGCGGCAGGCCGACGTCGAGAATGGCCAGGGCATAGCTTTCGCTCTGCAGGGCCAGGTCAGCGGCCACGCCATCGTTGAGCAAATCGACGTTAAGACCGGCATTCTTGAGCGCCTGGGCAACGCTTTCGGCCAGTGGCGGATGATCTTCGACCAATAGGATGCGCACGCTGACAGCTCCTGCCTAAAAGGTCCGAGTTTACCGGATAGTGGCCCCTTGACCCGCTGCTAGCCATGCACATTCGTTGCCTTTCACGACTGAAAGGCTGTTGAAAGCTTGGCGGTCTAGAGTGAAAGGTAGCGGTCCCAGAACCGCATGATGCTTGCCCAAGCGCCACCCCTGGTTGGCCAACAACAATAACAAGCGGAACGACATCCATGCTCGCCCTCGCGCAGCTCCACGTGCTCCCGTGCTACCTCTCCGAACGATCGCCGTCCTGGCGAGCCTGAGCCGTGTCCGCCTGTCAGCTTCTGAAATAACAACAAAAGGAAGACGTCGATGAGCACCACCTTGCGCACCCTCACCCTGACCCTGGCCGCCTCCGTGCTGCTATCCGCCCAGGCCATGGCCGAACCCAAGCGTCCCGAATGCATCGCCCCAGCCTCGCCGGGTGGTGGCTTCGACCTGACCTGCAAGCTGGCTCAGAGCGGCCTGGTGGAAGCCAAGCTGCTGGACAGGCCCATGCGCGTGACCTACATGCCCGGCGGCGTCGGCGCGGTGGCCTACAACACCGTAGTGGCTCAGCGTCCGGCGGATGGCGACACCATCGTCGCCTTCTCCAGTGGTTCGCTGCTGAACCTGGCCCAGGGCAAGTTCGGTCGCTTCGACGAGAAGGCCGTGCGCTGGCTGGCGGCGGTGGGTGCCAGCTACGGTGCCATCGCGGTCAAGGCCGATTCGCCCTACAAGACCCTAGGTGATCTGGTCGAGGCGTTGAAGAAGGACCCGAGCAAGGTGGTCATAGGTTCCGGCGGCACCGTGGGCAGCCAGGACTGGATGCAGACGGCGCTGATCGCCAAGGCCGCCGGCATCAATCCCAAGGACCTGCGCTACGTGGCCCTGGAAGGTGGCGGCGAGATCGCCACCGCGCTGCTGGGTGGCCACATCCAAGTCGGCAGCACCGACATCTCCGACTCCATGCCCCATGTCGAGGCCGGCAACATGCGCCTCCTGGCGGTCTTCGCCGAGCAGCGTTTCGACGAACCGGCGATGAAGGACATCCCCACCGCACGCGAGCAGGGCTACGACATCGTCTGGCCGGTGGTGCGTGGCTTCTATGTCGGCCCGAAGGTCACCGACGAACAGTACAACTGGTGGAAAGCCAGCTTCGACAAGCTGCTGGCGTCCGACGACTTCGCCAAGCTGCGTGATCAGCGCGAGCTCTTCCCCTTCGCCATGACCGGTTCCGAACTGGACGCCTATGTGCAGAAGGAAGTCGCGCGCTACCGCGGCATGGCCAAGGAATTCGGCCTGATCCAATAACAGAGCCCCCGCCCCTGGCGCCCCTCCGGGCGCCTTCGAGGATGTCGACATGATCTTCCAACGCGCCTTCATGGCGGTCTGGCTGGTGGCCGGACTCGTCATGCTGTTCATCGCCCGGGATTACCAGGCGCCCTTCTCCTACGAGCCGGTCGGTCCGCGGGCCTATCCGATGCTGATGTTCGGACTGATGAGCCTGGGCCTCGCCTATCTGATCATCCGCCCCACGCCGATCGGCGATGGCGAAGACCAGAAGCCGCTCGACGCCTCGTCGCTGCGCAAGGTGGTGGCCTGCTGCGTCATCCTGCTGGGCTACGCCCTGACCTTCCAGCCGCTGGGCTTCCCATTGAGCGCCTTCCTTACCGCCACCCTGTGTGGCCTGCTCTATGGCGGCCGCCTGATGCCCTGTGCCCTGGTCAGCCTGCTGCTCTCGGTAAGTCTCTATGTGCTGTTCGACCGGGTGATGGAAGTCCCCCTACCCCTTGGCGTGCTGGAATTCCTGGAAGGCTAACATGGAAACCTTGAATTTTCTGATGCAGGGCTTTGGCGTCGCCATGACGCCGACCAACCTGATCGTGGCGCTGATCGGCACCTTGATCGGCACCGTGGTGGGTCTGCTGCCGGGTCTCGGGCCGATCAACGGCATCGCCCTGCTGATCCCGGTGGCCTTCGCCCTGGGCCTGCCGCCGGAGACGTCGCTGATCCTGCTGGCGGCGGTCTATCTGGGCTGCGAATACGGCGGCCGGATCTCTTCGATCCTGCTGAACATCCCCGGCGAAGCCGCGACCATGATGACCTGTCTGGACGGCTATCCGCTGGCACGCCAGGGCATGGCGGGCGTGGCCCTGTCGCTGTCGGCCTGGAGCTCCTTCATCGGCGCCTTCATCGCCACCTGCGGCATGGTGCTGTTCTCGCCGCTGCTGGCCAAGTGGGCGATCGCCTTCGGTCCGGCGGAGTACTTCGCGCTGATGGCCCTGGCCATCCTCAGCCTCTCCGGCATGGCCGCCGAGAAGCCGGTCAAGACCCTGGTCGCCGCACTCTTCGGCCTGGCCATCGCCTCCGTGGGCATCGATGCCAACAGCGGCGTCTATCGCTTCACCTTCGACAACGTGCACCTGGCCGACGGCATCGACTTCGTGATCCTGGTGCTGGGGCTGTTCTCGGTAAGCGAACTGCTCCTGCTGCTGGAGCAGACCCATCATGGCCAGGTCGCGGTCAAGGCCACCGGGCGCATGCTGTTCAACGTGCGCGAAGCCCGCAGCGTGTTCATGGTCAACCTGCGCAGTTCGGTGAGCGGCTTCATAATCGGCGTCCTGCCGGGTGCCGGCGCGACCCTGGCCAGCGCCCTGGCCTACACCACCGAGAAGCGCATGGCCGGTGCCGATGGCAAGTTCGGCAAGGGTGACCTGCGTGGCCTGGCCGCGCCGGAAACCGCCATCGGCGCGGCGGTGTGCGGCAACATGATTCCCATGCTGACCCTGGGCATCCCCGGCTCGGGCACCACCGCGGTGATGATCGGCGCCCTGACTCTGTACAACATCACCCCCGGCCCGCTGCTGTTCCAGAACGAGCCGAATCTGGTGTGGGGCCTGATCGCCTCGCTGTTCATCGCCAACGTCATGCTGCTCATCCTCAACGTGCCCATGGTGAAGATGTTCACCAAGATCCTCGATGTGCCGAACTGGTCGCTGGCCCCGGCCATCGCCATCATCACCGGCATCGGCGTCTACGCGGTGCATGCCACCACCTTCGACCTGGTGCTGATGGTCTGCGTGGGCATCTTCGGCTACATCATGCGCAAGCTGGACTTCCCCCTCTCGCCGCTGTTGCTGGGCTTCATCCTTGGCGAGCTGATGGAGACCAGCCTGAGACGCGCGCTGTCGATCTCCAACGGCGAAGTGGGCATTCTCTGGCAGAGCGGCATCAGCCAGGTCATCTGGATCGTCTGCATCCTGATGGTGGCCCTGCCCTTCTACCGTGCCTGGCGCAAGCGGCGCGCACCCAAGCCCGCAACCGTCTGAAGTCGGTGACACCAGCGCCCGCGGTCGGAGTCCTTCCGCCCGAGGGCTTTTTCGTTCAGAGCGGCCAACAAAGCGTAACGAGCGGTTGTCAGGTGGGTGCGCGCAACGCGCAGGAACCGCACCGGGCTCGCGTTCGAGTGTACGAGCGGTACACGAGAATTCCGAGCACTGCACGCGCCCGCTTGGCGGACGCACAGTAAGATTGTTAGCTGCTCTAGGAGGACTTGAAGCTCTTCTTCGGATAGATATCGTAGCGGCTGGACTTGCCCTCCAGCACATAGCCCGGCTTTACCCCCTCGATGGCTGGCGCCTTGCGCGGACGCTTGACCACCACCCGGTGACTGGCGCGGGCCAGGGCCGCGGCCAGCAGCGCCGGGGCGTCCAGATCGTCGCCCACCAGCGGCCGGAACAGGCGCATTTCCTTCTTCACCAGGGCGCTCTTGTCGCGGTGCGGGAACATGGGATCCAGGTAGATCACCTCCGGCGCCTCGCCTTCCCCGCTTTGCAGGTAGGCGGTGGAGTCGGCCCGCACCAGGGTCATCAGGGCGGCGATGCGGGCCGCTTCGTGATCCCGTGCCGCGCGGGCGAGGCCGTCTTCGAGCAGGGCGGAGATCAGCGGCTGGCGCTCGACCAGCGTCACGGCACAGCCCAGGGTCGCCAGCACGAAGGCGTCGCGGCCCAGCCCCGCGGTGGCATCGAGGATGCGCGGGCGTACGCCGGGTCCGACCCCGACCGCCTTGGCGACCATCTGGCCGGCGCCGCCGCCGAACTTGCGCCTGTGCGCCGCCGCCCCCTCGACGAAGTCCACCCGTACCGGACCTGGCGCCTCCGGGCCGCGCTGCACCAGTTGCAGGCCCTGAGTACCGACTTGCAGGGCGAATTCCTCGGTCGTGGCCGTGCCCAGGGGCAGACCCAGGCGCGTGGCCCAGTCAGCAGCAGCCTCGATGAAGGCGGGTTCCAGGGCTTCGACGATAAGCGCGGGGCGGGCGGTGGACATGGGCGACTCGCTGGCGAAAAGACCGGTCATTCTACCGGCAGACGCGGAAGCCACCCATGTCGACATGGAAATGATCGCGGTGCGCCGCGTTGTAGTCCGGTCCCAGGGTGGTATTGAAGGACCGGCAGGCGCCGTCACGCACCAGCCGCAGCAAGCGCTGGGCCTGGGGATCGCCCTTCCAGTCCCGCGCCACACTGATCCGCCGACCGTCGGCCAGGCGCAGTCCGGCGATGTCCAGGGCATTGGCGGTGGCGTGCTGACTGCGCCGGCCGCTGGCGCGGCCATAGATGTTGCGGCAGGCAAAGCTGCCGTAGTGCTCCACCTCGGCCACCCGCTGGCCATAGACGGCTTCGGCCGCCGGCTGCAGGGCCTGCCGCTCGAACAGCGCGAAGCTGACGGCCAGGGGACAGCTGGCGAGGAAGCTGCCGCTGAGTCTTACCCCTTCGCCGCGCTGGATGCGCACCGTCCGCTCCAGCGGGCAGTCGGCCGAACCCGCATTGCCGCGCAATTCGCGATAGTTGAGCGCCGACGTGGCCAGGGACGCCGCGCAATAGTCGGCATCGGCCTGCAGGCGCCAGAGCTTGAGTCGGGTGACGGCATTGGTGGGTGCCTGGATATCCAGCGGCGCCCAGGGGTTGTAGGCCGGCGGGATGCGCAGCCAGCCCTGGTCGAAGGCGGTGTGCAGACCGCCATAGAGCAGGATGACGAGACCGAGCAGGTGTCTGGCTTTCATGCGGCGCGCCGAAGAGGATCGTCAAGCGAGAGACTTCATCTGACCGGAGCGGACAACGGGAATGCCGGCGAAAACGTCGCCAAACGTATCGCGACGAAGGGCGCGGACTAGAGCAGGCCGAGTTGTTCGGTGTCGGCGGTGCTCAACTCGGGCAACGCGGGCAAGCCAGGCAGGCGCTCACGCAGCTGAGCGTGGAATCTCAGGGCCAGCTCGGGCGCCTGACGGTTGTCCGGGGTGTGCAGGAAGACATAGGGCATTTTGCCCGCCTCGATCCAGTCGGCGACCCGGGTGACCCACTTGGCCAGGTAATAGTCGTTGGCGGCCAGTTCCAGGCGGCCGATGAAGCGCACCTGGGGATGCTCGCTGAACGCCAGGGCACGCGCCGGTACCCGCGGCTTCTTGGCCTGGGCCAGGCGCACGGCCGGCTCGCTCGGATCGGCGCTGAACAGGGCAGCCGAATCCAGGCCGACGCGCTCCACGCCCCGGTCCATTAGCAGGCGATTCAAGGCCCGCTCGGACTCGCCCTTGTCGAAGAAAGCCAGGTGCCGGACCTCCACGGCCAGGGCGCAACGCGGCGCCATGGCCGAGAGAAAGACCTGCAGTTCCTTGAGTCGATCGGGCCCGAAGCCGGCGGGCAGCTGCAGCCACAGCGGACTGGCCCGCTCGCCTAGGGGCGCCAGCAGTTCGAGAAAGGTGCGCGCGCTGGCGAGTTGCACCCGCAGATCCTCCGCATGGCTGATGTCGCGGGGAAACTTGGCGCAGAAGCGGAAGTCGGCAGGCATCAGCTCGGCCCAGCGGCGGATGGTGTCCGCCGCGGGCCAGGCATAGAAGGTGGTATTGCCTTCCACGGCATTGAACACCTGGGCGTAGCGCGGCAGGAAATCAGCCGGGCGCAGGCCGTGGTAGAGGCTTTCACGCCAGGCGTTGTCGTTCCAGGAAGGGCAGCCGAGAAAGTACGGCAGCATCAGGCGTAAAGATCGAGGCCCACGACGCTGGAGGAGCCGTCCGGCTCGGCGCCGAGGGCGGCGGTGCTGCCGTAGCTGGCCAGAGCCTGTTGCGCACGCGCGGTGAGCTGACTGGCAAAGCGCCCTTCCCGCTCGCTGAGCACCAGGCCATTACCACCGCCGTTGCCGGTATCGGTCGCCGCGGTCGCCTCGACGCGGCGGACGGGCGCGACGTCGGGCCGGGGATTGCCCGTGGCCTCGCGGGCGATGGCGTTCTGACGGGCGTCCTCGTCCTTCGCCACCTCGCGTACGGGCGTGACCGCGCGCGAGGAACGATTCAGGGGATAAGCTGAGGAGGAATAGCCGCTGTCAATGCGCATGGCAGGTCCCGAACGGATGGCACTACTCTAAGTAGGGTCGAAAGCTATGACAATCAAGGGCCGGACGCCCGTCACGACCGGCGGACGAGCGGCATATACGGCTTGGACGTCAGACTATTACGCCGGGTTTCCTGACGTCAGACCGACTGCTTGGGAGTGGCGACCCGATCACGCAGATAGACGGGTTGCGCCGCTTCGGATTCGGCGGACACGGCTTCGCCGCGCTGCCAGGCCGAGGCCGCAAGGACCGCCAGATCCTGCGCATGGGGCAACAGGGTGGCATCCCGCTCGGTCAGCGGCACGGCCATGCGACCGACGTAACCCCAACCGGTGCCGGCACCGAACCAGTCGCCGGTGGCGGCAGCCGGCAGGACGACGGCTTCGGGCGCCAGCACGGCTTCCGTCCCCGCCAGCACCATGGCGTCGCCGGCGAGGCGATAGCAGCCCCAGTAGACCTCGTCCATGCGCGCATCGATGGCGGCGGCCACCTGGGTCACGCCACGCTCGCGCCAGGCGCGCTGGGCGATGATCGCCAGATTCGACACCGGCAGCACCGGTCGCTCCAGACCGAAGGCCAGGCCCTGCACCACGCCGATGGCGATGCGCACGCCGGTGAAGGCGCCCGGACCGCGACCGAAGGCGATGGCGTCCACCTGCGCCAGACTCAGACCGGTCTCGGCCAACAACTCCTGCACCATGGGCAGGACCCGCTGGGCATGCAGGCGTGGCGCGATCTCGTAGCGATGGATGATCTCGTCGCCCAGATGCAAGGCGACCGAACAGGCTTCGGTGGCGGTGTCGAGGGCGAGCAGGATGGACATGGGGCGAATCCGCGACTAGGGAAAAGGCTGCGCATTCTAGAGGAAGACGGGACGCGAGGGGACCCGCCCATCGGTCATGACGCCAGGACGGCGCCTTGACCGGGCCGCCTGCAGGCACAGGCGGCCGTTACCGGCGTTTAGTTCAGGGCCTGCAGCACCTTGGCGGTGATGGCATCCACCGAACCCACGCCCTCGATGCGGCTGCACTTCGGCGTGCCCTGGGCGGCGCCCAGCTTCTGGTAGAACTCCACCAGCGGCTTGGTCTGGGAATGATAGAGGTCCAGACGCTTGCGAATGGTGGCTTCGCGGTCGTCTTCGCGCTGTACCAGCGGCTCGCCGGTCAGGTCGTCGGTGTCGGCAACCTTGGGCGGATTGTGCTCGACGTGATAGACGCGACCCGAACCCGGGTGCACGCGGCGACCGGACAGGCGCTGGACGATTTCCTCGTCATCGACGGCGATTTCCAGCACGTGGTCGATCTTGACGCCCGCGGCTTCGAGGGCCTCGGCCTGGGGAATGGTGCGCGGGAAGCCGTCGAACAGGAAACCCTTGGCGCAATCGGCATCGAGGATGCGTTCGCTGATCAGGGCGATGATGATCTCGTCGGAGACCAGGCCGCCGTTGTCCATGATGTCCTTGACCTGCAGGCCCAGGGGCGTGCCGGCCTTGACCGCGGCACGCAGCATGTCGCCGGTGGAAACCTGCGGAATGCCGAATTTCTCAGTGATGAACCGGGCCTGAGTACCTTTGCCGGCACCGGGCGCTCCCAGCAGGATTACGCGCATCTGTTGCTCCTTAGAATGGTCTCGGACTGGCAGCCCGCGTGGGGCGCTGTCGCGATGATTGTTGTCGACGACACGAGACGGCCAAAGGGACCAACCATACACAGCGCCCCCTGGCCGCACAAGTTACCAAGCGTCGCAGGTGCCGGGGCCGTCCAGACGACGCCGGACCCCGGCAAAAGCGACAGTCTGTTCAGCCGGTATTGCGCAGTCCTGCGGCGATCCCGGCCACGCTCACCAGCAGCGCCTGATCGAGTGCGGCCGGCTGGCTTTCGCCCGCCGCCCGCGCCCGGGCCAGCAACTCGATCTGCAGGAGATGCAGCGGATCGAGATAGGTGTTGCGCACGGCGATGAACACCAGGGTTTCCGGATGGTGCTCGAGCAATTCGTCCTGCCCGGTCAGGCGCAATACCGCCACCCCGGCCTGGCGCAGCCGCTCGCGCAACTGGCTGCCGAGGACCTGCAGATCAGCCTCCACCAGGCGCTCATCATAGAGCCGCGCCAGTTCGGCTTCGGCCTTGGCCAGCACCATTTCCAGCATGTCGATGCGCGTCTGGAAGAACGGCCAGCGCTCGCGCATCTCGCGCAAAAGCGGCGATTCGCCACGGCGCTCGGCTTCTTCCAGCGCCCTTTCCCAGCCGAGCCAGGCCGGCAGCATCAGCCGGGTCTGGGTCCAGGCAAAGATCCAGGGGATGGCCCTGAGGCTTTCCACGCCGCCTTCGCGGCGCTTGGCCGGGCGACTGCCCAGGGGCAACCGGCCCAGCTCCTGCTCGGGCGTGGCCTGACGGAAATAGCTAACGAAATGCGGATCCTCGCGCACCACCCCGCGATAGGCCTGCAAGCTATCGCGGGCGAGGCGATCCATCTGCTCGCGCCAGGCCGGCTCGGGTGCCGGTGGCGGCAACAGGGTAGCCTCCAGCACGGCGCCCAGGTACAGCGCCAGATTCTGCTCGGCGATGGCTGGCTGACCGAACTTGAAGCGGATCATCTCGCCCTGTTCGGTGGTGCGGAAGCGCCCGGCCACCGAGCCCGGCGGTTGCGAGAGGATGGCCGCGTGAGCCGGGCCACCGCCACGCCCCACGGTGCCGCCACGGCCATGGAACAGCAGCAGTTCGACGCCACGACTGGCGCAGATGTCCACCAGGGCTTCCTGGGCACGGTACTGGGCCCAGGCGGCCGCCAGGGTGCCGGCGTCCTTGGCCGAGTCGGAATAGCCGATCATGACCTCCTGGGGACCGGCCAGCCGCGCACGATAGTCGGGCAGGTCGAGCAGGCTGGCGATGGCGGTGCCGGCGTGATCCAGGTCGTCGAGGGTCTCGAACAGCGGCACCACGCGCATCGGCTGCCGCACCCCACACTCGCGCAGCAGCAGCTGCACGGCCAGCACGTCGGATGCGGCGCCGGCCATGGAGATGACATAGGAGCCCAGCGCATCGGGCGGCGAAGCGGCGATGACGCGGCAGGTGGCGAGCACCTCCCGGGTATCGGCCTCCAGCTCGGCGTCCAGCGGCAGCAGGGGGCGCCGGCTGCCGAGCTCGCCGCGGAGGAATTCCAGGCGCTGCTCCTCGCTCCAGGCGGCATAGTCGCCCAGGTCCAGGTAGCGGCAGATATCGGCCATGGCCGCGGCATGGCGCGCAGCGTCCTGGCGGATGTCCAGGCGGACCAGATAGAGGCCGAAGGTGCGGGCCCGCCGCAGGGTATCGAGCAGGGAACCGTCGGCGATGACCCCCAGGCCGCAGCGCTGCAGGGAGTCGTAGCACAGCTGCAGCGGCGCGATCAGCTCGGCGTTGTCGCTGAGGACATGGCGGGCGCCGGCATGGGGATCGGTGATGGCATGGGCCGCCCAGCTGCGGGTGATCTGCAGCCGCTCGCGCAGCACCTTGAGCACCTTGCGATAGGGCTCCGGGTGATCGCCGGCCTGCTCGCGCAGGGCCGGACTGGCCGCCTGCATGGACAGCTCCGCGGCCAGCCGATCGACATCGCGCAGATAGAGATCAGCGGCCATCCAGCGCGCCAGCAGGAGCACCTCGCGGGTGATGGCGGCGGTGACATTGGGATTGCCGTCGCGGTCGCCCCCCATCCAGGACGAGAAGCGCACCGGCGCCGCCGTCAGCGGCAACCGCTGGCCGGTGCGCTGCTGCAGGCCGGCATCCAGCTTGCGCAGCAGGCTGGGTATCGCCTGCCAGAGCGAATTCTCGATCACCGCGAAGCCCCACTTGGCTTCGTCCACCGGCGTCGGGCGCTGGCGGCGGATCTCTTCGGTGTGCCAAGCCTCGGCGATCAGCCGGCGCAGCCGTGCCTCGATGGCGGCCACCTCGGCAGCGGTCAGGTCGCGATGATCGAGGGCCGCCAGTTGCGCGCTGATCTCGTCGTATTTCTGGATCAGGGTGCGCCGGGAGACCTCGGTGGGATGGGCGGTCAGCACCAGATCGATGTCCAGCGCCGCGACCCGCTCGGCCAGTGCCTGGCCGGAGTGCCCGGCCGCGCCCAGCCGCTCCAGCAATTCCGGCAGCACCTGCTGCTCGAAGGGGGGCGGCTCGTCTTCGGTGCGCCGTCTGACCCGATGATATTCCTCGGCAATGTTGGCCAGGTTGAGAAAATGGCTGAAGGCCCGCGCCACTGGCAGCAGCTCGTCTTCGGCCAGGGTATCCAGGGTGTCGCCCAGTTGGCGGGCACCCTCCGCGGAGCCGCCACGGGCGGCCTTGGCGCCTTTGCGGATCCGCTCGATCTTGTCGAGAAAGGCCGCGCCATGCTGGTCGGCGATGGTCTGCCCCAGCAGATCGCCCAGCAACCGCACCTGCTCGCGCAGGCGAACGTCGATTTCCACCATCTCGTGCTCCTCGAAAGTACCGGTTCGGACCTCACGGCAACCGCTGCGGTCTAGCGCAGAGGACAGCACCCTGCTGTCACGGTTGCAAGCCCCGGCTGTTGCAGGGTGCCCAGCCTCGCTCAACCTGAATATCCGACCTTTGCCTAAGCCACGGGAGATGCTCATGAAGATTCGCGAACTCGCTCACCAATGGGAGCAGCAGGCCACCCCCTCCGGCACCACCCGCAGCTACCGCCTCGACCTGGAAGTCGAGACCGCGGCCCGTCTCGAGGCGCTCTGCGAACTCTATCCCCAGCGCACGCCCGAAGCCCTGCTCGGCGAGTTGCTGGCGGCCGCCTTCGAAGAACTGGAAGCCAGTTTCCCCTATGTGCAGGGTGAGGACGTGGTGGCCACCGATGAACTCGGCGACCCCCTCTATGCCGATGCCGGCACCACGCCGCGCTTCCTGGAACTGGCGCGCAAGCACCTGCATCGCCTGCAGTCCGAAACGCCCGGCTAGCCGCCGACCTGCAGCTTTACCTACGCCGATACCGCTCTGCCAAGGGCTTCCGCGCACGCCGAAATTCGATAGCCAGTGAACATTTTTGCCGGATGAGCGGTCACAGAGTCAGACCGCAGCGCTGGACGAGGGCTGGTTACCAGTACCCGTCACGGCCCCTTGGGGACGGATCGGACTTGCTTCCACGTGCGGCTTTCAACTGACCAGGCGCCCGCCCTGCCCGTGCCGGCGGCGCGCTTTTCGGATCAACAACGGAGCTTGAATCCATGAAGAGTGCCACTGCCCAAAAGTCCCTTTCCAAAGCCTGCACCCTGAAACTTGCAGCCCTTGCCCTGGGCAGCTCGCTGCTGCTGGCCGGTTGCGCCGGCAATCCGCCGACCGCCCAGATGGCCGTGACCCAGTCCGCCGTCAACGAGGCCGTGAGCTCCGGTGGCAACCAGTTCGCCCCCATCGAGACCAAGTCGGCCCAGGACAAGTGGACCCAGGCCCAGACCGCCCTGTCCAACGAGAAGTACGACGAAGCCAAGCAACTGGCCGAACAGGCCGAGTGGGATGCCCGCCTGGCCACCCGCAAGACCCAGGCCGCCAAGGCCGACGCCGCGCTCAAGGATGCCCAGAACAGCATCCAGCAGATCCGTGAGGAAGGTCAGATCAACCTGCAGCTCCAGCAGAACCTGCAGAAGAAGGTCCAGCAGTAAGCGACCGCCCCTTTCCTCCCTTCACGAATTCAAAGGACGACCATCATGCGTAAACACATTCTGATCCCTGCCGTGTCGCTGCTCAGCCTGGCCCTGGCCGCCTGCTCCACGCCGCCCAACCCGAATCTGGAACAGGCCAAGTCCGACTACTCGGCGCTGGAATCCCAGCCCCAGGCCGCCCAACTGGCCGCCCTGGAGACCAAGGACGCCGGTACCTGGCTGCAGAAGGCCGAGAAGGCCTACAAGGACGGTGAAAACGAGAAGACCGTCGACCAGCTGGCCTACCTGACCAACCAGCGCATCCAGACGGCCATGCAGACCATCAAGCTGCGCATGACCGAAGCCCAGATGCAGAATGTCGACGCCGAACGTACCCAGGCTCGCCTGGATGCCCGTACCGCCCAGCTCAAGCAGCTGCAGGACGCCCTGCAGGCCAAGCAGACCGAGCGCGGCACCGTGGTGACCTTCGGCAATGTGCTGTTCGACTTCAACAAGGCCGAACTCAAGCCCCAGGGCTACGCCAATGCCCAGAAGCTGGCCGATTACCTGAAGCAGAATCCCGAGCGCAAGGTGATCGTCGAGGGTTACACCGACAGCGTCGGCAGCGACTCCTACAACCAGCAGCTGTCCGAGCGTCGCGCCCAGGCCATCCAGACCGCCCTGGTCAGCGCCGGCGTCGAGCCGAGCCGCATCCAGACCCGTGGCTATGGCAAGGCCTTCCCGGTGGCCAGCAACAGCAACGCCTCCGACCGCGCCCTGAACCGTCGCGTGGAAGTGACCATCTCCAACGACGCCAACCCCGTCGCCCCGCGCATGTAATGACTGCGTGAAGCTCAAGGACCTCGCCCAGGCGGGGTCTTTTTTTGCCTGCGGCCCGGCTAGCGGCGCTTGCCACCCAGCAGGGAGCCAAGCAGCCCCCGGACCAGCTGCCGTCCGAGTTGATTGGCCGCCTGGCGCGCCGCACTCCTGAGCGCATGTCCCGCGAGCTCGCCTACCAGATCGCTGAGTGCACCGCCCTGCCCGGCCTTGGTCTGTGCCGCTGCCGGCGACTCCGCCGGCACCCGCTCGGCCTGACGATCCCGCAGGATCTCGTAGGCCGATTCGCGATCCACGGCTCGGTCATAGCGACCCGCCTGGGGCGACTGGCGGATCAGCGTCTGGCGCTCGGCTTCGCTCAGCGGGCCGACTCGGGATTGCGGCGGGGCGATGGCCACGCGCTGGACCATCGCCGGCGTGCCCTTGTCTTCCAGGCTGCCCACCAGGGCCTCACCGATGCCCAGCTCGGTCAGCACCTGCAGGCTGTCGAACGCCGGATTGGGCCGGAAGCCGTCGGCCACCGCGCGCAGGGCCTTCTGCTCCCGGGCGGTGAAGGCGCGCAGGCCGTGCTGGATGCGCAAGCCCAGCTGGGCGAGGATGGCGTCCGGCAGATCGCTGGGCGACTGGGTGACGAAATAGACGCCGACGCCCTTGGAACGGATCAGTCGCACCACCTGCTCCAGGCGATCGCGCAGGGCCTTGGGGGTGTCGCCGAACAGCAGATGGGCCTCGTCGAAGAACAGCGCCAGCACCGGCCTATCGGCATCGCCGCGCTCGGGCAGCTGCTCGAACAGCTCGGCCAGCAGCCAGATCAGGAAGGTGGCATAGACCTTGGGCGCCTCGTGCACCAGGCGACTGGCATCGAGCAGGTGGATGCGTCCGCGGCCGTCGGCCTCCGGGCGCAGCACGTCTTCCAGTTGCAGCGCCGGCTCGCCGAAGAAGGCCTCGGCGCCCTGCTGCTCCAGGGTCGCCAGCCGGCGCAGCAGCGCCTGGGCCGAGGCGCCGGTGAACAGCGCGCGGTCCTCGCCGAGGGCGTCGGGCTGTTCGCGCAGGTGATTGAGGACCGCCTTGAGGTCCTTGAGATCGAGCAGCAGCAGGCCCTCGCGATCGGCCACCTTGAAGGCGGCGTGCAAGGCGGCCTGCTGGCTGTCGGTCAGCTCCAGCAGATTGCCCAGCAACAGCGGGCCCATCTCGCTCAGGGTGGTACGCAGCGGATGACCGCGCTTGCCGTCGACGTCCCAGAGGGTGACCGGATAGGCCTGGGGCTGGTGCGGCAGACCCTGGGCGGCGATGCGCTCGGCCAGCTTGCCCTGGGGCGCTCCGGCCGCGCCGAGGCCGCAGAGATCGCCCTTGATGTCGGCGGCGAAGACGGCGACGCCGGCGTCGCTGAAGGCTTCGGCGAGGCGCTGCAGGGTCACGGTCTTGCCGGTGCCGGTGGCGCCGGCGATCAGACCATGCCGATTGGCCAGCTTGAGCGGATGACCGAGCGGTTGGCCAGCGTGCGGGTCGGTAGAAACGGCAGTACCAAGGATCAGCAGGGGCGTCGAGGGCATGGCGCAGCTCCAGGGAGGTTCTGCGCCCAGCTTAACCCGGGAGTCCGCGCTCAGGTGCGGTTGCGGATGCGCTCGACGATGGCGGTGGTGGAGCTGTTTTCCACCAGGCCGAGGATGCGCACCTCGCCACCGTAGGCCTGCACGATCTGGGCGCCGACCACCTCTTCGACGCTCTTGTAGTCGCCACCCTTGACCAGCACATCCGGGCGCACCTGCTCCAGCAGGCGCTCCGGGGTGTTCTCGCTGAAGGGGATGACCCAGTCCACCGCGCCGAGGCCGGCCAGCACCGCCATGCGCCGGTCGACGCTGTTGATCGGCCGGCCCGGGCCCTTGAGACGGGTCACGGAGGCATCGTCGTTGACCGCGACGATCAGGCGATCGCCCTGGGCGCGCGCCTGCTCCAGGTAGGTCACGTGACCGGCGTGGAGGATGTCGAAGCAGCCGTTGGTGAAGACGATCTTCTCGCCATGGGCGCGGGCGTCCTCGATGGCCAGCTGCAGCTGTTCCAGGGTCAGGACGCCACGCTCGGAGCCTTCCGAGCGCTGCACCGCGCGCCGCAGCTCGGGGGCGCTGATGGCGGCGGTACCCAGCTTGCCGACGACGATGCCGGCGGCCAGATTGGCCAGCCCCACGGCCTGGGGCAGGTCCTCGCCGGCGGCCAGGGCAGCCGCCAGGGTGGAGATCACGGTGTCGCCTGCGCCGGTGACATCGAACACCTCGCGTGCACGCGCCGGCAGATGCAGAGCCGGCTGAGCGGGACGCAGCAGGGTCATGCCGTGCTCGCCGCGAGTCACCAGCAGCGCGCCCAGATCCAGGCGCGCCATCAATTCGCTGCCCTTGGCCACCAGCTCGGCGTCGTCGGCACAGACGCCGACGATGGCTTCGAATTCGGAGAGATTCGGCGTGATCAGGCTGGCGCCGCGATAGATGGAAAAGTCCTTGCCCTTGGGATCGGCCAGCACCGGGATGTTGCGCGCCCGGGCCAGTTGGATGAGGGCCTGGTGATTCTTCAGGGCGCCCTTGCCGTAGTCGGACAGCACCAGCACCTTGACCCCGGCCAGCATGGCGGCGGTGTCCGAGGCCAGCGCCTGGGCATCGGTGTCGAAGGGCTCTTCGAAGTCGACCCGGATCAGTTGCTGATGGCGACTCATGATGCGCAACTTGACGATGGTCGGCTGCTGGGCGATGCGCTGGAAGCGCACCTGCACGTGAGCCGCTCTCAGGCTGTCGGTGAGGGCATCGGCGGCTTCGTCCTGGCCGGTGACGCCGACCAGATAGGCCGGCGCGCCCAGGGCGGCGATATTGAGGGCGACGTTGGCCGCGCCACCGGGACGATCCTCGTGCTGGTCGACGCGCACCACGGGCACCGGCGCCTCGGGGGAGATCCGCGAGGTGGTGCCGTGCCAGTAGCGGTCGAGCATCACGTCGCCGACCACCAGGACCGGCGCGAGATCGAAGCGAGGCATGGTCAGCTTCATAGGGACAGGCTCCAAAGCGCGAAAATGGCGGCGATCATAGCATAGGGGCCAAGGCGCCCCGAAAGCGCCTGCCGGCGGGAGACGCCGGGTTCAGAGCTCGTCGCGGCGGCTTATCCAGAACAGCTCGTGACGGCGTACGGCCTTGCGGAAGAACTCGTCTTCGCCGGTGCGCGGCCAGCGGCGTCCGGCCAGCAGCCACTGGATGGCCCGGCGCAGGCGCTTCTTCGCCGGCAGCGGCACCAGCAGGTCGTGCTGCATACCCAGGGCCATGGCCTTGTCCAGCCGCCGCTCGGGGGTCAGCAGCGGACTCCAGGGCACCAGGGGCGCGGGCGTCTCGATGGCCGGCGGCAGGGCGATGCCGCCTTCGGCCGGGCCCATGGGCCAGCGGTCGTTGTCGTGCAGGTGGTTGGCGTAGAGCAGCTCGAGTTCGGGCTGCCACTGGCTGAGGGTCAGGGCTTCCCGCAGGGCCTGGGTACTGGCCACGTGATCGGCATGGGGATCGATCTGCGGATGCGGCAGCACCACCACCTCGGGACGGAAGTGCTCCAGCAGGGCCACCAGATCGGCGACCAGGTTGCGCCAGGTGGGGACGCCGTCGCCATCGCCGGGCAGCTGCAGGGGATTGTGGCGACGGGCGCTGCGGATATCGCTGTCGCCGGACTCGCGGGAGCCGAAGGTATCTTCCGGCGCCTGGCGCATGGCCGGCAATTGCAGGCAGTAGTAGCCCAGCTGCACGCAGCGCGCGGGCGGCACCCCACCCCACAGCGGCGTGACCAGGCTGTCCCAGGTGCGCAGCCGGCCCTTGAGCCGGGCCGCGGCCAGGCGATCGAGGCCCAGGCGCTGGTAGTGCCCGGCCTCGATCTCGCCCTGGGTCAGGGTGACGATGCTGGCTTCCTGTGCCTGGCTGTAGAGGCCGAACGCCGCCAGTTCGGCGTCGTCGGCGTGGGGCGCGATGACCATGACCCGCTTGCTGCGAAAATCCGGCTGAGCGAAGACGTGCAGGCGCAACTCGCCCTGCAGCCGGCAGAAGCGCGTCCAGAGGTGCAATTCGCCACGCCGCAGGGCCTCGGCGTAGCCACTGAGATTGACATAGCGCCGCCCGGCCACACCGCGCTCGAAGTCCTGGCGATCGCCTTCGTCACCGGCGCGCAGGTGCACCCGGGGATCCAGCAGGCGACCGAGCCAGCCGGCCCGCAGCCGACATTCCAGGAACAGCGTCAGCTCGCCCGGCGGCAATTCCACCGCGGCCAGTCGACCGTGCTCCAGATGCAGGCCCAGCACCAGGGTGTCGGCAGGGAACTGGTAGCTGTAGTTGTCGCGCGGCGAATAGAAGAGATGATCGGCGAACCAGGCCTCGTGGCCGAGCCAGACCAGCAGCGCCAGCAGCGGCGCGCTCCACCAGGGCCCGAGCGCCAGGCAACCGAGCAGCACGACGGCGATGACCGCCAGGACCAGTCGCTTGTGGCGGCGGTGACGCTTGAGCAGGGCTTGTTTGCGGGCGGTCATCTCAGCTCTCGAAGACGGTGACGCGATGGCACCAGCGGTCCTTGTAGTCGCGATCGGCGCGGCCGAAGGAGTAGCGCAACGCCTTGCCGAGGGCGCGGGCATCCTGCCAGGCGGCCTGGGTGTTCAGATAGGTGAGGACGCTGCCGGGACTCAGGTCGCTGGCAGCGGGATCGACACCGCCGTTGACGTATTCGACGCTGATCCATTCGGGCGCTTCCACGCGATAGAGCACCTGGATCGCCACCGGACGCTCGCCGAGCATGAGCAGCGAACCGGTCATGAACTCCCGCAGCAGGCCGAACACCTCGGCGAGCCGGGTCTTGCCCGGCACCTCGAAGCCCCAGCGCGCCTCGAACAGCTCGGCATAGATCCGTGCCTGCTCGGCGCTGTCCAGCTCGGCCATGGGGACCACGCGCCCCCCGGCGTCCTCGAACAGGCGCTGCTCGCGCCGCTGGTTGTAGCGGAATTTCTTCGACCAGGCTTCCGGCTCGCGCAGCATGGCCAGTTCTTCGCTCTGCCGGCGCAGACCGGCGAAACGCTCGTCGCACAGTGGCGACAGATAACGGGCGCGCTGCCGCAGGGGTGCGGCGGTACCGGCCGCGGCCGGCAGGATGATCTCGGCGTTGCCCAGGTCGAACAGGGCGCGCTGGCGGCGCTTCTTCAGTACCGTGCGCGACAGCGCCAGCTCGCGCCCCCAGCAGGGCACCGCGGCCTGCAGGCCATCCGCGCCGGGCCAGCCCAGGTAGCGCACCGGGATGCCGGCCAGTTCGGCCAGGCGGGCGACGATTTCAGGGTGAGTCGCGACGCTGCCGCCATGGCGCTGCCAGGTGGCGGCGTAGTCGGCGGCGGAGATGGTCGTCCAGCCGCGTTCACGCCAGAAACGGAACCTATTCAGCATGGGACGCGGGCGTCGCGGGAGCGACGTCCTCGAACTGCTTGGCGTGCAGGCGCGCATAGTAGCCGTTCAGCGCCAAGAGTTCGCCATGGCTGCCACGCTCGACGATGCGGCCATGGTCCATCACCAGGATCAGGTCGGCCTTCTCGATGGTGGAGAGACGGTGGGCGATCACCAGGGTGGTACGGCCCTGCATGACGCGGTCCAGCGCCGCCTGGATGTGGCGCTCGGATTCGGTGTCCAGCGCCGAGGTGGCCTCGTCGAGGATCAGCAGCGGCGCGTTCTTCAGCAGGGCCCGGGCGATCGCCAGGCGCTGGCGCTGACCGCCGGAGAGCAGCACGCCGTTCTCGCCGACCTGGGTGTCGTACCGCTGCGGCAGGCGCTGGATGAACTCGTCGGCATAGGCCGCCTCGGCCGCCGCCTTCACCTGCTCCATCGGCGCCCCGGCCAGGTCGCCATAGGCGATGTTGTTGGTGACGCTGTCGTTGAACAGGGTGACGTGCTGGGTCACCAGGGCGATGTGCCGGCGCAGGTTGGTCAGCCGATAGTCCTGGATCTCCAGGCCGTCAAGGAGGATCTCGCCCTGCTCGTGCTGGTAGAAACGGGGAATGAGGTTGGCCAGGGTCGACTTACCGCTGCCGGAACGGCCCACCAGGGCCACCATCTGGCCGGGCTCGGCGACGAAGTCGATGCCTTCCAGCACCGGCTTGTCGGTGCCCGGGTAGCGGAAGGTCAGGTTGCGCACCTCCAGCCGACCCTGGACGCGCTCGCGTTCTTCACGGCCGTCGTCGCGTTCGGCGGGCTCGTCAAGCTGCTCGAAGATGCTTTCCGCACCGGCCACGCCGCGCTGGATGGTGGAGCTGACCTCGGAGAGCTGCCGGATCGGCTTGGGCAGGAGGCCGGCCATGGTGATGTAGGCCACCAGGTCACCGGCGGAGGCTTCGCCGCGCAGCCAGAGCACCAGGAACATCAGCACCGCCATGGCGGAGTAGATGACCAGCTGCAGCATGGGCGTATAGACCGCGCCGGTCTTGGTCATGGTCAGCTGCTTGTCGGTGTTGGCCAGGCTGGAATCGAGGAAGCGCCGTTGCTCGTAGGTCTCGCCGCCAAAGCTGCGCACCACCCGATAGCCCTGGATGGCCTCGGAGGTGATGTGGGTGACGTCGCCCATGGCCGACTGGATCTTGCTGCTCTGCTTGCGGAACTTGCGACTGGCGCTGGTCACCATCAGGGCGATCAGCGGCAGGATGGCCACCATCACCAGGGTCAGCTTCCAGTTCATCCACAGCAGCGAGGCGAACAGGAAGACCACGGTCATGCCTTCGCGGATCACCACCTTGATCGCCTCGGTGGCGGCGCCGGTCACCATGGTGACATTGAAGGTGATGCGCGAGATCAGGTGACCCGAGTTGTTGGCGTCGAAGTAGCGATTGGGCAGGCGCAGCATGTGGTTGAACAGCGCCACCCGCAGGTCGTGCACCAGGCCGAGGGAGACCCGCGCCAGGAAGTAGTTGCCGAGAAAGGAACCGACCCCCTGCCAGGCGGCGATCAGGATGATCATCAGCGGCACCGCCTGCACCAGATGCAGGCCACCGACAATCGGCCAGCCCGGGAACATGGAGGCGTCGGGGTTGTTCAGGCCATCGACGAAGTACTTGAGGATGCCCGCCAGCATCGGCTGGGTGGAGGCGAAGATCAGGAAGCCGACGATACTCAGGGCGAACATGCCGACGTAGGGCCGCACGTAGCCGAGCAGGCGGAAATAGATCTTCAGACTGGAGGTCTGCGCAGGGGAGTCTTGGCTCATGGTCTCGTCGTGACGCAAAAGCGCCATGTTAACACGCACCCGCCGCCGACCCAGCGGCGGGATTTTCCGCTAGGCTTGCCCTCCCCCGCTGCGGACCCCTGACATGCAACCGCTGATCGCCACCTATGCCGAGCTCAAGGACCATTGGCGCCTGGAGGTGCTGGATGCACCCGGCAAGCCCTTGCGGCTCAAGCGCCTGTTCCGCCGTGTAATGGCGGGAGAAAGTCCGAGCTTCCTGTTCTGGTATCGCCTGGCGCAATTCCTCTACTGCCGCCCGCGCGGCCTGCTCAACTATCGCAAGCTGGCCGAGCGGATCAATCGCCGGCTTATCCGCCGGCACAATATCGAGATCCTGCTGGGCGCCCGTATCGGGCCCGGGCTGCGCCTGCCCCATCGCATGGGCATCTGCGTGTCGAATCTGGCGGTGATCGGCCGCAACGTGATGATCCGCCAGCACACCACCATCGGCATCAAGAGCGACGATCCGGCGCAACTCGTCGGCATCTTCATCGGCGACAATGTCAGCCTTGGCGCCCACGTCTGCATCGTCGGCGACCACCTGACCATCGGTGACAACGTAGTGGTCGGCGCCGGCGCCCTGGTGATGCGCGACATCCCCGCCGAAAGCCTCTACTACAGTCGCCACGAGGCGGTGATCCGCCCGCTGCCGAGCGCTACGCTCGGGGATGGCGCCCCCTGAGGACGGTCCGCAGCATCTGCGGCAGCACGCCGTACAGATACAGTCGATTGCCCAGCAGCTGCCGCCCCAGGTAGCGCAGCACCTTGCCGCGCGAGGCGCCCTTGTAGTGCAGGCGCAGCAGCAGGGCGACATAGAATTTCTCGATGTCGCGAAAGCGCCGCTGGGCCGGGGTTTCCGCTTCCAGTTCGGACAGCGAATGGTCGAGGATGCCCGCGCAGCGCAGCTCCACCGGCGCCTCCCGCGCCAGCGCCTGCACTCGCAGGAAAAAGGAGACATCGACGCCATAGAGGGCGAAGCGCTCGTCGAAGACATCGCCGTGGCGGGCCGCGATACGCGCGGCCAGGCCCTGCGTCAGGCACAGGCCCGAACTGATGGTCACAGTGGCCTGGGGATCCAGGGGCCCTTCTGCGGTCACCACCGCCTTGTACTGATGGGGATAGCGGATGGCGCCCGCGCCCAGCACCAGGGGCACCAGCAATTCGGCCGTCTGGCCAAGCGCCTCTAGATAGCGCCCATCCACCACGGTGTCCTGGTCGAAGATCACCAGGCGCTCGGCGCCCAGTCGCAGTGCCTGGTTGTAGACCCGGCTCAGGGGCGGGTTGCCGAGGTCTTCCTCGATCAGGACCGTCGTCCAACCCGGGGCCGCCAGCAGCGACTGGCGCTCCGCGTCCTCCAGCATCCGGGGACCGTTGTTCCAGACCAGCAGGTCGCTGTCGGCCGGCAGGCTGGCCGGGGGCTGGGCCAGCAGGCTGTCGAGGGTGGCCGACTCCGCGGGGCGCAAGCCATAGAGGACGACGAGAAAGAGCGTTCGCATGGAATTTCCCGGGGATGGCGGCCTAGCCGCGCACCCGCTTGCGCAAGTAGTCGAGGGCCGCGCTGGCTTCGTCGGCCAGGTGCGGCCGCGGCAGGTCGTTGGGCCAGATGCCTTCGGCGAAGGCCTGGCGATCGCCGCCGCCGAGGCGCTCGCTCAGCGCCCGCTCCCACCAGACGTGGCGACAGGCACGAGCGTAGCTGTCCTGGGGCGCCAGGCAGCCGTAGAGCAGCTTGCGTCCCAGGCTCGCCCGCTGCTTGTCCAGTCCGGCCAGTTGCCACTTCACCCGCAGCCGGGTCCAGACATCGGGCAGCGGCTTGGTCAGGGGTACCTCCTGCCAGTGCTGCTGCAGCGCCGGCGAATAGTCCTCGCCATAGCGCTCGAAGAAGTGCGCCAGCATGAAATGCAGAAAGCGCTTTTCCGCGTAGTAGTGGCGCACGGGGCCGCGCGCCTCGCTGATGGCCAGATCCGCCAGGCTGAACGACAGGGCGATCTGCTCCAGGGTATGGACCTCCTCGTCGTGGCCATGCCAGTCGTCGATCAGGGCGATGGCCTGCGCGACCCGCGGCAGATGGACCCGCGCCAGACCGCAGACGCCGCTGTTGTAGAGCCGGGTCTCTTCCGCCGGCTCCTGGCCCCGCGCGGCCAGGGCCGCCGCGAAGCGGACGAATTCCGGGCGGGTACGGGCCTTGCGCCAGGACCACTCCTCGATGTCCAGCAGCCCGCGTCCGCTGTCGATGCCGTCGAACAGCGACGCCAGTGGCGCCTGGACCACGGTGTCGCTGTCCAGGAACAGGGTCTTGTCGGCCCGCGGCAAGGCCCAGGCGATGGCGCAGGCCTTGCTGCGATGCAGATAGCCGTGCTGCCCCTGCCACTCCCTGAGTGTCGCGGCCTCGATGGCCATTACGTCCACCGGCCAGCCGCGGTAGTCCTGCGGCCGATCGGTCAGGATACGGAGGGCGATGTCCTGGCCCTGCCGCCAGTGCAGGGCGCTGAGCAGGCTGAACTTCAGCTCCTGCCGATAGGCCTGGGCACCGCCGTAGACGAAATACAGGAGTTGACGTGTTGGGCGCATGTAAAGCTGCCGGCAAAAATCTGATTCTAGCAACAAGCGGCCGGATAGGTCGCAGGGGTCACTTCACAGCCTGCCACCTTCGGGTAACATGCACGCCCTGACGTTGACGGGTCCTGCATGAAGCCTCTCGAACATTCGCGCTATCTCGAATTGCGCGACGCCGCCCAGGTAGTGGAAGCCGATCACCATGGCGACAAGGTCCTGCGCCTCACCGATGGCAGCTATCTCAAGCTCTTTCGCCGCAAGCGGCTGCTGACCTCGGCGGCGCTGTTTCCCTATGCCCAGCGCTTTGCCGACAACGCCCGCCAATTGGCCGAGCGCGGCATTCCCTGTCCGCAGGTTCTGGAGGTCTATCGCGCCGCCTCGCTGCAGCGCGATCTGGTGCACTACAGCCCGCTGCCGGGCGCCACCCTGCGCCAGCTACGTAGCTCGAGCGAGGCCGCGGCGCTGCGCCCCGCCCTGGGTCGCTTCATCGCCGAATTGCACGACTGTGGCGTCTACTTCCGCTCGCTGCACCTGGGCAACGTGGTGCTGACGCCGGAAGGCGAACTGGGCCTGATCGACATCGCCGATCTGCGCTGCCATGCGCGGCGTCTGCCGCTGCGCCTGCGGGTGCGCAACTTCCATCACCTGCTGCGCTACGGCGAAGATCGCGACTGGCTGTTCGAGCCCGGTCGCGAACCCTTCCTCAGGGCCTATGCCGAAGCCTGCCGCCAGCCCCTGGACTGGCGCGAACTCGACCGGCAGCTACAGGACTAGACCGGCACCGCCTGTCCCAGCGCCAGCTTGCGCCGGCGCTGCACCTCGGCCCCGACGATCATCGCCGCGGGCAACAGCACCAGCGGCCACAATTCGTCCGGATTGCCGATCAGCTTGGCGCCGTCGAAGTTGAGCATCAGCAGGGCCACGGCCAGATAGAGTCCCCAGGGATCGCGCTGGCGCAGGGCCGCGCCCAGGCTGGCCAGCATCAGCACGCCGAAGATCAGCAGCGACACCAGGCCGGTGTAGATGCCGAAGGAGACGAAGATGTTGTGCGGGTGCTGGATGGCCTCGGTGCCGTGCAGCAGGTCGTGACTCTGGTAACCCAGGCCGCAGCCCAGCCACCAGCCGCAGGACTCCCAGTCCTTGATCATGAAGTGGAACAGTTCGATGCGTCCGGAATCCGCCCGGCCCCAGAAGGCGACGAACCAGGCTTCGGTGTGCACCACCTGGACCACCCCGGCGATCAGGGTACTGACCAGGACCACCAGCGCCAGGGTGCGCAGCGGAAAGCGCGGAAAGGCGAAGAGCACGCCGAGGGCGGCCAGGAAGCCGATGCCCACCAGGCCGGTGCGGGTCTGCAGGGCGAAGGAGATGCCGACGATGCTGACCACCACCGCCGCCAGCAACTCGATCCAGCGCCGCTCGCGGATCCAGGTGGGCGCGGCCAGGCCGCCCAGGCAGACCATCCAGATGCTCACATAGATGGGATTGGAGATGCGTCCCGGCAGGTGGATGACCCGCTGGCCGACGGCATAGTGGCCGGTCAGCCAGAACACCAGGCTGGAGCCCACGGCATAGGCGCAGACCACCCAGAAGGCCAGGCGTACGAGGCCGGGGCGACGAAAGAAGTCGCCATCCACCAGGCAGGCCACGGTCAGCACGAACAGCAGCACATAGAGGATGTGCTTGAAGAACTGCCCCTCCTCGGCCCGTGCCCCCGGCACGATGAACCAGGCGAGAAACACCAGCCAGAGCAGCAGCAGCGGCGAGCGCCAGTCGATCAGCCGCGGCCGTAGCACGAAGAGGATCAGCGCCGGCAGGGCGATCGCCGCATAGAAGTAGCTGTTGATCCACTTGGCCGTGGGGATGCACAGGTAGGCGGCCATGAACACCAGCACCGCCAGGGTGAAATAACGACTCTGCTGCAGGCGATCGAGCAAGGGTGTCACCACAACAGGGCTCCCAAGAGTGCGCCGACCAGGAAGGCCAGTGCCAGTTTGATGCGTTCCATCCGCCGGCGCTTCTGCTTGTCGTTGCGGTCCTTGTCGCTGACCACGTGCTGGTCAAAGCCGGTGTGCAGCACGGCATCGTTTTCCAGGATCAGCGCATGGCGCTGGGCGTCGGCATAGCGCCGGGACAGCTCCTTCTCGCCGCTCAAGTCGCCGTAGGGGGCGTGCAGCAGGTAGTCGGCGCGCCGGCGCAGACCGGGATTGAAGGAAAAGCCCTGCCATTCGGGCTTGTGCGAGCCGACTTCATGGAAGGCGATGCCGGCATGCACCTGCCGCGGCTTGAGATAGACGTAGGGGCTGTGGATCGCCAGGTCATGGGCATGGCTGCGCAGCCAGACCTGCAGCGCCTGGGGATCGGCCTCCAGCAACGCCTGGGAATCCTCGATGAAGCCGGGGCGATAGAAGGCCCAGTCGTCTTCGCAGTGGAAGATCCAGCGGGTCTCGACCCGACCATAGGCGGCGTCGACGCTGCGCATCTGGCCAAGCTTGGGATTGTTGACGATGAACTCGGTGTGTTCGCGCCAATGGGCGGGGATGCAGTCCCGTACCGCCTCGTCACCGGAATCCTCGGTGATGAAGACGCGGCGGATGGGCGCGGTATTGAATTCGTCGAAGGTCGCCAGCGTCTGCCGGAGCAGGTCGAAGCGCCCGCAACTGGTGACGACCACGGAGATGTCGCTGTCGGCGGAAAACTGCACGTTCTACCCTTTCTGCCAGTTGAGTCGAAAGCCGGACCTCGGGCGGCGCATCAGCGTCCCAGCCTGCCGAGCAGGCGGTGCAGGAACCCCGGAGCGACTGCCGGTCGCAGCGCTGGGGTTATAGCCGAAACGATGCGCGCACCCAAGTGGCCGAAAGCGAAAGAGTGACGCGCCAGGGCCTCTCCAGCCCTGGCGATGGCCGCGGCGTGCGCCGGATCGCCGCGCAGCCAGGCGAGTTTCTCGCGCAACTCGTCCAGCGAGCGATAGAGCACCACGTTGACGCCATCCGCGAAACCCAGGGCGCGGTTCTCTTCTTCGCCCTGATCGAAGGTGAAGAGCACGCAGCCGCAGGCCATGGCCTCGAAGTTCTTGATCATGTATTCGCCCATGCCGACATCGGCGCCAACGAAGAAGCGGATGCGGTTGAGGGTCTGCAAATATTCATCGCCCGAGCGGGTCTTGGTGATCAGCAGCGGCTCGACCTGGGCCAGGTCTTCCAGCAACTGCTTGCGCCCGCTGTAGGCCACGCTGCCGAGGCTGCCGACGAAGCCCAGTTCGATATCGCGTTCGAGCCCCAGGTCGCGCAGCCGGCTGTCGTCGTAGCCCTTGGGCACGAAAACCGCATCTACCCCTTCCTCCTGTAGCCGCCGCGCCACGCCGGCGCCGGAGACCAGCACCCGGACATGGGGCATGGCGCGGTAGTAGCGACTGAATTTGCCGGTGTACTTGCAGGGGATGAAATTCTGGTAGGCGTCGTGTTCCAGCTCCACCAGATTGGGCAGGCTGCGGATGAAGGCGACCTGCCTGAGCTGCTTCTTGAATCTCAGAAACAGCAGGATGCGATCGTATTGCTCGGGCTGGGGTACCGCGCGACGGAAATAGCCGCGCAGGTCGGCCTGCTCCTCGTCACTCAGCCAGCGCAGGTCGCAGTCGCAGTGGGCGGCGATGCTGGCATAGAAGTGGTCCAGCAGGATGCGTTGCTCCTTCTGGACCAGGAACAGGACTTTCACGGCGCCGGGGCCTTGAAGGCGGCGACCATCGGCAGGCGCCAGAAGTCGCGGCGCACGGCCTCGTCGGAGAAGCGTTCGGCCAGGCGCTCGCGCATGTGCTGCACGCAGGCGCGTCTCTGGCTCGGCGCCAGGCGGCCCAGGTGCTGCAGGCCCTGGCCGAGGGCTTCGGCGTCGCCCAGGGGAAAGAGGAAGCCCACCCCCTCGACGATCTCCCGGGCGCCGCCGCAGGAGGTGGCGATCAGGGGGACGCCGGCGGCCATGGCCTCCAGCAGGACCATGCCGAAGGGCTCGTGGTCGGAACTGAGGGCGAAGACGTCGAACGCCTTGAAATAGCGCCGAACGCCTTCGACTTGACCAAGGAACAGTACCCGGTCGGCGATGGCCAGCTCGCGGGCCAGGTCCTTGAGGTCTTCTTCCAGGCGGCCCTTGCCGAGGATCGCCAGCAGGGCATTGGCCGGCAGATTCGGCAGGGCGGCGGCGAAGCCGCGCAGCAGGGTGGCCTGGTCCTTGTCCGGATGCAGGCGCCCGACGTTGCCGACGATCCAGGCGTCCTGGGGCAGCTTGAGCCCGGCGCGGGCCTCGTCGGCCGGCAGCAGTTCGCGTTCCACCGCCTCGACGTCCAGACGGTTGTAGAGGGTCTCGATCCGCTCGGCCGGCCAGTCCTTGAGGCGCTGGCGCAACTCGTCGCGCACCGCGTCGGAGACGCCCAGCAGGGTCAGGCGCTTGCTCATCAGCTTGGCGAACAGCCGCCGGCCGAGCCGGTCGTAGTCGCCAAAGGCATGGTGGACGCCGATCACCGGCAGATTGGTGGCCAGGCAGGCGATCCAGATCGGCTTGAATCTATGGGCGATGACGAAGCGGATGCCACGCGAGCGGACAATCTCGCGCAGCGCCTGGATGGCGCCGAGCTTGAGGCCCCGCACGTCCTTGGAGGAGTACTCCAGGAACAGCACCTCGTCGCTGCCACAGCCGGCGGCCACCTCGGCATCGGCCGTGCCGGTGAGAAAGACCGTGGTGACGCGATAGCCGCTGCCCGCGAAGAGGCTGGCGGTCTGGCGGGCGCAGTCGAGGAAGGGACCGTCGTAGCCATGACAGAACTGCAGCACCCGCGGTTCGGCGGAACGCGTCATAGGCCGGCCCCCTCCTTGATCACCAGGACGTCTTCCATGATCAGGTACTGCAGGTCCGAGCCGAAGAACATGTTCAGGGCATCGGTGGGCGAGCAGACCATGGGTTCGCCGCGGCGGTTGAGCGAGGTATTGAGGGAGACGCCGTTACCGGTGAGCTTTTCCAGCTCGACCATGAGGTCGTACCAGCGCGGATTGTGCCGGCGCTCCAGCACCTGGGCGCGGGAGGTGCCGTCTTCGTGGACCACCTCGGGTACCCGGCTCTTCCATTCCTCGTTGACCTCGAAGGTAAAGGTCATGAAGGGCGAGGGATGGTCGACCTTGAGCATCTGCGGCGCCACGGTATCGAGCATGGACGGGCAGAACGGCCGCCAGCGCTCGCGGAACTTGATCTGGGCGTTGATCCGATCGGCCACGCCCGGCACGCTGGGGCAGCCGATGATGGAGCGACCGCCCAGGGCGCGCGGACCGAATTCCAGGCGACCCTGGAACCAGGCCACCGGATTGCCGGCCACCATGATCTCGGCGATACGCTGGGGCATGTTGTCGATCCGCTCCCACTTGGGTGCGTTGGGATGGCGGGCGCAGGCGGCGATGACGTCTTCGTTGCTGTAGCCGGGGCCGAGATAGACGTGCTCCATCTTCTCCACCGGCACACCACGGGCATGGGAGACGTAGGCGGCAGCGCCGACGGCGGTGCCGGCGTCGCCCGAGGCGGGCTGGACGAACAGCTCCTTGACCTCGGGACGGGCGATGATCTTCTGGTTGAGCTTGACGTTGAGCGCGCAGCCGCCGGCAAAGGCGATCTTGCCGGTCTGGCGGATGATGTCGCTCAGGTAGTAGTCCATCATCTCCAGCGCCAGGCGTTCGAACAGCGCCTGCATGCTGGCGGCGTAGTGGATGTAGGGATCGTCGGCGATGTCGCCTTCACGCTTGGGCCCCAGCCACTCGATCAGCTTGGGCGAGAAGTAGTAGCCCTTGCCCTTTTCCTTGTAGCGGCGGAAGCCGATGACGTTGGCGTAGTCGGTATTGATGATCAGCTCGCCGTTCTCGAATTTCGCCAGGCGCGAGAAATCGTACTTGTTGGCATCGCCATAGGGCGCCATGCCCATGACCTTGAATTCGCCATCGAGCATCTCGAAGCCGAGGAATTCGGTGAGGGCGCCATAGAGGCCACCCAGGGAGTCCGGGTCGTAGAACTCCTTGATCTTGTGGATCTTGCCGTTTTCGCCATAGCCGAAGAAGGTGGTGGCGTACTCGCCCTTGCCGTCGATGCCGAGGATCGCGGTCTTCTCGCTGAAACCCGAGCAGTGATAGGCACTGGAGGCATGGGCCAGGTGGTGCTCGACGGCTTCCAGCTTGACCTTCTTCAGGTCGAAGCCGAGCTGCACCAGGCACCATTCGATGCGCTTCTGGTAGCGGTGGTAGCGACGATTGCCGAACAGGATGGCGTCCAGGGCACGATCCGGGGCGTAGGCGTAACGCTTGGCGTAATGCCAGCGGGCTTCGCCGAAGAGACTGATGGGCGCATAGGGAATGGCCACCACGTCGACGTCGGCGGGGCTGATCCCGGCCTGTTCCAGGCAGAACTTGGCCGACTCGTAGGGCATGCGATTCTTGGCATGCTTGTCGCGCACGAAGCGTTCTTCTTCCACCGCGGCGATCAGCTTGCCGTCGATATAGAGCGCGGCGGAGGGATCGTGGCTGAGGGCGCCGGACAGGCCAAGGACGGTCAGGGACACAGGTAAAGCCTCTGTACAGGGCGAAGCCAGAGGAGTTCGCCGGGGTTTCGCGAGGCCGCTGCAGGCCCGCCTCGCCTCAAAAACGGCGAATTATAGCCGTTCAGGCAGGCCACGGGTAATGGCCGCACGCCGGAGCGGGGCCTAGCGCACGGCGATTCAGCCCCGGTACAGATGGCGGGTCGGCGCTCAGGCCGGCGGCAGACGCTCGTCGAGCAGGCGATGCAGGGCGCTGTCGGCCGGCCAGTTGCGCAGCAGCCGGGCGCGGTCGCGGGCATAGGCGGCGGCGTAGGCGCGGTCGCTGGCATGGGCCTGGAGGGCGTCGAGGTCGATCACCAGCCAGCGACCTTCATGCCAGATCAGGTTGGTGCCCTTGAAATCGCCATGGCCGAGGCGCTCGCGACGCAGGGTGTCGACCAGCGCCAGCAGGGCCTCCAGCTCGACCGCGGGCGGCGCCGACTCCACATAGGGCGCGAAGCGCTCCAGCAGATTGGGTCCGTCGACGAAGGGCGTGACCAGATAGGCGCGCCCGCGCAGGCCGAGAAAGCGGCGCTCGCGCACGGCCAGCGGCTCGGGGGTGGGAACGCCGAGGAACCGCAGCCGATGGCCTTCGCGCCAGCTGTGCCAGGCTCGACTCGGTCGCCAGAAGCGCGTCAGCCAGTGGCCGAAGCCCTTGATGTTGTATCTCTTGAGCACCAGGTCCTGGTCCTGCCACTGCACGCGGGCCACGGTGGCGGCGCCGCCGTCCTTGAAGGTCGGCAGGCCGGCCAGGGCGGCATCGGGATCGGCCAGCAGGCCTTCCAGGCGACTCAGCCAGGTGCGCCGCACGGCGATGAGGCCGAAGGCGCTGCGGGTGACGGCGAACAGGGTGCATTCCCGGCCGCTCTTCTTCAGGTAGTCGGCCAGGCGCCAGCGGCGGATCTCGGCGATACGCGCCAGCAGAGCTTCCAGGCGCAGGGCGTGTTCGGCATTGACCAGCAGGTAGTGGATCAGCAGCTCTTCCAGCTGGGCATCCAGGGCGGCCGGCAACTGGGCGAAGAACACCGCCAGGTTCTCCTGCACCCGCGCCTGGGACAGCGGCTGGCCGACGGTCTCGGCCTGGATGTCCGCCGCGTCTATGACCAGGGCGGCGCCGTCCTTGACCAGCAGGTTGTCCAGGTGCAGATCGGCTTGCCAGAGTCCCTGGGCATGCAGCCGCGCCAAGGTGGCAAGGGCCGCGCCGAGCAATGCGTCCTGTGCCGGCGACAGGGGCGGTTCGGTGGCGATCGGCTGCCAGCGCTGCTCGAGGCTGGGCGCCGCCTCGATGAAGTCGAACAGCAGCCAGGCGCCCTGCCCGCTCGCCTCGCCGCTGTCCAGCAGCGCAGGGGTCGGCGCCGCGGCGGCCGCCAGCAGGCGACAGCCCTCGCGCTCGCGGGCGAATTGCCGACTCGCGCGTTCGCCGACCAGCAGCTTGGCCAGCACCCGCCGGCCCTGCCAGAGCGCCTCGCCGACATAGCGCTGACCGGGCAGCACCCTGAGCAGCGACAGCAGTTCCAGCTCGCCATTGGGCAATTCGATACGTAGCGGCAGGACTGGCGCACGGCCGGCCTTGGTTAGTTGCTCCAGGGTCATGCCTTGCGCTCCTTGTGGCGGCGACGCCCGGCCAGGTGCCGCCCCCAGTCACGCACGGCGGCGCTGTCCAGCGGCTGGTCCAGATAGCTCGCCAGCAGGCGGGCGATGTCCTGCTCGCTCCATTGCGGCGCGCGGCGCAGCAGGGGTTCGAGATCGCGCAGGCGATCGCGCCGGCCGAACAGCAGCGGCCGGGTCTTTTCCAGATCGATCAGCCGTGCGACCAGGCCTTCGCCCTGGCGCTGCAGGAACAGGTGCTTGGGATAGAAGCAGCCGTGCACCTGGCCGGCGCCGTGCAGCTGGCGAGCCAGCTCGCCGACGGCGAACAGCACCGCCTGGCGTTCCTCGGGGGCCAGGTGCGCCCAGACGCGCAGCCAGCTGTCGAGATCGCGCCAGTCATCCAGGGCCCGGGTCAGCAGGATGGCGCGCCAGCCCTGCTCATCGCGGCGCTCGCCATAATAGGCCAGCTCCAGCGCCGGGATGCCGCGCTCGGCGTAGCGGCGGATGTTGCGACTCTCGCGAGCGAAGGTCGGCTCGCCCAGCGGGCGGGCCAGGGTGCGGGTCAGGTAGTCGCGCTGGCGCTTGAGGTAGTAGCCCCGGCCGGCGATATCCAGGCGAAACACCTGGCTGAAGCCGCCGCGACCCTGGTTGGGTTCATCCACCGCGGTCAGCTCCAGCGTCCACAGCGCCTCGAAACCGTCCAGGCCCTGCCCGGCCAGCACGGCCCGATCCTCGGCCGCCCACACCTCGTTCATTCCCGCCCCTTGAAATAGTCCAGCACCTCGCGGATGCGCTCCTTGTCGTTGTCGCTGAGGCGCGCGCGACCGCGGTATTGCAGATAGAACCTGAGGCGCTGGGTGCGCGACAGCTGGTACTTGGCCACCTTGTCCAGGCAGGCCAGGTCCTTGACGATGCGCCAGCGCAGCCAGTGGCCGACCCAGAAGGCGCCGGCCGGGCAGTCGATGAGATAGAGCACGCCCTGGCCATCCACCAGCAGGTTGCGCCACTTGAGATCGTTATGGACGAAATGGTGGTCGTGCAGGGTACGGGTCGCCGCGGCCAGCTGACGGCTGACGTTGTCCACCCACACCCGGTCGCGCAGCCGCGGATCCGCGCGCCTGGCCAGTTCGGCGAGGTCCAGGGTATCGGGAATCTCGCGGGTGATCATGGCGCCGCGGGTGAAGCCCCGGGGCGAGCGCTCCATCCCCCAGGCCACCACCGGCGCGGTGGCGATGCCCCACTTGGCGAAACGCTTGAGATTCTGCCATTCGGCCTTGACCCGCGGCCGCCCGACATAGCGCCGCAGGCCCTTGCCGGCGCCGTGGTAGCGCTTGACGTAATAGCGGATGCCGTCGCGCTCGATGCGCACCACTTCCGACAGCGGATCGCTGGTCAGGCGTTCGCCGCCGAGGGCGAACACCGCCTCCAGGGTGGCGAATTCGGGCAGGTGGGCGACGCTGGAATCGATGCGCCAGTCAGCCATCAGAGGCGGTCCCCGTAGCGTTCCTTGCGTTCCACCAAGGCGGCGGCCTTGCGCTCCAGACGCGCCAGCAGCGGCGCCTCGTCGCGCAGGATCTCGCGCAGCGGCCGCTGGAAGTAGCCGCGCAGGAAGCGCAGGAAGTCGCGCCGCGTCAGGCCGATGCCCAGGGCGGAGAAATACATCCCGGCCAGGTCCTTGTCGCGCCAGCGCCGGGGCACCTGGGTGCGGCACTGGGCGCGGTGCAGGTCGATCAGCCAGAGTCGCAGAGTGGCGACGCTGACCGGCTGCGCGGTGTCGAGCAGGAAATGGCAGATGTAGCAGTCGCGATGGTTGACGCCCGCCCGGTGCATGGCCCCGGTCATACGCGCCACCTCGGCGATCAGCGCCCGCTTGAGCAGGGGCTCGGGCGGCTGGCGGAGCCAGTCGAGACTGAAGTCTTCGAGACTGACGGTGGGCGCCAGCTCCTCGGTAATGATGAAGGAGTGCTGGGTCGCCGGATTGGCGCCACGCTCGCCAAAAGCCACGGCGGTCATGGTCGGCACGCCGACCTGGTGCAGCCGCTCGATGGCCTGCCATTCCTGGCGCGCACCCAGCACCGGCTGCTTGGCCTGCAGCAGATTCTTGGCGATCTCGCCCCAGCCGATGCCGCGGTGGATCTTGACGAAGTAGCCACGACCGGCCACTTCGGTGCGCAGGGTGCGGCGTCCGTCCAGCTCGCGATAGACCTGACCCTGCAGGGCCTCCACGGCGACGAAGGGATCCTGGCCGGCCCAGAAGCTGGCGAAGGGCTCACGCAATTCCAGGGTCATGCCACCCCCAGGATGACATCGGCGGCGCGTTCGGGCAGCGAATAGAGATCGGCGCTGGCGGCGAAGGCCAGGCCATTGCGGCCCTGCACCGCGCGGCGCTCGGGATCGGCCAGCAGCTCGGCGAGCATCCTGTCCAGCGTCTCCTGGACGAAGGGTGACGGCACCACCGCGCCGGCGCGGGCCTCGTCGATGTAGTGGGCATAGCCGCAGACGTCGGTGACCAGCACCGGCAGCCCGGCGACCAGCGCCTCCAGCAGCACGGTACCGGTGTTCTCGTTGTAGGCCGGATGGATCAGCAGGTCGGCGCCGAGCAGGAAGCGCGGGATATCGCTGCGGCCCTTGAGGATCTCGACCCGGTCACTCACGCCTTGGGCCTTGGCCTGGAGGAGGAAGGGCTTGGGATCGTCCTGGCCGATGGCGAACAGCCGGGTGCGCCGACGCAACTCCCTGGGCAGGGCCGCCAGGGCGCGCAGGCTGCGATCCAGGCCCTTGGTCTTGAAGCCGGAACCGATCTGCACCAGCAGCAGCTCGCCCTCCTCCAGCCCGAATTCACGACGGAAATCGGCGCGGATCTCGGCGGCATTGGCCGGCGCGCGACGGTCGGCGGCGATACCCGGCGGCAGCAGGTGGAAACGCCCTGCGGGCGTCCCGTAGTGCTTGACGAACAGCGGCTGCTGCACCTCGGAGATCATCAGGATCTCGGTCGACGACTCGGGCGCGAACACCGCGCGTTCGTATTCGGCGAAATGGCGATAGCGACCCCACTGGCGATACAGCGGATTGCGCAGGGTCTGGGCCTTGTCCTCGAAGCAGGGATCGGCGGCGTAATAGACGTCCAGCCCCGGCATCTTGTTGAAGCCGATCACCCGATCCACCGGATCGCGGGCGAGGTCGGCCTGCAGCCAGGCGTGGAATTTCTCGTTGCGGCGGTGATTGAACAGCGCGCTGACCCTGGCCACCCGCACGTCGAAGCCCTCCGGCACCGGGCCCTCCCAGATCAGGGTGTAGACGCGGATGGCATGGCCCCGGCGCTGGCACTCCTGGGCGATGCGCAGGAAATCCCGCTGCAGGCCGCCAAAGGGAAAATACTTGTAGAGCACGAAAGCCAGGGTCATGCGGGGAGGTCTTCCAACAGCAGGGTTTCCAGTTCCAGTTCGACCCGTTCCGGGGTCAGGGCGGCGAGACTGGCCGATGGCTGATCGCGCGGCTCGTCGGTGCCGTCCAGGCCGACGGCGCTCAGGTGCACCTGGGAACGGCCATAGGCGCCGACCTTCTTCGGACTGGTCGGGCCATAGAGCGACACGGTGGGCACGTCCAGGGCCGCGGCCAGATGACCGAGGCCGGTATCCACCGCCACGCAGGCACTGGCGCCGGCCAGCACCTTGGCCACCCCGGCGAGATTCAGTCGCGGCAGTACCTGGACGCCATCCAGGCCGTCGGCGATGCGTTCGGCACGGGCATGTTCCGCCTCGTTGCCCCACAGCAGTCGCACCGGCCAGTCCAGCTGGCTCATGCGCTCGGCCAGTTCGCGCCAGTGGGCCTCGGGCCAGTGCTTGCTGACCCAGGTGGTACCGTGCAGGAACACCACATAGGGCGTCTCGTTGGGGCCGGCCAGGCGTTGCCGATCCAGGCCGTAGTCACCCACGCCCGCCGGCAGCGGATAGTCCAGGGCCTGGGCGAACAGCTGGCGGATCCGCTCCAGGGCGTGCTGCCCCTTGGCGACATGATAGCGCTCGTCATAGAAGCGGCTGGCCAGGGGCTCGCGGGCGGAGTTGCGGTCGAGACCGGCCACCGGTGCCTCGGCGTAGCGGGTCAGCCAGGCACTCTTGAGCAGGCCCTGGGCATCGATCACCCGGTCATAGCGCTGCTCGCGCACGCGCGCCTTGAATTCGCCCCACTCGCCACTGGCCCAGGCGGAAAAGGGCTGCTTGCGCCAGCGGCGCAGGGCCACCGGGATCACCTGGCTCACGGCCGGGTGCCAGGCGGGAATCTCGGCGAAGCCCTCCTCCACCACCCAGTCGAAGCAGATGCCGGGGATGGCCCGGGCCGCATCGGTCAGCGCCGGCAGGGTATGGATGACATCGCCGAGGGAGGAGGTCTTGATCAGCAGCACGCGCATCTAGCCCACCTCGATCGGATCGGCGACCAGGCGGCCAAGCGCCTCTTGCACCAGGCTCGGCTGCAGCAGGCGCAGGCAATCGTAATGGCCGAAGCGGCAGGTACGGTCGAAGCAGGGACTGCACTCCAGCCCCAGGCGCACCACCTCGACCTGGCTGGCCAGCGGCGGCGTGAAGCCCGGCGAGGTGGAGCCATAGACCGCCACCAGCGGGCGATCCAGGGCAGCGGCCACGTGCATCAGGCCGGAATCGTTGCTGATGACCGCACCGGCACAGGAGAGCAAATCGATGGCCTCGGCCAGGGAGGTGCGCCCGGCCAGGTTGTAGACATCTTCCTCGAAGCCGGGGGTGACCCACTCGCGGATCTCTTCGCCACCGGGGGCGTCCTTCTGCGAGCCGAACAGCCAGACCTGCCAGCCCTGACGCAGCCGGGCGTCGGCCACGGCGGCGTAGTGCTCGGCAGGCCAGCGCTTGGCCTCGCCGAATTCGGCGCCCGGACAGAGCGCCAGCACCGGCCGGTCCAGGCTCAGGCCGAAGCGCTCCAGGGCGGCGTCACGGCTGGCCGGGTCGATGGCCAGCCGTGGCTTGGGATAGGGTTTGGGCAACTCCGCACCGGGCGCGTAAGCCAGCGCCATGAAGCGCTCGATCATCAGCGGATAGCGCGCTTTGTCGAGGGTGCGGATGTCGTTGAGCAGGCCGAATCTCATCTCGCCACGCCAGCCGGTGCGCGTGGGAATACCGGCGAAATAGGGCACCAGCGCCGACTTCAGCGAGTTGGGCAACAGGATCGCCTGGTCATAGCGACCGCGCAGCTGCTGGCCGATGCGCCGGCGGGTGGCCAGCTCGAAGGCGCCGTGGCCGAGGGGAAAGCTCAGGGCTTCGCGCACCTCGGGCATACGCTCGAGCAGCGGGCGACTCCACTCGGGGGCGAGGACGTCGATCTGGCAGTCGGGGTGCTGGCGATTGAGGCAGACGAAGAGGGTCTGCGCCATCACCATGTCGCCGACCCAACTGGGTCCGATGATCAGAATATTCATGCTGGAAGGCGATCGGCACCTAGCGGGTGGCCGACTCCCACTCCCTCAGGCCCGGTCTGATCGAAAGCTCGCGCACGGACATCGACATCTTGCCTCTCCTTACTGATGGCGGCCTAAAGGGTGGCCGGATTGCCGGACGGCGTGTCCAGCCCCAGGCCGTGCCAGATACGGCGCACTTCGTCGCGCTCGGCGAGAAAGCCGTCGGCCGGCACCTTGCCCGGCTGCTTCTGCAGCACCAGACGGTGCAGCGCGGCGCGATAGACCTTGTAGGCTTCGCGCAGGGCAATGGCGTCCGTGGCCGGTACCAGACCAGCCGCCTCGAGGGATTCCAGGATGCGGATGTTGTCAGGAAAACGCAGCAATTCGGGATGCTGCCACGACCAGGCCAGAACGGCATATTGGACCATAAATTCGATATCGACGATACCGCCGGCATCCTGCTTGAGGTCGAACCGCTGCTCCGGCCGGCGCGCGTTCGGCCCCAGTCCGCCGGCGGTCACCGCGGTGCCAAGGTTGTCGAGCATCTTGTCGCGCATGCCGGCCACGTCGGCCTGCAGGGTCGCGAGCTCCCGCTGCCGACCGAGAATACGCGCCCGCACCTCGTCGAAGCGCTCGCCAAGCCGCGGGCAACCCGCCACCACCCGCGCGCGCACCAGGGCCTGGTGTTCCCAGGTCCAGGCCTCGCTCTGCTGGTAGCGCTCGAAGGCCTCCAGCGAACTCACCAGCAGCCCCGCCGCGCCGGACGGTCGCAGGCGCATGTCCACCTCGTAAAGGGTGCCCACCGGGGTGGTGGTGGTGAGCAGGTGGATGATGCGCTGGCCGAGGCGATTGAAGAACTGGGCGCCGTCCATGGGCTTGGCACCATCGGTCTCGGCCAGGGGATCGGCGTCGTGGATGAACACCAGGTCGAGGTCCGAGCCGTGGCCGAGTTCGATGCCGCCGACCTTGCCGTAGCCGACGATGACGAAGTCCGGCTGGCAGGGCGAGCCGTCGCGTCGCTGCGGCGTGCCATGGCGCTGCACCAGCTGGCGCCACGCCAGGCCGAACACCTCCTCGAGGATCACCTCGGCGAGCCAGGTGAGGTAGTCGCTGACCTTCATCAGCGGCAGGCTGCCGGCGATTTCCGCCGCCGCCACCCGCAGGCTGTGGGCGCGCTTGAAGTGACGCAGCACGTCCATCTGCTGCTCGAGGTCCTCTTCGGGCAGGCGCATCAGGCGCTCGCGCAGTTCGGCGGCCAGTTCCGGCTTCTGCGGCGGATGATAGAGCCGACCTTCGTTGAGCAATTCGTCGAGCAGCGCCGGATAGCGGGTGATCTGTTCGGCCACCCAGGCACTGGCGCCGCAGAGCTCCAGCAGCCGCGCCAGGGCTGGCGGATTCTCGCTGAGCAGGACCAGGTAAGCGGAGCGTCGCGCCACCGCCTCCACCAGCGGCAGCACCCGCTCCAGCGCTCGATCGGGTTGCTCGTCGGCGCTGACCGCATCCAGCAACCGCGGCATGAAGGCATCCAGGCGCTCGCGACCGGCGCGCTGCATGGCCCGCACCTGCCCGCTGGCCCGCAGGCTGGCCAGCAACTCCAGCGCCTGCTCCGGCGCCTGGAAGCCCGCCGCGCGCAGTCGCGCCAGGCACTCCTCGGGGTCGAGCAGGTCCTCCCACAGCGGCAGCCAGCTGTCTTCCAGCTCGGCGCTCTGGGTCTCCTCCTCGGGATCGGCGATGGTCTGCTGGAAGTGCCAGTCGATGCGCTGGCGCCAGTCTCCGAGGGCCGTACTGAATTCGTCCCAGTCGGCATAGCCCATGAGGAAAGCGACCCGCGCCCGGCCCTGGGGATCCACCGGCAGGGTCTGGGTCTGCTGGTCGGCGATGGCCTGCAGCCCATGCTCGACATAGCGCAGGAAGCAATAGCCCTCGCGCAACTCGGCTTCGGCCGCGGCCGGCAGGTAGTCGCGCTCGCGCAGACTGGTCAGCACCCTGAGCAGCGGCCGCTGCTGCAGTGCCGGATCGCGCCCGCCGTGGATCAGCTGGTAGGCCTGGGCGATGAATTCCACTTCGCGGATGCCGCCCGCGCCTAGCTTGACGTTGTCGGTCATGCCGCGCCGGCGCACCTCCTGGCGGATCAGCTGCTTCATGCTGCGCAGGGCTTCGATGGCGGAGAAATCCAGATAGCGCCGATAGACGAAGGGTCGCAGCAGGGTCAGCAACTCGGCACCGCTGGCCTGATCGCCGCCGACCACCCGTGCCTTGATCATGGCGTAGCGTTCCCAGTCGCGGCCCTGGTCCTGGTAATAGAGCTCCATGGCGGCAAAGCTAAGCACCAGGGCGCCGGCGCTGCCATAGGGCCGCAGGCGCATGTCGACGCGAAAGACGAAACCCTCCACCGTAGTGGCGTCCAGCGCCTTGATCAGTCGCTGCCCGAGGCGGGTGAAGAATTCCTGGTTGTCCTGCTCGCGCCGCGCGCCGCGCGTCTCCCCGCCCTCGCCATAGGCGAAGATCAGGTCGATGTCGGACGACAGATTCAGCTCTCCTGCGCCCAGCTTGCCCATGCCCAGCACCACCAGCTGCTGGGGCTGACCGCTGTGGCGTCCGGTCGGCACGCCGAACTGGCTGCACTGCTGGGCATAGAGCCAGGCGCAGGCCTGGTCGATGCAGGCGTCGGCCAGGTCGCTGAGGTCGCGGCAGGTCTCCACCAGGTCGGCGCGCCGGGTCAGGTCGCGCCAGACGATGCGCACCTGCTGCAGCATGCGAAAACGCCGCAGCCGGCGCCCCAGCTCGGCTTCGTCCGGGCAGGCGGCCAGGGCCTCGCGCAGGTGCTGCGCCATGGCGCCCGGCGCCAGCGACAGCTCCAGATCGCCGCTGTCGACCAGCGCCAGGCAGGACTCGGGCAGGCGGCAGAACTGCTCGACGACGAAATCACTGAGGGCCGCCACCCGCCGCCAGTCGGCACGCAGCGGCGCGGACCAGTTCGCCTGGCGGGCCGCCGCCACGGGCAGCGGGGCCAGGGCGTCGGCCAGGCGCCGGTCGGCGAGCTCGGCACAGGCGACAAGAGTCGGAGGCAGTTCGGGACGAAGGAGGGGTATCATGGGCAGTCCTGCGCAGGGACGGTCGAACCCCACCACCCTGCCGCGAACCCCATGCCAGGGACATTCCGACGGACCACCTGGTCCGAGCGGGAACCGTTTTCTCGTCCGCGGTTCGGAGTTCGCGAGCCCTCGAGCAGCGCGTTCGACAAACGTCGAATTGTTTTTTATCCCATTACAGCTCGGAGCTGAAACGGATTTGAATTTGTAGTAAAACTACACGCCGATCGGAACCGTCCGGTCATAAATCCAAGAATTTTCGCTGCCCCCAAGAGGCCGGCGGCGACCCTGAGGCGACCGATTTTGGAAGCCTTTCCGCCCTGGAGCAAGCCATGCAAGATCTCGATCCCGTCGAAACCCAGGAATGGCTGGACGCCCTGGAGTCCGTCCTCGACCACGAAGGCGAGGAGCGCGTTCATTATCTGATGACCCGCATGGGCGAACTGGCTACCCGCAGTGGTACCCAGCTGCCCTACTCCATCAATACCCCCTATCGCAACACCATTCCAGTGACCAGGGAAGCCCATATGCCGGGCGACCTGTTCATGGAGCGACGCATCCGCTCGCTGGTTCGCTGGAACGCCCTGGCGATGGTCATGCGCGCCAACCTCAAGGATCCGGATCTGGGTGGTCACATCTCCACCTTCGCCTCCAGCGCCACCCTCTATGACATCGGCTTCAACTATTTCTGGAAGGCGCCCAACGAAGAGCACGGCGGCGACCTGATCTACTACCAGGGCCACGCTTCCCCCGGCGTCTACGCCCGTGCCTTCCTGGAAGGCCGCCTCTCCGAAGACCAGATGAACAACTTCCGTCAGGAAGTGGACGGCAAGGGCCTGTCGAGCTACCCGCACCCGCACCTGATGCCCGACTTCTGGCAGTTCCCGACCGTGTCCATGGGTCTAGGCCCGATCACCGCCATCTACCAGGCCCGCTTCATGAAGTACCTGGAGAACCGCGGCTACATCCCCGCCGGCAAGCAGAAGGTTTGGTGCTTCATCGGCGACGGCGAGTGCGACGAGCCGGAAACCCTGGGCGCCATCTCCCTGGCCGGCCGCGAGAACCTCGACAACCTGATCTTCGTCATCAACTGCAACCTGCAGCGCCTCGACGGCCCGGTCCGCGGCAACGGCAAGATCGTCCAGGAACTGGAAGGCATCTTCCGTGGCGCCGACTGGAACGTCACCAAGGTCCTCTGGGGCCGCATGTGGGATCCGCTGTTCGCCCGCGACACCGAAGGCCGCATGCAGCAGCGCATGGACGCCGTGGTCGATGGTGAATACCAGAACTACAAGGCCAAGGACGGTGCCTATGTGCGCAAGCACTTCTTCGGCGCCAACCCCGAGCTGCTGAAGATGGTCGAGGACCTGTCCGACGACGAGATCTGGAAGCTCAACCGTGGCGGTCACGACCCCTACAAGGTCTATGCGGCCTACCACCAGGCGGTCAACCACAAGGGCCAGCCCACCGTCATCCTGGCCAAGACCATCAAGGGCTACGGCACCGGTGCGGGCGAAGCCAAGAACACCGCGCACAACACCAAGAAGGTGGATGTGGAGTCGCTGAAGAAATTCCGCGATCGCTTCGACATCCCGCTGAACGATTCCCAGCTCAGCGAACTGCCCTTCTATCGTCCGGCCGACGACAGCGCCGAGATGAAGTACCTGATGAGTCGTCGCGAGTCCCTGGGCGGTCACCTGCCCCAGCGTCGCGCGCGCAGCCTGAGCATCCCCACCCCGCCCCTGGAGACCCTGAAGGCGGTGCTGGACGGCTCCGGCGATCGCGAGATCTCCACCACCATGGCCTTCGGCCGCATCCTGTCGCAACTGGTCAAGGACAAGGACCTGGGCAAGCGCATCGTGCCCATCCTCGCCGACGAGGCCCGTACCTTCGGCATGGAAGGCATGTTCCGCCAGCTGGGCATCTACTCGCCCCACGGTCAGCTCTATGAGCCGGTCGATCGCGACCAGGTGATGTACTACCGCGAAGAGAAGGACGGCCAGATCCTCCAGGAAGGCCTCAACGAGGCCGGCGCCATGTCCTCCTTCATCGCTGCCGGTACCGCCTACAGCAACTACAACCAGCCCATGCTGCCGGTCTACATCTTCTATTCGATGTTCGGCTTCCAGCGTATCGGCGACCTGGCCTGGGCGGCGGGCGATGCCCAGACCCGCGGCTTCCTGCTGGGCGGCACCTCCGGCCGTACCACCCTGAACGGCGAAGGCCTGCAGCACGAGGACGGTCACAGCCACATCCTGGCCGGCACCATCCCCAACTGCCGCAGCTACGATCCCACCTATGCCTACGAGCTGGCGGTGATCATGCGCGAAGGCATCCATCAGATGATGGAACTGCAGCAGAGCGTCTTCTACTACATCACCGTGATGAACGAGAACTACCAGCAGCCGGCCATGCCCCAGGGTGTCGAGGAAGGCATCATCAAGGGCATGTACCTGCTGGAAGAGGAAAAAGGCGACTTCAAGCACCGCGTCCAGCTGCTGGGCTCGGGCACCATCCTCAACGAGGTCCGCGCCGCGGCGAGCCTGCTGCGCGAGATGGGTGTCGGCGCCGACATCTGGAGCGTCACCAGCTTCAACGAACTGCGCCGCGAAGGCCTGGCCGTCGACCGCTGGAACCGCCTGCACCCGCTGGAAGAGCGCCGCCTGACCTACGTCGAGCAGTGCCTGGGCGAGCGCCAGGGTCCGGTCATCGCCTCCACCGACTACATGAAGCTGTTCGCCGACCAGATCCGCCAGTGGGTCCCCACCGAATTCCAGGTGCTGGGTACCGACGGTTTCGGTCGCAGCGACAGCCGCAAGAAGCTGCGTGATCATTTCGAGGTCGACCGTCGCTGGGTCGCCGTCGCCGCTCTGCAGGCGCTGGCCAACCAAGGCAAGCTGGAACGCAAGGTCGTGGCCGACGCCATCACCAAGTTCGGCATTGACACCGAGAAGCGCAATCCCCTGGATTGCTGATGCGGCACACGGATAAGAGGAAACAACTGTGAGCGAGACCATCCGCGTACCCGACATCGGCAGTGGCGACGGCGAAGTCATCGAGCTGCTGGTGAAGGTCGGCGATACCGTCGAGGCCGAACAGAGCCTGGTGGTGCTGGAGTCCGACAAGGCCAGCATGGAGATTCCGGCCCCCAAGGCCGGCAAGATCGCCGCCCTGCACATCAAGGTCGGCGACACCCTCAAGACCGGTGATCTGCTGATCGACCTGGAAGGCGAGGACGCCGCCACCGGCAGCGAACCCGCCGCCGAGCCCAAGGCCGAGTCCAAGCAGACCCAGGTCGAGGAAAGCGAAACCCCGACGCCGGCCGGCGACGAGGACGCTTCGGCGTCCGCCGGCGAAGGCGAGTCCCAGGAAATTCACGTTCCGGACATCGGCTCCAGCGGCAAGGCCAGCATCATCGAGGTGGCGGTCAAGCCCGGCGACACCATCGCCGCCGAGCAGACGCTGATCACCCTGGAATCCGACAAGGCCAGCATGGAAATCCCCTCCCCCGCCGCCGGCGTGGTGGAGAGCGTTTCCGTCAAGGTCGGCGACGAAGTGGGCACCGGCGATCTGATCCTGGTCCTCAAGGGCGCAGCCAATGCCAAGCCGAGCAAGAGCGTCGAATCCAAGGCCGGCGACAAGCCCGCCAAGGAAGCCGCCGAACCCGAGCTGCACGAGGAAGCCGCCGCCGAGCCGGCTGGTGAATCGGTCGAGGAGATCAAGGTCCCCGACATCGGCTCCACCGGCAGTGCCAACGTCATCGAGGTGCTGGTCAAGGCCGGTGACCAGGTCAAGGCCGAGCAGTCGCTGATCGTGCTGGAGTCCGACAAGGCCAGCATGGAAATCCCGGCGCCCAAGGCGGGCGTGGTGGAAAGCGTCGCCATCAAGGTCAATGACCAGGCCAAGACCGGCGATCTGATCCTGACCCTGAAGGTGGCCGGTGCCGTGCCCAAGCAGGCGGCCAAGCCGGCTGCCGGCAACGCCGCCGCCAGCGCGCCGTCTGCCGAGAAGAAAGCCGAGGCTCCGGCCAAGGCCGCCGCTCCCGCCAGCGCACCTGCCGCCGGCAAGGGCAAGAAGGTCCATGCCGGTCCGGCCGTACGCATGGTCGCCCGCGAGTTCGGCGTCGATCTGGGCGAGGTCACCCCGACCGGTCCCAAGGGTCGCATTCTCAAGGAAGACGTCCAGACCTACGTCAAGGATCAGCTGCAGAAGAGCAAGGCGGCTCCGGCCGCGGCTGCAGGGGCCACCGGTGGCGCCGGCATCCCGCCGATTCCCACCGTGGACTTCAGCAAGTTCGGCGAGATCGAAGAGGTGCCGATGACGCGCCTCATGCAGGTCGGCGCCAACAACCTGCATCGCAGCTGGCTGAACGTGCCCCACGTCACCCAGTTCGACCAGTCCGACGTGACCGATCTGGAAGCCTTCCGGGTCGGCCAGAAAGCCGTGGCGGAAAAGGCCGGCGTCAAGCTGACCATCCTGCCGTTCCTGCTCAAGGCCTGCGCCCATGTGCTCAGGGAACTGCCGGACTTCAACGCCTCCCTGGCCCCCAGCGGCAAGGCGGTGATCCGCAAGAAGTACGTGCACATCGGCTTCGCCGTGGACACCCCGGACGGCCTGCTGGTCCCGGTCATCCGCAACGTCGACCAGAAGAGCCTCCTGCAACTCGCCGCCGAAGCCGCCCAGCTGGCGGAAAAGGCGCGGACCAAGAAGCTCAGCGGTGACGACATGCAGGGCGCCTGCTTCACCATCTCCAGCCTGGGTCACATCGGCGGTACCGGCTTCACGCCGATCGTCAATGCTCCGGAAGTGGCGATCCTCGGGGTGTCCAAGGCCAGCATGCAGCCGGTCTGGGACGGCAAGGCCTTCCAGCCGCGCCTGATGCTGCCGCTGTCGCTGTCCTACGATCACCGCGTGATCAACGGGGCTGCCGCCGCGCGCTTCACCAAGCGCCTGGGCGATCTGCTGGCGGAAATCCGTAGCCTGCTGCTGTAAGCCGCCACAGGACGGTAACGGCTTCCCGCTACCGTCTTCCGGTGTAGCGCAAGAACCCCGCTCAGGCGGGGTTTTTGCTGCCAGATCAACCGAAAGATCCAGGAAAAAGGTAGGATGGGCGCCCCGAGTGCCGCCCCTTGCATGGGCCCACCTCTATCGGGCAACCTTGACAGCCATCCCAGCGTGCTGGCGAGGCGGAAAGGAAAAAGGATTAATGATTTGTCTGTCCTTTCCGATAAACCTAGGACATCTTTCCGTCTTCACAAGGACGCGGACCCTCGCATGAGTATTCACTCCGATGCTGCCGATGCCGCGGTAGCCGATCAGGCGGGCGCGCTCAGCGCTCCCGCCCGATTGGGCTTGCTGCGCTTCGAGCGTCTGAATGAAGCCTCCTGGGCGATGCTCTATCTCGATTCCCGCTGTGAAGCCAGCCTTGGCCTGCCCGCCCAGGCGCTGTGCTCGCTCATCGATGCCCCCTATGCCAGCCTGATGGAGCCCAGCGTCCGTCATCGCCTGCACGAAGACATCCAGCTGCAACTCGCCGAGCACGGCAGCTATCAGGTGCGCTACCTGTTCCACTCCCCTACGGCCCCGTACCAGGTGGTCGAGGTGGGCGAAAGCCTGCAGCGCCATGGTCGCCCCCTGCTGCGCGGCTATCTGCTGCGGGTGATGAACGACGATGCCCTGGCCGGCGAATGGGAAGCCCACAACCTGGCCCTGCGCTCCACCCTGGCACTTCTGCAGGACAGCCAGGACCACAGCCAGCAACGGCTGGGGATGGCCCAGGCGCGGCAGACCCTGCTGCTCGAGCTGTCCCGGCTGGCCCTGCGCCAGGCACCGGTCGACGACGAACTGGTGCAACTGCTGCGTGCAGAGGGCCCGGCCGCCTTTGCCGCGGACGAACTCGGCCTGTGGCGTTACGAGGGCAATGGCCTCGTCACCCTGTGCAAGGAAGAGCGCCTGCCGACGCTGTGCAGCGACCACCGGCGCCGGTTGCGCGAGCAGGGCGTGATCGAAGACGCCAGTCAGGTGCTGCACCCGCCCCATACCGGGGGCGGAACGGCGCTGGACGTGGCGCTGCTGCATGACAATCAGCTGATCGGTCTGCTCTGCCTGCGACGGGACCGTGCGGCCACCTGGGAAGCCGAGGACGTCACCTTCGCCCGCAGCCTGGCGGAGTGCCTGGCCGCCCTCCTCCAGCAGCCGGAGCGCCTGCCCAAGGTCCCCCACCCCCTGACCCGGGTGATGGAAGCCAGCAACGATGCCTTCCTGCTGCTGGATGCCGGCGGTTGCCTGGAGCACGCCACCGACAGCTTCGCGCGGATCACCGGATACCCCATCGGCAAGCTGCAGGGCCTGCACGTCGAATCCCTGCCAGCCCTGGAAAACTGGGGCGAGCTGCTCTACGAAGCCTGGCAGCGGTTGGCGCACCAGGACAGCTGGCAAGGCGAACTGCGCTGCTATCGTCGCGACGGCGAGACCTACTGGGGCCAGCTGTCGCTGTCCAAGATCCAGCAGCCCAATGGCGACCTGCAGGGCTATCTGGGCATCTTCCAGGACACCAGCAAGACCCGCTTCGCCCAGCAGCACAACGACGAACTGGTGTTTCGCGACAGCCTCACCGGGCTGGCCAACCGCAACCACTTCATCGCCCGGCTGGAAGCGCGCCTGGAGCAGTCCAGTCCGAGCCGCGAACACTCGCTGCTACTGGTGGACGTCGACAATTTCAAGAGAGTCAACGACAGCCTCGGTCATCGCATCGGCGACCAGTTGCTGGTGGGTCTGGCCCGGCGCCTGCGCAGCGCCCTGGGCAAGGGCGCACTGATCGCCCGCATCGCCAGCAACGAATTCGCCGTGCTGCTCGAAGGCATGGACGCGGTATCCGCTGACAGCCTGGCCCGCGACACCCTGGTGGCCCTGGATCCGCCACTCTATGTGGAGGGCCACCCGACCCTGATCAGTTGCTCGATCGGCCTGACCACCGCGCGGCCGCACGAGACCGATCCGCAGACCCTGATCAAGCACGCCGGCCTCGCCCTGCACAGAGCCAAGGCCACCGGCGGCCATCAGGTCCAGGTGTTCACCGAGGCGCTGATCGCCGAGGCCAGCAACAAGCTGTTCGTGCAGAACAACCTGCGCCGTGCCCTGGAACAGAACGAACTGCTGGTGCACTACCAGCCCAAGGTCTGCCTGAAACGCGCCAAGCTACTCGGCCTGGAAGCCCTGATCCGCTGGCAGCACCCGGAAAAGGGCATGATCCGCCCGGACCAGTTCATCAGCATCGCCGAGGAAACCGGGCTCATCGTGCCCATCGGCAAATGGGTCATCCGCGAGGTCTGCCGCCAGCTGCATCGCCTCGACGCCGCCGGCTTCGACGATCTGCAGATCGCCATCAACCTGTCGCCCAAGCAATTCACCGATCCCGACTTGGTGCAGTCCTTTGTCACCATCCTCGACGAGGAGGGCATCGCGCCCAAGCGTCTGGAGCTGGAACTGACCGAAAGCCTCTTGCTGGATGCCACCGACGCCACCCGCAACACCCTCGAAGCCCTCAAGCGCCTGGGCATGAGCCTGGCGATGGATGACTTCGGCACCGGTTATTCGTCGCTCAGCTACTTGAAAAAATTCCCCATCGACGTCATCAAGATCGACAGGAGTTTCATCAAGGACATCCCGGACAACCAGGACGACATGGAAATCACCTCCGCGGTGATCGCCATGGCCCACAACCTGCGGCTGCAGGTGGTTGCCGAGGGCATCGAGACGACCGAACAGCTGGCTTTCCTGCGCCACCATCGCTGCGATATCGGCCAGGGCTATCTGTTCGACAAGCCCATCCCGGCCGACCAGCTCGACGCCGCCCTGGCGCGTTACCTGCCGACGCGCTGACCCGCCGCGCGGACTCGACCCCGCTGCTGCGATTTTGCGTACACTGAGCTTTTCGCCTGGCCCTTTCCCTCGAGGTATCCCATGGTCCTGCGTTCCGAAATCCTGACCAAGAAGACTCATCTGCCCGCCGCCGAGCAGGCGCTGCCCGGCCGCGAGACGGCCATGGCCGTGCCCGCGGCCCACTATGTCAACGGCAATCCGTTGCAAGGCCCCTTCCCTACCGGTCTGCAGAGTCTGGTGGTGGGCATGGGCTGCTTCTGGGGCGTCGAGCGGCGCTTCTGGCAACAGCCAGGCGTCTGGACCACGGCGGCGGGCTATGCCGGCGGCCATACCCCCAATCCGACCTACGAAGAGGTGTGCTCGGGCCTGACCGGTCATACCGAGGTGGTGCTGGTGGTGTTCGATCCGGCCCAGACCTCGCTGGAGGCGCTGCTGAAGATCTTCTGGGAAGCCCACGATCCGACCCAGGGCATGCGCCAGGGCAACGACGTCGGCACCCAGTATCGCTCGGCGCTGTATTACACCGACGACAGTCAGCGGGAAGCCTTCGAAGCCAGTCAGGCCGCCTTCCAGGCGCAACTGGCCGAGGCCGGTTATGGCGAGATCACCACCGAGATCGCCCCGCTGCCGCCCTTCTACTACGCCGAGGCCTATCACCAGCAGTACCTGGCCAAGAATCCCAACGGCTATTGCGGCCTGGCCGGTACCGGCGTCTGCCTGCCGCCCAGCCTGGCGGTCTGATCCCGAGCCGCCTCAACCCCAATCCGTAGGTTGGGTTGAGCGCAGCGAAGCCCAACAGCCCCAGGCTCGACTCCGCTCTGTTGGGCTTCGGCGGTAGAGCTGCCTCAACCCAACCTACGCCAACGTTGCTCGTAGGTTGGGTTGAGCGCAGCGAAGCCCAACGCTGCCCAGGCTCGATTCCGCCCTGTTGGGCTTCGGCGATGAGGCGGCCTCAACCCAACCTACGCCAAACCATCCCGTAGGTTGGGTTGAGCGCAGCGAAGCCCAACGTTGCCCGGGCGCGATTCCGCCCTGTTGGGCTTCGGCGATGGAGCCGCCTCAACCCAACCTACGCCACGCTGCTCTCGTAGGTTGGGTTGAGCGCAGCGAAGCCCAACGGCGCCGGGCTTCGCTATTCCGCGATCAGCCAGTCCAGCCGCCAGCTGCCTTCGCCCTGGGCCAGGTGCTCGGCCAGCCAGGGCAGCAAGTCACGCAATTCTTCTTCCAGGCCCCACGGCGGATTGACGATGGCCAACCCCGAGCCATTGAGCCGGGTGGGATCCTCTGCCGCACGGATCAGCAACTCGACGTTGAGCAGCTTGGGCGCGCCGCTGGCCTGCAGACCGGCATGAAAGCGTCTGAGCTGGCGGCGATCCTTGATCGGATACCAGAGCATGATCACCGTCTGGCGCATCCGGCCGATGGCCTCCGCGACCGCCTTGACGCAACGCTCCAGCTCGTCGGCCTTCTCGAAGGGCGGATCGATCAGCAGCAAGGCCCGGCGCTCGGGGACCGGCAGCAGCGCCCGCGGCAACAGCCAGCCATCCTTCTGATGCACCGCGACCCGGCGATCACGGGCCATGTTTTCCTTGAGCAGGCGACCATCCTCCGGATGCAGCTCGTTGAGCAGCAGGCGATCCTGGGGACGCAGGGCCTGGCGCATCAGTTCTGGCGAGCCGGGGTAGTAGCGCAGCGCGCCGTCGGGATTGAGCGCCGCCACCGCCTCGCGATAGCCGACAAAGGCCGCCGGCGCGGACTCCAGGGCCCACAGCCGTCCGATGCCTTCGCGCCATTCGTCGGTACGACTGGCCTGATCGCCGGCCAGGTCATAGCGACCGACGCCGGAATGGCTGTCCAGATAGGCGAAGGGCGTCTCCTTGCGTGCCAGCAGCGCGGCCAGGCGCAACAGGGTGGCGTGCTTGAAGACATCGGCGTGATTGCCGGCGTGGAAGGCGTGTCGGTAATTCATGGGATACTCCAGCGTCAGCCCTACAGTGTACCGTCTTCCTCGGGCGCCAGCGGCGTCGCGCTTTGACACCCCGGCCACCCAGCGGGTTAAATCCCCTGGTTCTTCAATTCTTTACCCCAGGAGTCACGCTTGGACGCTGTCACCATCAACAGCTTGTTCTTGATCGGTGCGGTGCTGATCGGCCTGTCGATTCTGGTCAGCTCGATTTCCTCGCGGGTCGGCATCCCGATTCTGGTGATCTTCCTGGTGGTCGGCATGTTCGCCGGCATCGACGGTCCCGGTCACATCGCCTTCGACAACTATCCGATGGCCTACCTGGTGGGTAACCTGGCGCTGGCGGTGATCCTGCTCGACGGCGGCATGCGCACCCGGGTGTCGAGTTTCCGGGTAGCGCTCTGGCCGGCGCTGTCGCTCGCCACCGTGGGGGTGATGATCACCACCGGCCTGACCGGGGTCGCCGCCGCCTGGCTGTTCGATCTCAGCCTGCTGCAGGGCTTGCTGATCGGCGCCATCGTTGGCTCCACCGATGCCGCGGCGGTGTTTTCCCTGCTCGGCGGTCGCGGCCTCAACGAACGGGTCACCGCGACCCTGGAAATCGAATCCGGCAGCAACGACCCCATGGCGGTGTTTCTCACCGTCACCCTGATCGAGATGCTCGCCAGTGGCCAGAGTGGCTTCAGCTGGAGTCTGCTCGGCCATTTCGTCAGCGAATTCGCCATCGGCGGGGTGATCGGCCTGGGCGGTGGCTGGCTGCTACTGCAGCTGATCAACCGCATCCACCTCGCCGACGGCCTCTATCCGCTGCTGGCGATCAGCGGTGGCCTGCTGATCTTCGCCCTGACCAATACCGCCCATGGCAGTGGCATCCTCGCGGTCTACCTGGCCGGTCTGCTGATGGGCAATCTGCCGATCCGCAGCCGCCACGGCATGCTGCACATGCTCGACGGCATGGCCTGGCTGGCGCAGATCGGCATGTTCCTGGTGCTGGGCCTGCTGGTGGAGCCGCACAACCTGCTGCCCATCGCCCTGCCCGCCCTCGGCCTGGCGCTGTGGATGATCCTGGTCGCCCGCCCGCTGTCGGTGGCCATCGGCCTGCTGCCCTTCCGCGCCTTCCACGATCGCGAAAAGGCCTTTATCGCCTGGGTCGGGCTGCGCGGCGCGGTCCCCATCATCCTGGCGGTGTTCCCGATGATGGCCGGGCTGCCCCAGGCCCAGCTGTTCTTCAACGTGGCCTTCTTCATCGTGCTGGTGTCGCTACTGGTGCAGGGCTCCAGCCTGCCGCTGGCGGCCAAGCTGCTCAAGGTGACGGTGCCACCGGAGCCGGCGCCCTTCTCCCGTGCCGGTCTGCAGGTCCATCCGACCAGCGAATGGGAGCTGTTCATCTATCGCCTCGGCGCCGAAAAATGGTGCATCGGCGCCGCCCTGCGCGAGCTGAAGATGCCCGAGGGTACCCGTATCGCCGCGCTGTTCCGCGGCGAGACCCTGCTGCACCCCTCCGGCAGTACCACCCTGGAAGCCGGGGACATCCTCTGCGTGGTCGGCCATGAACACGATCTGCCAGCCCTGGGCCGGCTGTTCAGCCAGGCGCCGCAGCAGACCCAGAGATTCTTCGGCGACTTCGTCCTGGAAGCCGACGCCGAACTCAGCGCCGTGGCCGCGCTGTACGGCCTGCAACTGGGCGAGGTGGACGGCAACCAGCGCCTCGGCGCCTTCATCACCCACGAGATCGGCGGCGAACCCATCGTGGGCGACCTGGTGGAATGGAACGGCCTGGTCTGGATCGTCGCGGCCATCGAGAACAAACGCGTGCGCAAGGTCGGCGTGAAGTTTCCCGAAGGCCGCAGCAGCGGGCCCGCACTCTTTCTTTAACCGTGGATGAACAGGGTTCGCGCCCTGGAAAGCGCTATCTTGCGCCCTTGGCAGCGCCGCTTTAACCTCGCGCCTTTCCACTGCCCGACGCCCGCCGCATGCAACGCCTGTCCGCTCTGCTTCGCGCCGCCGCTCTCTGCGGTTGCCTGTTCACCCTTCCCGCCGTGGCTCAGGACTCCGGGCCGCCGGATGCCCAGCAGGTGCAGCAGAATCTGACCCAGTTGGCCGATCGCAAGCTGCCCGCCCCCGAGCAGAGCGCCGCCCAGGACAGTCTGCAGCAGACCCTGAAGCTGCTCGACCAGCGTGACCAGTACGTCAAGCAGCTGGCCGATCTGCGCCAGCAACTGGCCCAGGCGCCGCAACAGACCAAGGACGCCCAGCGGCAACTGGCGCGGCTGCGCGCCGAGCCCATCAAACCGGCCCAACAGCGCTATGCCGGCGCCACCCCCCAGGCGCTGGAGCAGCGCCTGAGCGAGACCAGCCTGGCGCTCAACAGCGTGCAGGACGACCTCAATGCGGCCAACAGTCTGGTGATCAATGCCCAGACCCGCCCCGAACGCGCCCAGGTGGACATCGCCAATCTGCAGACGCGCCTGCAGCAGATCGCCGATCTGCTCAAGAACGGGCGCGAGAACGCCAAGCCGCTCACCGCCGAGCGACGCGGTCAATTGCTGGCGGAACAGGCGGCCGCCAATGCGCAGATCCAGCTGCTGCGCCAGGAACTGGGCGGCAACAGCGTGCTGCAGGATCTGGGGGCCATCCGCCGCGAACTCTTCACCGAGCAGGTCAAGCGCTACGAGCAGGAGACCCTGGACCTGCAGACGCTGATCAGCGGCAAGCGCCGTCAGCAATCGGAAAAGACCCTGGCCGAAGCCTCTCGCGAATCGGAAAAGACCGCCGGGGACGATGTGCTGTCCCAGGAGACCGGACTCAATCTGCAGCTGTCGGACTACCTGCTGCGCGCCACGGATCGCCTCAACGACCTCAATCGCCGCAATCTCGAGTCGCGTCAGCAGCTGGATCAGCTCAAGCAGACCACCGAAAACATGGAACAGCAGATCGGCGTGCTCAAGGGCAGCGTGCTGCTGTCCAAGCTGCTCTATCAGCAGCGGGCGGCGCTGCCCTCGGTCAAGGTCAACAAGGACCTCACCGACGACATCGCCGATCTGCGCCTCTATCAGTTCGAGCTCAATCAGCAGCGCGCCCAGATCGCCAATCCGGAAGGCTACGTCGACACCCTGCTGGCCCAGCAGCCGCCGGAAAAGGCCACCCCGCAGCTGCGTCAGCAACTGCTCGATCTGCTCAAGACTCGTAGCGAACTGCAGGAGCGCCTCAACACCGAACTCAATGCCCTGCTCAGCGAATCCATCGACCTGCAGCTCAACCAGAACCAGCTGCGCAGCACCATCACCAGCCTGCGCGGCACCCTCGACGAGCAGATGTTCTGGATTCCCAGCAACAAGCCGCTGGACTGGAACTGGGTCAAGACCGCGCCGCGCAAGCTGCTGCAGCAGCTGCGCGACGTGCCCTGGGGCTCCAGCCTGCATGAACTCTATGTCGGCCTGGCCGAGCGACCGCTGCTGCTGCTGCCGCTGGTGCTGGCCTTCGCCACCCTGATCTGGCAGCGCCCGCGCCTCTATGGACGGGTCAGCAAGCTCAACCAGGACATCGGCCACTATCAGCGCGACAGCCAGTTGCATACGCCCCAGGCGATCCTGCTCACCATCCTGCTGGGCCTGCCGGCGAGCCTGGTGCTGTGGCTGGGCGGCGTGGCCCTGGAGGGTGACGAACGCGGGGTCAACGCCGCCATCGGCGCGGCGCTGCTGGAAATCGCCGCCGGCTGGCTGGTGTTCTACACGGTGTATCGCCTGCTGGCCTCCGGCGGCGTGGCCGAGACCCACTTCCGCTGGGCCCGGCCCCAGGCGCAGTCGCTGCGCCGGCTGGTCAGACGGGTGGGGCTGCTGGCCCTGGCGCTGATGGCGGTGGTGGCCATCGCCGAGCGCCAGCTCGCCGGCCTCGCCGACGACGTCCTCGGCATCCTCATCGTCCTGGTCGCCTATGCCAGCCTCGCCTGGATGCTCGGTCGCTCCCTGCTCAATGCCACCGCCCGCGAGCGGCTGCCGTTCTTTCGCCTGCTGCTCGGCCTGATGATCACCGCCATTCCGGCCGTGCTGTTCTTCGCCGTGCTCTTTGGCTACTACTACACCGCGCTCAAGCTCACCGATCGCCTGGTGGACACCCTCTATGTACTGATGGCCTGGATCATCCTCGAAGCCACCCTGGCCCGTGGCCTGAGCGTGGCCGCACGGCGCCTGGCCTACCAGCGCGCCATCCAGAAGCGCCAGGCGCAGCAGGAAGACGCCGAGGGCGTCGAGGTGGTGCAGGAGCCGACCCTGGACATGGAACAGGTCAACCAGCAGTCCTCGCGGCTGTTGCGCCTGACCCTGCTGCTGGCCTTCCTCGGCGTGCTCTACCTGGTCTGGGCCGACGTGGTGGCGGTGTTCTCCTACCTGGACAACGTCACCCTCTACCAGTACACCAGCGGTACCGGCGCCGCCGCCACCCAGGTCCCCCTGACGCTGCGGGTGTTCATCATCGCCCTGGTGATCGCCGGCCTCACCGTCGCCCTGGCGCGCAACCTGCCTGGCCTGCTGGAGGTGCTGGTGCTGTCACGCCTGAATCTGGCCCAGGGCAGCGCCTACGCCACCACCACCCTGCTGTCCTACGTCATCGTCGGCTTCGGCACCGTGACCACCCTGGCGACGCTGGGGGTGAGCTGGGACAAGCTGCAGTGGCTGGCCACCGCCCTCTCGGTCGGTCTGGGTTTCGGTCTGCAGGAGATCTTCGGTAACTTCATCTCCGGTCTGATCATCCTCTTCGAGCGCCCGGTGCGCGTCGGCGATCTCATCACCATCGGCAACGTGACCGGCACGGTAAACAAGATCCGCATCCGTGCCACCCATATCACCGACGCCGACCGCAAGTCGGTGGTGGTGCCGAACAAGACCTTCGTCACCAGCCAGCTGATCAACTGGACGCTGACCGACACCGTCACCCGTATCGTGCTGACCTTCGGCGTCAATCGCGGCAGCGACCTGGCCCAGGCGCAACAGCTGATCATGCAGGCGGTGAAGGAGAATGCGCGAGTCCTGCACGATCCCGAACCCTCGCTGTTCGTCACCCACTATGGCGCCACCACCCTCGATCACGAACTGCGCATCTATGTCCGGGAACTGGGCGATCGCAGCGCCGCCACCGACGAGCTGATTCGCCGGGTCGACCAACTGCTGCGCGAGGCCGGCATCAACCTGCTGTCCACGCCGCAGATGGAAATCACCCTGAAGAATCGACACGGAGCGGAGAAACAACTGGGTAAAAAGCCTCTCCTATCTGAAGGGGATGCCCAGCAGGAGGCCGAGGATCCCAAGCCATCCAAGGCCTGACGGCCCCCAAGAGCCTGTCCACAATCTGCTGCGCGTCGGCCAAACTGCGTTGAAAATGGCTTCGGAATGCTCATTTACCACTCGTAAACTCCGCTTCCTCCGCCATTTTCGCCTTATTTGGCTCTAGCTCGCGAGATTGTGAACAGGCTCTACAGCCCCTGGGATACCCATGAAACAGCTGCTCGACCTGACCTTCGACAACAGATTCGCCCGCCTGGGCGATGACTTCTCCACCCATATCGACCCTCGGCCGCTGGACGATCCGCGGCTGGTGGTTGCCTCGCCCGCGGCGATGGCGCTGCTGGACCTGGACCCGGCAGTGGCCGAGACGCCCGAATTCACCCAGGTGTTCGCCGGGGCCCAGCTCTGGGACAGCGCCGAGCCCCGGGCCATGGTCTATTCCGGTCATCAGTTCGGCTCCTACAACCCACGCCTCGGCGATGGCCGCGGCCTGCTGCTGGGCGAGGCGGTCAACGACCGCGGCGAGCACTGGGACCTGCACCTCAAGGGTGCCGGTCTCACGCCCTTCTCGCGCATGGGCGACGGCCGCGCCGTGCTGCGGTCTTCCATCCGCGAATTCCTCGCTTCCGAGGCCCTGCACGCCCTGGGTATCCCGACCACCCGCGCCCTGTGCGTGATCGGCTCCGCCACCCAGGTGGTGCGCGAGCGGCTGGAAACCGGTGCCACCCTGCTGCGCATGGCCCCCAGCCATGTGCGCTTCGGCCATTTCGAATACTTCTACTACACCCGCCAGCATCAGCTGCTGGAGCAGCTGGGCGAGCATGTGCTGGCCGCGCACTTCCCCGAATTGCTGACGACGCCCGAGCCCTGGGCCGCGCTGTTCCGCGAGGTGGTGGAGCGCAACGCCCGGCTGATCGCCCACTGGCAGGCCTATGGCTTCTGCCACGGAGTGATGAACACCGACAATTTCTCGATCCTGGGTCTCACCTTCGATTTCGGCCCCTTCGCCTTTCTCGACGACTTCGACGCCCAGTTCATCTGCAACCATTCCGATCACACCGGGCGCTACTCCTACAGCAACCAGGTGCCCATCGCCCACTGGAACCTGGCGGCCCTGGCCCAGGCGCTGACGCCCAAGGTGGCGGTGGAGACGCTGCAGGAGAGCATCGCCCTCTTCCTGCCGCTGTACCAGGCACACTATCTCGACCTGATGCGCCGTCGGCTGGGTCTGCAGGACGCGCGTGAAGAAGACCAGGAGCTGGTCGAGCGCCTGCTGGCCCTGATGCAGCAGGGCGGCGTGGACTATCACCTGTTCTTCCGCCACCTGGGCGAAGACGAACCCGCCGCGGCGCTGGCCCGGGTGCGCGAGGACTTCATCGACCTGCGCGGCTTCGACGCCTGGAGCCAGGCCTATCGCGCGCGCCTGGAGGCCGAAGGCGGTACGGCAGCCGACCGCACCGCACGCATGAATGCGGTCAATCCGCTGTATGTACTGCGCAATTACCTGGCCCAGCAGGCCATCGAGCAGGCCGAAGCGGGCGACTACCGCGAGGTGCGCCTGCTGCACGAGCTGCTGTCACGCCCCTTCGAGGCTCAGCCGGGACGCGAACGCTTCGCCCAGCGGCCGCCGGACTGGGGCAAGCACCTGGAGATCAGCTGCTCGTCCTGAAACCAAGCGTCGGCACTCAGAGGCTGTTCAAAGTCTCGCGAGCTAGAGCCAAACAAGGCCTAGGCGGCCCCACGAAAAGACCTGAAGAAGCGGACCGGGCTCGCGAACGCGTTTACGAATAGCAAATGAGCATTCTGAAGGGCTTTTCAACGCCGTCTGGCCGACGCGCAGCAGACTTTGCTTAGGCTCAGGCGCCGTTGACCTGGAAGACGTGCCGCAGATAGTGCAGGAAGTCCGGCTCGCCGCCCTGGGCCTTGCCTGGGGCGTCGGAGATCTTGGCCACCGGCTGGCCGTTGCAGCGACTCATCTTGAGCACCATGTTCATCGGCTGCACCCCGGGGATGTCGCAGGTGAAATGGGTACCGATGCCAAAGCTCACGTTGATCCGCTCGCGCAGGGCACGAAACAGCGCCAGGGCCTTTTCCAGGTTGAGCGAGTCGGAGAACACCAGGGTCTTGGTCAGGGGATCTATGCCCAGTTGCTGGTAGTGGGCGATGGCCTTTTCCGCCCACTGCAGGGGATCGCCGCTGTCATGCCGCAGGCCGTCGAACAGCTTGGCGAAGTAGAGATCGAAATCCCGCAGGAAGGCATCCATGGTGATGGTGTCGGTCAGGGCGATACCGAGCTGACCGCGATACTCGCGCACCCAGCAGTCGAGGGCGGAGATCTGGCTGTCGATCAGGCGCGGCCCCAGTTGCTGGTGCGCCATCAGCCACTCGTGGGCCATGGTACCCAGGGGCGCGACGTCCAGCTTCCACGCCAGGTGCACGTTGCTGGTGCCGACGAAGCGACCGGGGAAGTCGTCCCTCAGGCTGCGCACCACCATCTCCTGCACCCCATAGGAGAAGCGCCGCCGGGTGCCGAAGTCGGCCATCTTGAATTCGGCCAGTTCATCGGCGCCCGCCTCTCGTGCCAGCCAGTCGAACTTGCGATAGAGCTGATCCCGCGCCACCTGCAGCGGCAGATCGGCATGGCGCTGGCGATTGCGCACCTCGCTGATCAACGCCAGGATCGGCACCTCGAAGAGAATCAGGTGCAGCCAGGGACCTTTCAGGGTCAGGGTGAAGCGCCCCTCTTCCTCGCCCAGGAACACATAGGAGGGATTGAAGCGAAACAGCCGCAGGAAGCGGATGAAGTCCGGGGTGATGAAGGGGATGCGCTCGAGAAAGGCCAGCTGACCGTCGCTGATGGCGACATCGGCAAGGGCATCGATCTCGGCCTGGATGGCCGCGTGATAGGGCCGCAGGTCTTCGTCGTTGCGGCAGCGAAAGGCCCACTCGACTTCCGCATTGGGATAGTTGTGCAGGACGGCCTGCATCATGGTGAGCTTGTAGAAGTCGGTGTCCAGCAGGCTTTGCACGGCCTGCTCGGAAAAACTATCGGCCATCATCGGCGGGGGCTCGGCAGCTAGAAGTCAGACGACAGGATGCCCAACTTGCCGAGGAAGCGAAAGGCGCTTGACCGCCCGAGGGCCTAGCGGTTGTGGGTCTGGGTCATGCCGAAGAGGAACAGCAGCAGGTCCTGACTACCGGTGCTGGAGGTGGTCAGGCTGCGAGCCACCGGCGTCTGGCAATACTCGAGGCCTTCACTGCCGACCACTACTGCCGCCGGCCGCAGCCAGCTCGCATAGGCCAACGTGGTGACCCCACAGAAAGCCACGATCAGCAAACCTCGAGTAATTTGTGGAGTCATGGTTCTAACCCTCTGATCTTCCGTCCCAACGCCTGTTGGTAAACGTAGAGGAGAGTTCGCCATTGCGCAGCGTTCCACGACGAATGGCGGCGTAATTGCAGCATATCCCGACGGGCGGCCGTGTCTATGCCGATCCGCTGGCGACATTTCTCCAGATCGAGCAGGGCGACGGAGAATTCCTTGCCCCGAGGGCCGACTCGCTCGGCGACGAAGATGTGCTTGGGATAGAGGCAGCCATGCTGCCAGCGGTGCCGATGCATGCGCGCCAGCACCTCGCCGAGGGTGGTCAGGAAACGCTCGTGCTCGGCTTCGCTGAGAGACTGGCCGCCACCTTCGGCGTACCACTGATCAAGGTCCTGATAGCCTTCCAGGGCGGCGCTCACCAGGAGCGCGCGCCAGCCGCCTTGGGCATGCCGGGCATCGCAGAACAGCAGTTCGGGAACCTGAATGCCCAGGTCGCGAAAGGCGATCAGCGCATCGCGCTCGCGCAGGGCGGTGGGACGCCCCAGGGGATGACGCAGGCTGCGATAGAGATGGCCGACCTGACGCTTGACGTAGGCCAGGGTACCGTCGGGCAGCTGCAGGCGCTGAACACCGCTTTCGCCACCGCGGCGGACGTTGGGGGCTTCCACCCAATCACCCGCGGTGTTCCACCAGCGATCGAAACGCTCTTCGCCTCGCGTTACGGCTCCCATCAGCTGCCTCTCTTATTCTGAATAGCTTCAATTGGCCTTGCGCAGGACATAGACCCGCCACATGGCATAGCCCGGCAGGAAATCCAGGGCGCGGTCGACGACGAAGCCGGCCTGGGCGACCTCCGCCTCGAATTGGCTGCGCTCGACGATGAATCTGTTCTGATAGCCGCCACGGTCGCGGCCCTGGGCCTTGCGGCGGCGTTCCAGTCCCTGACGCCGCCAGGCCTTGAAGTTACCGTCCACCCACAGCGACAGGATGACGCTGTCGCGGGTCACCCGGTGGAACTCCCGCAGCAGTGCCAGTCGGTCCGCCGATTCGCCCACGTGGTGAAACAAGCGCATACAGAAAATGCAATCTACAGAATTGTCGGACAGGTCGATAGCGAAAGCCGACGTCTGTAGGGTCTTCACCCGCGCCACGACGTCCGCGGGCTGCTGTTCACGGGCGGTGGCCAGCATGTTTTCCGAATAATCGGCACCGATGATCAGGCGATTGCGCTTTTCCGCCAGCAACGGCCAGAAGCGCCCTGCCCCACTGGGCAGATCCAGCACCAGATTAGGCTGGCCGGCGATGCTCAGGGCCTGTCGCGCCAGCTGCTGGTCGCGCCAGTTGGACAGACGCCGGGCCAGACCGTCCTGATGCTTCAGGTAATACTGGCGGGCGTGGTCGGCGTCGTACTTTTGCGAAAAGGGCAGGTCGATGGGCGCTTTCACGGAGGCGGCTCCTGAGGGAGTGGAGAAGTGCCGCCACCCTACCGGGGCCCCTGTCAAACCCCGGTCAAGCCTTTGTGAAATTTCTGTAACCTCAGTCCGCTAGTCTGTCGCTGCCAAGCGCTATCTCGAAGCGGCAACCTCCCGCAGCGCTGTCCCCCAGGGTCACGTGCCAGCCCTGTAGCTGGCAGATCCTGCGTACCAGCGACAGGCCCAGTCCGAGGCCCTCGCCGCGTCCCTCGGCGCCCCGCACGAAGGGCTGGAACATTGCCTCGCGCTGCTCCTCGGGGATGCCGACGCCGCTGTCTTCCACCGCGAAGCCTGCCGTACCGACGTGCAGGCCGATGTAACCCCGCTCGGTGTAATGCAGCGCATTGCGCAACAGATTGCTCATCACCGAGCGCAGAAAGGGCTCGTGCCAGAGCGTCCGATCAGCCCCCGGCGCCACGCTCAGCCGCCACTGCAGGCCCTTGGCTTCCACCGCCGCCTGCCACTCCTGGGTCTGCCGCCGCGCCACGTCGGCCAGGGTGGCCCGCGGGGCCTGGGTGTCGTTGTCGCCCTGGTTGCGGGCCAGGGCCAGAAAGGTCTGCACCAGCTCCTGCATCTCCCGCGCGGCACGGGTCATCCGTTCCAGCGGACCCTTCGCCCGCGCTGGCAGATCCGGCGTGGCCTCGAGCAATTCGCAGGAGGAGTTGATCACCATCAGCGGAGTACGCAACTCGTGGCTGACGTCGCTGGTGAACAGCCGCTCCCGCGCCAGGGCAGCACGCAGGCGCTCAAGGGCATCGTCGAAGGCCCCGGCCAGCTCGCCGACCTCGTCCTTGGCGTAGTCCGGCGCCAGGGGCGGGGTTACATCGAGCAGCTGGTCACGCCGGCGCACCTGACGCGCCAGCCGTACCACCGGGGCGATCACCCGCCGCGCCAGGGCCCAGCCCAGCAGCCAGGCCAGGGCCACGCTGATCAGGAAGCCGACCAGCACCACCTTGTAGAGCAGGCGTTCGCGCGCCTCGAAATCGCTCTGGTTCTGCAGCAGGACGAAGTGGTTGCCCTCCAGCTCGGCCACATAGGCATAGAAGTACTGCTGGTCCTCTTCCACCTCACTGAAGCCGGCCGGCAGCTCGCGCAGGTGCGCCGGCAGCTGCGCCACCTCGGCGAGGGGCACGAAATACAGGCGCATGTCCGGGTCCAGCACCGGCTGGCCGCCGCGCTTCATGTCGCGCTGCACCATGCGCTCCAGCTCATTGTGCAGATCGGTGGAGATCAGGCGTTCCTCGACCGTGTGCACCGCGGCGACGATCCCCAGGGCAAAGACGCCACCCACCAGAAAGGTCATCAGCACGAAGGCGATGACGATCCGCCGCGACAGGCTCAGGTGATATTCCATGGCTAGTCCTGCTCGACCAGTTTGTAGCCCACGCCGTGAATGGTGCGCAGCAGCGGCTGCTCGAAGGGCTTGTCGATCACCTGGCGCAGCTGGTGGACGTGGCTGCGCAGGCTGTCGCTGTCAGGGTAGTCCTCGCCCCATACCGCTTCCTCCAGCACCTCGCGCCGCACCACGTGAGGCGACTTCTGCATCAGCAGGGCGAGAATCTTCAGGCCGATGGGATTGAGCTTGAGCGGCTTGCCGGCGCGACTGACCTCCAGGGTGTCGAGGTCATAGCTGAGATCGGCGACCTGTAGCTGACGGCGCCCGCCGCCCTTGGCCCGGCGCATCACCGCCTCGACGCGGGCGGCCAGTTCGGACAGGGCGAAGGGCTTGACCAGATAGTCGTCGGCGCCGGAGCGAAAACCCTCCAGCCGATCATCGAGCTGGTCGCGAGCGGTGAGCATGATCACCGGGGTATCGCGGCGGGCATCCTGGCGCAGCCGCTGGCAGAGGGTGTAGCCATCGATGCCGGGCAGCATGATGTCGAGGATCAGCAGGTCATAGTGCTCGGTTGCGGCCAGATGCAGCCCTGACAGCCCATCCTGGGCGCAATCCACGCTGTAGCCCTTGAGGCTGAGGTAGTCCAGCAGATTGCTGAGGATGTCGCGGTTGTCTTCCACCACCAGGATACGCATGTCGCTGACCTCTTGCCCGAGCCCACCAGGGGCCTCGTTGTCGTCTGTTCGGCACAGAGCCTAACCGGCCCCGGCGGCCTCGACCAGCGCCGGGCGGGCCGGCGACCGGCCATAAAAAACCCCGGTGTCCGCGAGGAGCACCGGGGTTGGGCTCGGCCCTGGGGCCGGAGCGGGTGTTACATCATGCCGCCCATGCCACCCATGCCGCCCATGTCGGGCATGGCCGGAGCGGAGTCGTCTTTCGGCAGCTCGGCCACGATGGCTTCGGTGGTGATCAGCAGACCGGCGATGGAGGAAGCGGCCTGCAGCGCGCTGCGGGTCACCTTGGCCGGGTCGATGATGCCGAATTCCAGCATGTCGCCGTATTCGCCGGTAGCGGCGTTGTAGCCGTAGTTGCCGCTGCCCTGCTTGACCTTGTCCAGCACGACGGAGGCTTCGTCACCGGCGTTGGCCACGATCTGGCGCAGCGGGGCTTCGACGGCGCGACGCAGGATGTTGATACCGGCGTTCTGCTCTTCGTTGATGCCTTTCAGATCTTTCAGCGCGTCCAGGGCACGGACCAGGGCGACACCGCCGCCAGGCACCACGCCTTCTTCCACGGCAGCGCGGGTAGCGTGCAGGGCGTCTTCAACGCGGGCTTTCTTCTCTTTCATCTCGACTTCGGTGGCAGCGCCAACCTTGATCACGGCAACACCGCCGGCCAGCTTGGCCAGACGCTCTTGCAGCTTCTCTTTGTCGTAGTCGGAAGAGGTTTCCTCGACCTGGGCACGGATCTGCTTGATGCGGGCCTGGATGTCGACTTCCACGCCGGCGCCGTCGATGACGGTGGTGTTTTCCTTGTTCAGGACCACACGCTTGGCTTGACCCAGGTGCTCCAGGGTGGTGCTTTCCAGGCTCAGACCGACTTCTTCGGAGATGACGGTACCGCCGGTCAGGATGGCGATGTCCTGCAGCATGGCCTTGCGACGATCACCGAAGCCCGGCGCCTTGACGGCAGCGACCTTGACGATGCCGCGCATGTTGTTGACCACCAGGGTGGCCAGGGCTTCGCCTTCGACGTCTTCGGCGACGATCAGCAGCGGGCGACCGGCCTTGGCGACAGATTCCAGCACCGGCAGCAGTTCGCGGATGTTGGAGATCTTCTTGTCGACCAGCAGCAGCAGCGGGCTGTCCAGCTCGGCCGACATGGTGTCGGGCTTGTTGATGAAGTAGGGCGACAGGTAGCCACGGTCGAACTGCATGCCTTCGACGACGGACAGTTCGTTTTCCAGGCCCGAGCCTTCTTCGACGGTGATGACGCCTTCCTTGCCAACCTTCTCCATGGCTTCGGCGATGATGTTGCCGATGCTTTCGTCGGAGTTGGCGGAGATGGTGCCTACCTGGGCGATGGCCTTGCTGTCGGCGCAGGGCTTGGACAGGTTCTTCAGCTCGGCGACGACGGCAGCGGTGGCCTTGTCGATGCCGCGCTTCAGATCCATCGGGTTCAGGCCGGCGGCCACGGACTTCAGGCCTTCGGTAACGATGGCCTGGGCCAGCACGGTGGCGGTGGTGGTGCCATCACCGGCAGCGTCGTTGGCCTTGGAGGCCACGTCTTTCACCAGCTGGGCGCCGATGTTCTCGATGCGATCCTTGAGTTCGATCTCCTTGGCGACGGACACGCCGTCCTTGGTGATCAGGGGAGCACCGAAGCTACGCTCCAGAACCACGTTACGGCCTTTCGGGCCCAGGGTGGCCTTGACGGCGTCGGCCAGGGTGTTGACACCGGTCAGCAGCTTCTTGCGCGCGGAGTCACCGAATTTGACGTCTTTTGCAGCCATGTTCTGTTTCCTCTAAGAAATTCGAAAAGTGAGCGGGGATCAGCCTTCGATAACGGCCAGGATTTCGGACTCAGCCATCACCAGCAGTTCTTCGCCATCGACCTTGATGGCGTTGCTGCCGGAATAGGGACCGAAAACCACCTTGTCACCCACTTTCACCGCCGGAGCACGGACGTCACCGTTGTCCAGCACGCGTCCAGTGCCTACGGCAACCACTTCACCGCGGTTCGGCTTTTCGGCAGCCGAGCCCGGCAGCACGATGCCGCCAGCGGATTTGGTCTCTTCTTCGCTGCGACGAATCACAACGCGATCATGCAGAGGACGAAGCGCCATTGTCGTATCTCCCAAAGTTCTAAGTGTTTCCAGCGCCGATGACTGCATCGGCAGTTTGTTTTTACCGGCTGCGCCGGGTGCGCCCCGTGCATGACAGGACGCGAAACCTGCTCGCCTTGCGGCGACAACCTTGCGGTGTCCGCTACATGAGGTTGTCGCCAGGCATTTCAAGGGCGGAGGGCAAAATTTTTAGCGTTTTTGCTCGTCGCGGTGCACCACTTCACCTTCGATCACCTCGGGACGATGGGGCGCGCCCTGACCGGCGCCCGGCTGATAGCCCTGGGCACCGGGATTGCGCCGGGTGACCCGGCCGATCACCGCACCCAACAGGGCCTTGCGGGTCACCGGCAAGAGGCAGACGAGCGCCAGGACGTCACTGATGAAGCCCGGGAAAATCAGCAGGGCGCCGGCGATCGCCAGGGTCAGGCCCTGGATGACTTCCTGTTCGGGCATCTGCCCCTGGGCCAGCCGCATGCGGATGCGCCAGAGGGTGGTGAAACCGGCGACGCGCAGCAGGGCGACGCCGACCAGAAAGCTCAGCAGCAGCAGGGCGAAGGTGGCGAGCACGCCGATTTCGCTGCCGATCTTGATGAGCACGGCCAGTTCCACAAAGGGGAACAGCAAGAAGAGTAAGGCGGTCACGCGCATCTCAGGTCCTTCACGGTAGAAACCGGTTGAAAGACAGGAGATGGAGGCGGACGAGCCGATTTCAAGGTGGGCGCCAGGCGGCTGGCAGAAACGACAAGGCCGCGAAAGTCGCGGCCTTGAGAGTGTTGCGGAGCATCAGGGAAACATCGGGTTACCAGGACACGCCGACACCGGCGGTGTACTCGGTCTGGTTGACGTTGCCCTCGGCGCCGCTGGTCAGTTCCTTGGACGCCTTGAGGTTCAGCGACGCCCAGTTGGTCACCTTGTATCTCAGCCCGACGTCGCCGTCGAAGGTGAAATTGGCGGTGTTGTCCAGCGGACGACCCAGTTCACCCGTGGTGAAGAACTGGATGGTCTGGCCGTACAGATAGCGGTTGTAGTCCCACTTCACGCTCGCCGAGAGGAACTGGTCGGAGCCGCCGTCCGCGTACTGGTAGCGATTGTGGTTGAGCAGGCCGGTGAGCGAGAAGGCCCCCAGTTCATTGTCCCAGAACTGGTAACCGGGACCGGTACCCAGGGTGCGCTGCTTGGCCAGCGCCTGGATCCAGTCGCGCTTGTATTCGGCGCGGCCCTGCCAGAAGAATTTCTCGTCGAAGAAGCGATCCAGGGCGTATTGCAGATCGTACTTGTTGGTCGAGACGGTGTCGTTCGCCTTGTAGCGGTCGTAGCTGCCGTTGGCGTTGTGCCGCCACATGCCGTGCCGCGCCTGGGTCTTGAAGTCGATGTCGTACTTCTGGCTGTCCTCGGACGAGCTGATGTAGTCCAGGCCGGCGTCGATGTTGCCTTTCCAGGCGAAGTCGCGCAGGAAGGGCCGCGGCGGCACGATCTGGGTAATGCTCGCCAGGGGCACGGTCTGCTGGCCATCGGTGGTGGTGACCACCACCTGGCCGTCGTCGGCCGGCTTGAGGCTTTCCACCGGGAAATCGGGTTCGTACTTGCCGCGCTGGACGATGACGGGCTTGTCACGCTGCAAGGTCTTGATCTTGTCCCACGACAGGGGAATGTTGCCGCCGTACTCGGTCTGCAAGAGCAGCTTCTTGCTGTCGAGCAGCTTGATGGTTCCGGTCAGCCGGTCGCCGTTCTTGAGCCAGACGGTGTCGGCATGGGCGAAGGAGGCGAGTGACAACAGCGCGAGCGAGGAGAGCAATCGAAAACGCATGGGCACCAGGACACCTTGGGTGGACTTGGGTGGAAAGGTAACGAAACGAGAGGGGCGCGATTATCCGGGTGCCAGAGGCTCGCGCAACCGTTCCTGGGTAAAAGTTAGGCAAGTTTCCGGAAATACTGCCCAAAGGTCGGACGTCTGGGGAGAAAGCGGCAGCTCGACACGTTTCAGCACCACCGTAACCAAACTTTTCGGCACACTGGCACTCTCTCCCCGAGCAGCAGGGCGTCATGAGTGCATCCCCTCCACCCGAACCCCGTCGCCAGGCCGTCTTCCTGGCGCTGGCCGCCATTCCCGCCGGGCGGGTGGTCAGCTATGGCCAGTTGGCGGAGCTTGCGGGCCTGGGCCGCGGGGCGCGCTGGGTGGGCCGGGTTCTGGGGCAGTTGCCGGAGGGCAGCGCCCTGCCCTGGCATCGGGTGATCGCGGCGGATGGCCGCCCGAGCCTGACCCGCGACAGCCCTTCTGGCCGGGAGCAACGCGAGCGGTTGCGGGCCGAGGGTGTGTTGCTGCACGAGGACCGGGTGGACATGCGTCGGTACCGGTGGAATCCAGCTGAGAGTGTCGAGTAGAGTGCGCGTTTTTTCCGAGCCCAAGGGCATGTTTGCACGTTTCTGGCGAGAAGCCGTCACCACCTACAAATCCAAGGCCTGCCTGGCCCTGCTGCTGCTGGGGTTCGCCGCGGGCCTGCCGGCCATGCTGGTGTTTTCCACCCTGTCGGTCTGGCTGCGCGAGGCCGGCGTGAGTCGCGAGACCATCGGCTACGCCAGCTGGATCGGCCTGGCCTATGCCTTCAAGTGGGTCTGGTCGCCCATGCTCGACCTGTGGAAGCTGCCGCTGATCGGCAAGCTCGGGCGGCGACGTTCCTGGCTGGTGCTGTCGCAGATTCTGGTGGGCCTGGGGCTGGTCGGCATGGCGCTGTGCAATCCGCAGCAGCACCTGGAGCAACTGATCGCCCTGGCGGTGCTGGTGGCCTTCGCCTCGGCCACCCAGGACATCGCCGTGGACGCCTATCGCCTGGAGATCGCCGACGACGATCGCCAGGCCGCCCTCGCCGCCTGCTACATGACCGGCTATCGCATCGCCGCCCTGCTCGCCAGCGCCGGCGCGCTGTTTCTCGCCGAGGAACTGGGCTCGTCCCGCCTGGGCTACAGTCAGAGCGCCTGGGCCACCACCTACATGCTGTTCGCCCTGCTGGTGCTGCCGGGCCTGGTGACCAGCGTGCTGATCCGCGAACCCGAGCCGGTGGCGCCCATGGCCATGGCGGAATCGCGCTTCGGCTTCAATCACCAGCTGGTGGCGGTCGCCCTGCTGCTGGTGATGCTGGTCTCCCTCCCCGCCGCCATCAACGCCGCCATCGCCCAGGCCTGGCCACGCGCCCTGCTCTACAGCCTGTTCATCGTCGGCTGCCTGTCGCCCTGGGGCCGCTATTGCTCCAAGCCCCTGAGCGATCTGATGCGCCGCATGCGCGAACCGCTACGGCTGCGCGACGCGGCCAATGCCGAGGAGCTGCCGCGTTTCGATTTCGTCCACCAGATGGTCTCGGTGATCCTGCTGATCGTGCTCATCGTCGCCTTCACCGGTGGCCTGTCGGCCCTGGCCGGTGGCTACTGGCCAAGGGGCCTGATGTACGCCCTGATCGTCTGGCTGTGCCTCACCGCGCCGGGTCGCCGGCTGATGGCGCCGGTGCTGACGCCCATCACCGAATTCATCCAGCGCTACCAGTGGCAGGCGCTGCTGCTGCTCGGCCTGATCTCCACCTATCGGCTCTCCGACACGGTCATGGGGGTGATGGCCAGCGTCTTCTACATCGACGTGGGCTACAGCAAGGAAACCATCGCCGGGGTCAGCAAGATCTTCGGGGTGTTCATGACCCTGTTCGGCGCCGGCCTGGGCGGCGTGCTGATCACCCGGGTAGGCATCCTGCCGATCCTTTTCCTCGGCGGCGCCGCGTCGGCGCTGACCAACCTGCTGTTCGTGGTGATCGCCTCCACGGGCGCCAACGTGCCGCTGCTGATCGCCACCATCTGCGCCGACAACGTCAGCGGCGGCATGGCCACCTCGGCATTCGTCGCCTACCTGTCGAGTCTGACCAACCTCAGATTCTCGGCCACCCAGTACGCCATGCTCAGCTCGCTGATGCTGCTGCTGCCGCGCCTGCTGGGCGGCTATTCGGGGGCCATGGTGGAGCACGTCGGCTACAGCTCGTTCTTCTCGCTGACCGCGCTGATGGGGGTACCGACGCTGCTGCTGATCGCGGTGCTCTGGCTGCGCCAGCGGCGCGATCCCGCCGTCGTCAAGACCGGCGGGAGCTGAGCGGGACCTAGGCGGCGGGGCTAGACTCGCCCTGCGCTTCAGTGACCGGAGCGGTGTTGGCGAAGTGCACCACCCGCTGCGGGAAGGGAATGCCGATACCCACCGCGCCCAGGCGGTCGCGGACCTGCTCGTTGAGCATGAACGTCATCGGCCAGTAGTCGCCGCTGTCGGTCCAGAAGCGCAGCGACAGGGTGATGGCGCTGTCGCCCAGGGCCGATACCACCACCTCGGCGGCCGGATCCCGATGCACCCGCGAGTCTTCCGCCAAGGCCAGCAGTACCTCACGACCTTTCTGCAGATCGGCTTCGTAATCCACGCCGACATCGAAAACCACCTTGCGCTTGGGCTGGCGCGAGTAGTTGGTGATGATGCCGTTGGACAGGTTGCCGTTGGGGATGGTGACGGTCTTGTTGTCCCCGGTCAGCAGGATGGTGTGGAAGATCTGGATGGAGCTCACCGTGCCCATCACGCCTTGGGCCTCGATGAATTCACCGACGCGGAAGGGGCGGAAGGTCAGGATCAGCACACCGCCGGCGAAATTCGACAGGCTGCCCTGCAGGGCCAGACCCACGGCCAGACCGGCCGCACCGATGATGGCGACAAAGGAGGTCGTGGCGATGCCGATCATGGACGCCGCGCTGACCGCCAGCAGGATCTTGAGGATGATGCTGACCAGGCTGCCGAGGAAACTCAGCAGCGCCGGATCGGCGCCATGGTGGGCCGCCAGGCCGCTGGCCTTGGCCGAGACCTTGTTGATCAACCACCAGCCGATGGCCAGGGTCAGCAGCGCCAGCAGCACCCGGCCGGAATACTGCAGGACAATGGGTAGCCAGCCCGCGGTCATCGCCAGCAGGTGGTTGTATTGGTTTTCGATATCCAAACGGCGTCTCCTGTTACCTCTTCAGTCAGATGCCGCCGCGCTTGGCGGCGACCCTAAAGGGAGTCGGCTCAATCACGGAAGTTCTGGTATTGCAGCGGCATGTCCAGGGACTGGCCGCGCAGCAGGGCGATGACCTCCTGCAACTCGTCGCGCTTCTTGCCGGTGATGCGCACCTGCTCGCCCTGGATGGCGGCCTGGACCTTGATCTTGCTGTCCTTGATCAGGGCGACGATCTTCTTCGCCAGCTCCTTGTCGATCCCCTCGCGCAGGACGGTCTCCTGCTTGACGGACTTGCCGGAGGCATAGGCATCCTTGACCTCCAGGCACTGGACGTCGATCTTGCGCTTGGCCAGGTTGACCTTGAGGATCTCCAGCATCTGTTCGAGCTGGAAGTCGGCATCGGCGGTGAGGGTCACCGTCAGGTCCTTGGCTTCGAAGCTGCCCTTGCCGCGCAGGTCGTAGCGACGATCAAGGTCCTTGATGGCGTTGTCGACGGCATTGGTGACTTCGTGCTTGTCCAGCTCCGATACCACGTCGAAGGAAGGCATGGATTTTCTCCTCGGTTGCGATGGGGCAGCCTTGACGCTGCGGCATGACCGACCATTATAACGACTGACCCTAGCCTTGCAGGAATCCAACCATGCCCCGCGAATCCACCCTGGAGTCACAGTTGTGAGCTGGCACGTACTGGGTGCCGGCAGTCTTGGCGGACTCTGGGCCGCGCGGCTGTTTCGCGGGGGCGAACCGGTCCGGCTGATCTTGCGTGACCGTACGCGCCTGGCGCAGTACCGCGCCGGCGGCGGACTGCAACTCAGCGAAGGCGACACCACCAGTCTCTATCCGCTGCCAGCCGAGACGCCCGAGGCCGGCAATCCGATCCGCCGCCTGATCCTCGCCTGCAAGAGCTATGACGCCGAAGAAGCCATCGCCAGCGTCGCCGCGCGGCTCGAACCGGAAGCCGAGATCCTGCTGCTGCAGAACGGCCTGGGCAGCCAGGATGCCGTGGCCGCCCGGGTGCCGCGGGCGCGCTGCCTGAGAGCCAGCACCACCGAGGGGGCCTATCGCGAGACCGACTTCCATGTGGTGGCGGCCGGCGCCGGGCAGATCTGGATCGGTGACCAGCTCGGCAGCCATACCCCGCCGCCCTGGCTGGACACCCTCGCGCAACTGGGTTTCCCGGTGCGCTGGACCGACGACATCGACGCCCGGCTGTGGCGCAAGCTGGCGATCAACTGCGCCATCAATCCGCTGACCGTGCTGCATCGCTGCCGCAACGGCGAGCTGCGCCAGCATGCCGCGGAGGTCGCGGCGCTCTGCGACGAACTCGCGGCCCTGCTGGAAGCCATGGGCCTCGCCCCGGCGGCCCAGGGGCTGCAGCAGGAGGTCGAGGCGGTGATCGTCGCCACGGCCAACAACAGATCCTCGATGCTGCAGGATGTGGAGCGCGGCCAGCGTACCGAGGTGGGCCATCTGCTCGGTCATGCCCTGCCGATCGCCGGGCGCCTGCGCCTGCCGGTGCCGCACCTGACGGACCTCCAGCAGCGGTTGCGGGCCCGGCTCGCGGAGCGCGGATTGCCCGAGGACTAGCTGCGGGCTACCCTGCCCGCTCCCCTGTTGCCGCGGCTGCGCCATGATCCTCGCCAAACGCCTGAAGAATCTCCCGGTCGGCCGCAAGTTGCTGGCCGCCCTGCTGGTGATGATGATCGCGGTGCTGGTGGTGGCCAACGTGACCTTCATCAGTGCCGCCTACTGGATCTCCCAGGAAAGCGTGGCGCCCCAGGCGCTGCAGACCCTGGGCCGGCTGTTCGCCAGTCCGGTGCTCAGTCGCGAGGTGCTGGCCTCGCCGGAGGCGGCCCAGGTGCAGTTGCGCCAGCTGGACGGCTATGCGCCGCTGCGTCTGGCCGCGGTCTACGACAGTCAGGGCCAGCGCCTGGCCGAATTGCACAACGGCGATCGCCTGCAGGTACCCGCGCGCTTCGAAGAGCTGCAGACCTGGCGCCTGCGGGAATTCCGCACCAACCTGCTGGTGGAACTGCCGCGGCCCGAGGGCGCGCCCGGGCATCTGCTGCTGGTGGCCAGCAGCGAGCTGCCGGGCGCCTTCTACCGTGGCACCCTGACCGCCAGCCTGGCGATCCTGACCTTCAGCATCCTGCTCTGGCTGGTGGTGGCGCGGCAGATCAAGCGACTCATCACCCTGCCGATCCGCGAGCTGGAAGAACTTTCCCGCCAGGTGACCCGCGAGGAAAATTATTCGCTGCGCGCCAGCAAGGGCAGCGAAGACGAACTGGGCCGCCTGGCGGAATCCTTCAACACCATGCTCGGCCGCATCCAGGGCCGCGAGCAGCAACTCAAGCGCGCCCGTGACGACGCCCAGTACGCCGTGCTGCAGGCCCAGAGCCTGGCCGAGGAGACGCGCCGTTCCAACCGCAAGCTGGAACTGGAGGTGCAGGTCCGCGGCAAGATCGAGAAGAAGCTCACCGGCTTCCAGAACTACCTCAACAGCATCATCGATTCCATGCCCTCGGCGCTGATCGCGGTGGACGAGCAGTTCTACGTCACCCAGTGGAACCAGGAAGCCACCCACCTCTCCGGCACCCAGCTGGACGAAGCCCTGAACCAGCCGGTGTTTCTCGCCTTTCCCTCGCTCAAGCCGTTCCTGCCGCAACTGAGTCGCACCGCCGAATTGCTGCGGGTGGAAAAGGTGGAGCGGGTGACCTGGGCGCTGACCGATACCCCGCGCCACTACACCCTGACCTTCTACCCGCTGATGGGCGGCGCCGGGCGCGGCGTGGTGATCCGCATCGACGACATCACCCAGCGCCTCAACATGGAAGAGATGATGGTGCAGTCGGAAAAGATGCTCTCGGTGGGCGGCCTGGCCGCCGGCATGGCCCACGAGATCAACAATCCCCTGGGCGCCATCCTGCACAACGTGCAGAACATCCGCCGGCGGCTGTCGCCGGAATTGCTGAAGAATCTCGAGCAGGCCGCCGAATCCGGCGTCGAACTCAATGCGGTGAATTGCTACCTGGAAAGCCGGCAGATCCCCCGGCTGCTCGACGGCATCCACCAGGCCGGCAGCCGCGCCGCCAAGATCGTCAGCCACATGCTGGCCTTCAGCCGGCGCAGCAATCGCAAGATGGAAGCCAGCGAATTGCCGCCGCTGATCGACCAGGCCATCGAGATCGCCGGCAACGACTTCGACCTGGCCGAGGGCTTCGACTTTCGCACCCTGTCGATCATCCGCGAATTCGATCCGGCGCTGGGGCCGGTGCCGGTGATCGGCAACGAGCTGGAGCAGGTACTGCTCAACCTGCTGAAGAACGCCGCCCAGGCCATTCACCTGCGCGACGACGAGGAAGAAGGCGAATACGGCCGCATCACCTTGCGCACCAAGCTGCGCGGCGGCTGGGCGGAGATCCAGGTGGAAGACAACGGCATCGGTATCCCCGAGGACATCTGCAAGCGCATCTTCGAGCCCTTCTTCACCACCAAGGAAGTCGGCCAGGGCACCGGCCTGGGCCTGTCGGTGTCGTACTTCATCATCACCAACAACCACAAGGGGCAGATGGAGGTGCACTCCACGCCCGGCGTAGGGACCTGCTTCACCCTGCGCCTGCCGCTTATCCAGGCCGACTTCGACGCGGCCTAGGACCTCATCAGGAGCTACGCCATGGGTTTTCGCCTTACCGAGATCTACACCCGCCAGGGCGACGCCGGCGATACCGGCCTGGCTGACGGCAGCCGGGTACCCAAGGATCATCCGCGCATCGAGGCCATCGGCGCGGTGGACGAACTCAACAGTGCCCTGGGTCTGCTGCTCGCCGAGCTGGCGGACGATGGCCGCCTGGCCGAGGTGAGTGAGATTCTGGCGCCCTGCCAGCACCGCCTGTTCGACCTCGGTGGCGAACTGGCCATGCCCAGCTATCGCGCCCTGCAGGCGGGGGAGATCGAGCGGCTGGAAGGCGCCATCGACCGCTGGAACGCCGAACTGGGGCCGCTGGAGAATTTCATCCTGCCCGGCGGCTCGCGCGCCGTGGCCCAGGCCCATGTCTGCCGCACCCTGGCTCGCAGCGCCGAGCGGCGCTGCCGCAGCCTGCACGCGGTGGAGCCGCTGGAGGGCCAGGGCCTGCCCTATCTCAATCGGCTGTCCGATCTGCTGTTCGTCGCCGACCGCATCGTCGCCCGGCGCCAGGGGGTGAGCGAGGTGCTCTGGCAGGCCGCACGGCCATGAGCGCGCCGGCCGCGCCCGCCGCGCCACCACCGCGCCGCCATGAGGGCCTGCTGGCGCTGTGGGACGGCCTGATCCTGATCCTGGTCTGCGTGAACCTGGCGCTGATCCTGTTCGACAGCCTCTATGCCCTGGGACCGCTCAACCAGGCCCTGGCCGCCGTGCTGCCCGGCTTCCACGCCTTCTACGGCGAACGCATCCATGCCCACTTCACCCGCATCGACCTGGTGTTCGTCGCCTTCTTCATCGCCGATGTGCTGCTCGGCTGGCTGGTGGCGGTGGTCGAGCGCCGCCATGCCCGCTGGTACCACTATCCCTTCATCCACTGGTACGACGTGCTCGGCTGCATTCCCCTGGGTGGCTTCCGCCTGCTGCGGGCGCTGCGCATCGTCTCGCTGCTCCTGCGCCTGCAGCGCCTGGGGCTGATCGACATGCGCGGGTGGCGGCCCTATCGGCTGTTCAACCACTACTACCAGCTGCTCATGGAGGATTTGTCGGATCGGGTGATGATCAAGATCTGCGGCGAATTGCAGGACGAGCTCAACACCCGCGACGACTTCTCCCAGAGCGTGATCGACCGTGTCATCCGTCCGCGCAAGCAGCGGCTGATCGACGGCATGGCGCTGCGCATCCAGGCAATGGTGGAACAGGGCTACAACCAGAATCGCGCCACCCTGGAACGCCTGGTCGGCGACGTGGTGCAGCGCACCCTGGACGAGAATCCCGACCTGGCCCGGCTCAAGCGCCTGCCCATGGGTGAGCGCCTGGCCGACACCTTGGACGGGGTGCTCACCGATATCGTCAACGGCCTGGTGCGGGAAGCGGCGGCCAGTCTGCGCACCCGCGACTTCCGCGCCCTGGCCAGTCGCCTGGCCGACCACGGCTTCGATCAAAGTCTGCCCAGCGGCGCCCAGGACAATGCCCTGGACGAGGTGCTGGTGGAGATCCTCGAGGTATTCAAGCAGAAGGTCCTGCAACGCCGGCTCGATCAGCTCGACGGCGAGCTCTGGCCGCAGGAATGGCAGCGCAGCGAGATCGATCCGATCAACGCGCCCCGGCGCTGATCTGCTGCTGCAGATTCTGCACCTGGGTCTGCAGGGTGGTGATGTTGCGGGTGGTCTGCAGGCGGAAGGCGTCGAATTCCTTGCTGTCCGGGCCCACCGGGCGAGCGTCCAGTTCGCTGCGCAATACCAGTAGGTCCTGCTGCATCTCGCCCAGGGCCTGGTTCTGAGCGCTGGGCTTCTTCAGCGCGGCGATGTCGGCCTGCAGCGCCTTGTTCTGCGCATTGAGGCTGGCGACCTGTTCGCTCAGGCTGGCGGTCTGCGCCAGGCCGTTCTTCAGCGCGGTCTGCTCCTCGGCCAGCGCCTTGAGCCGGCTATCCACCTCGCCACTGCCGGTCTGCACCGTCTGCACCGCGGTGGAGAGATTCTGCAGGCGGTTGTCCTGGGCCTGCTGGTTGTCCGTCACCCCCTGCTGCTGGCGGGTGAGTTCGACGACCTTGGTCTGCAGCGTCTTGACCTGCAGCAACAGGGCCTCGCGACTGGTGGTGCCGGAGGATTCGCTCTCCACCAGCTTGCCGGAGATGTCCCTCAGCCGACCCTGGGCGTCTTCGCTGATGCGCGCGAAGTTTTCCTGGGTGGCCACCACCTGCTCCTGCATCAGCACCAGTTGCTGATGACTCCACCAGGCGACCCCGGCCAGGGCCAGGGTCAGGGCCGCGACCAGCACCCACAGCGGCGCGGTGGAGGGCCCGCGGCGTACCGGGCGGGCATGACCGGCAGCGGGTTCGCGATAGACCTCTTCGGCTTCGACCGGACGCCGACCGCCGGGACGGCGATCGGCGCGCTCCGGGGTCAGACTCGGGACGTTATCCATTTCATCGAGAAGATCGTTGCGCATGGCAGACCTGTGAGCAGAGGCAAGAAGACGGAATCGCGGCCAGTATAACGGCCGTCGCCATGGACGCGAGGCAGCCGGCACGCGGATTGGCCCCGGGAGCGTGCGCCGAAACGCAGTCTGCGTCGATAGCAAAGCGCCAGCATGCCATGCCCCGGGTGCGCTGGGGATGGCCGCTAGACCGGTCCGCTACGGGCCTGGGGCGCCCGCGGGCGATATTCTTCCAGCGCGCTCCAGGAACTGGCCTCGGGCAGGTAGCCGAAGGCCTCCTGGGCGGCACGGATGTCCAGGGTGAAGGAGCTGTCGAGCAACTCGGGCCAGTAGGATTCATGACCCGGGGTGCGCAATCGGGCATAGAGCCGCCGGGGATCGAAGGCCTTGCGCTCGACCACCGGCGGCAGCTCGAAGCGGCGCAGCAGGAAGTTGATCGCGTCCCAGCACACCAGCGACTGGCCATCGCTGAGGTTGAAGACCTTGCCGTGGGTGGCGGCCGGTTGCCTGAGCAGCAAGGTGACCAGGGCCTTGCGCAGGTTGCCGGCGCTGGTGAAGTCCCAGCGATTGAGGCCGTTGCCGCTGCGCACCAGCTGCCTGGCCCTGGCCCGCTCCAGCAACCAGCGCGCCCAGTCGCGATCGGCCAGGCCGAGCACCTGGGCTGGCCGCAACACCGTGACCTGAGGGCCGAATTCACCGGCGGCCAGGACCAGGCGCTCCAGTTGCAGGCGACGCTGGGCCTCGCGGCTCCTGGGCTTGGCCGGCACTTGGTCTTCCTTGAGCGCCTCGCCGCCTCTTTCGTAGAGGCGCGCGGACGACACATAGACGAATTGCGCGACCTGCTGCTGCAGGGCGGCCTCGATCAGCACCTGACCGTGATCCAGATCGGCGGCGCTCGGCACGCCGGCCACGTCGGTGCAGTGGGCGATGGCGTCGATGTCGTCGCACAGCGCCACCACCTGCGCGGGCTGGTCGAGCAAGGCCGGGTGGTAGTCGGCGCCGCGTTCGACCAGGGCATCCAGGGTCGCGCCGGGGCGGCCGTGCACCCGCACCAGTTGGCCGCGGTCGAGCAGATCGCAGGCCAGACCCGCACCAAGCGCCTCGCTGGCGCCCGTGATCAAGATACGCATGTCGCTGGGATTCCCGAAACCTGTCCGCGGTCGCCGAGGACGACCCAAGGTCCAGTGTAACCAAAGCCTTCGACCGGCGCCGCTAGTCGCGCACCAGCCACTGGCCGGCGACGCCCTCCAGATGGCGGGTCAGCGCCTGCAGGGCGACACCGCCATTGCGCCAGTGATGCCAGAACAGCGGGACATCCACCCAGTGACCGGGCGTTAGATCCACCAGGGCCCCATCGGCCAGGGCGGCCGCACTCTGGATATCGGGCAGCAGCCCCCAGCCGATACCGCTGAGGGCCATCTGCTGGAAACCTTCGGCGGACGGGCAGAGATGGTAGTCGAAGGGCGCGGTGACACCGTGCTGCTCCAGGTAGCGGTGCTGCAGGCGATCGTCCGGGCCGAAGACAATGGCGGGTGCGTGCACCAGGGCCTGGGCGATCGGCCGCCCGGTCAGCCAGCGGGTACAGAAGTCCGGACTGGCCACGGCGCGATAACGCATGGCGCCCAAGGATCGCACCCGGGCACCCGCCAGGGGCTGACCGCTGGCGCAGAGACAGGCCGCCACCTCGCCCGCGCGCATACGGCGCAGCACCACGTCCTGATCCTCTACCACCAGATCCAGCAGCAGCCCCTGCTCCACCAGCCAGGGGCCGACCGCGGCCGGCCACCAGCTGGCCAGGCTGTCGGCGTTCAGGGCGATACGTAACCGCTGCGGCGCCTCTTCGGCCAGTCCCGGCACCTCGCTGCCCAGACCGGCTTCCAGCAGGCGGACCTGCTGGATATGGCGCAACAGCCGCAGCCCCGGCGCGGTGGGCTGGGGCGGTGTCTCCCGCACCAGCACCGCCTGGCCGACCCGGGCTTCGAGCAACTTGATGCGCTGGGACACCGCCGATTGCGACAGGCCCAGCCGCCGCGCCGCCCGTTCGAAGCCGCCCTCTTCCACCACCACCGCCAGGGCTTCCAGCAACTTGTAGTCGATCATCGATTCAGCTAATGCTGCATAAGGAATATTGGTTTTTCTTATACACCCGGACCCGGCAAGGTGGCAGCCATTCCAGGACGACAGGGCACTACCTTCGCAATGAACAGCTACTTCACCGGCCTCTTGACCATGGCCAGTCTCATCATGGCGCTGGGCGCCCAGAACACCTATCTGCTGGCCCAGGGGCTGCGGCGCGAGCACCATCTGGCCATCGCCGCCTTCTGCCTCACCTGCGACGTGATCCTGGTGGCCGCCGGGGTGCTGGGCCTGGCCGCGCTGATCCAGCACAGCCCGCTGCTGGTGGTCATCCTGCGCTGGGGCGGCGCGGCCTTTCTAATCTGGTACGGCGCCCAGGCGCTACGGCGGGCCTGGCGGCCGGTGGCCATCGACAAGCTGGAGACCACGAGTCCGCGCAGTCGACGCCAGGCGCTGCTCGCCGCGGCCGCCGTCTCGCTGCTCAATCCCCACGTCTATCTGGACACGGTGCTGCTGGTGGGCTCCCTGGGCAGCCAGCAGGCTGCGCCCCTGGCCTATGTGTTTGGCGCCGCCACCGCCTCCATGCTGTGGTTTTTCGGACTCGCCCTGGGCGCGGCCTGGGCCGCACCCTACCTGGCCCGTCCGGGGGTGTGGCGGCTGATCGATCTGCTGGTGGCCGGGGTGATGTTCGCCGTCGCGGTGCAATTGCTGATCTCGACCTGAGGCTGGCCTTCGCCCGGCGAGCGCCCTAAGCTGCGGCTCTGCGTTTCCTGTCGAGAGTCCCTATGCCCTTCGCCCGCTCGCTCCGCAGTCAGAGCCTGCTCCTGTTCGGCGGCAGCCTGCTGCTGATGCTGCTGATCGCCCTGGCCGGCTTCGGCCTGCTTTCCCGCGAACTGCACCGCTACCAGCACCTGATCGAGGGCCCAATGGAGCGGCTGGTGGAGATCGACGACACCCACCTGACCTTCAAGATCCAGGTGCAGGAATGGAAGAACTTTCTCCTGCGCGGTGGCGATGCCGACGCCGCCGAGCGCTATTGGCAGGCCTTTCTGAACCGCGAAGCCGAGGTCGATCAGCGGCTGCAACAGCTGGCCACCCGCGTCGACCCCGAATTGCAACCGCGGCTCCAGGCGCTGCGGACCCAGCACGGGCGCCTGGGCGAGCGCTATCGCGCCGGTCATGCCGCCTATCTCGCCCATGACCGCGATCCACGTCGCGGCGATGCCGAGGTCCGAGGTATCGACCGCGAGACCGCCGAGGGCTTCGCCGCCCTGGTCGATGAACTGCACGGCCGTACCGCCGCGCAGATCGCCGCCATCCGCGCCGAGGCCCAGCGCGACATCCTGCTCGCCGGTCTGGCCCTGCTGCTCTGTGGCGGCGGCCTGCTGTTCCTGGGTGTCAGGCTGGTGGAGCGGCGGCTGGTCGATCCGCTGGTGACCTGCGCCCGGCAACTGGGGCTACTGGCGCGCGGGCGCTTCGGCGAGCGCCTGCCCGGCGGGCGCGATGACGAACTGGGCCGCCTGACCCTCAGCACCAATCTTCTGCGCGACGCCGCCGTGCAGCACACCCACGAGCTGCGTCACCAGGCCAGCGAGGTCGGCGCTCTGAGCGCCCTGCTGGCCAGTCAGCTGCTGACCGAACCGGGTCAGCCCGCGCGCGCGATCGATCCGCAGGTCCTGAAAGAGGTCAGCCGCCGCCTCGCCGACATCGCCGGCGACCTGCAGGAGGCCGCCAGCCAGCGGCAGGATTGAGATGCGGCGCTAGAGCTGCGCCGGTACCTCGCGCCATTGGCCCGGCGCCAGCTCGTCCAGCGTCCAGGGGCCGATGCGCACCCGCACCAGGCGCAGCGTCGGCAGGCCCACCGCGGCGGTCATGCGCCGCACCTGGCGATTGCGCCCTTCGCGGATGGTCAACTCGATCCAGGCGGTCGGCACACTCTTGCGAAAGCGCACCGGTGGATCGCGCTCCCAGAGCACCGGTGGCTCGGCCAGCAGACGCGCTTCGGCGGGCAGCGTGGGGCCGTCATTGAGCTCGACGCCCTGGCGCAGGCGCTGCAGTTGCGCTTCGCTGGGCGCGCCTTCCACCTGGGCCAGGTAGGTCTTGGGCAGCTTGTGCCGGGGATCGGCGATGCGCGCCTGCAGCTGGCCATCGTTGGTCAGCAGGAGCAGGCCTTCGCTGTCGCGATCCAGGCGGCCAGCGGGATAGACGCCCGGCACCGCGACGTAGGCCTTCAGGGTCGCGCGGCCATCGGCGTCGGCGAACTGGGTGAGCACATCGAAGGGCTTGTTGAGCAGCAGCAGCCGCGGCGTGACCGGTGGCGCCTTGGCCTGGCGACGGGGTCGCTGGCCGGGGGTGGAGCGGGTATTTCGCGACATGGGGATCGACGGCGGCTAGCCAAAGGGTAATCTGGACCGCCCAGTCTATTCGTCCGAGGTCCCATGCGCATCTTTCGTCCGCTGTGGCTGATCCACCTGCTGACCCTGGCCGGCTGCGCCTCTTCGGCCTATGAAGGCCCACGCTCCGACCACTTCGACGGCGAGCGCTTCCACAACCTGGCGCCGCGCGAGGACAAGAGTCTCTGGACCTTGCTGAAATGGCAGTTCACCCGCACCCGTCCCGAGTGGACCTGGCAGGAAGAACCGGCCGTGCCGACGCGGCCAGCGGCCCGGGTCGAGGGCGGCGAATTGCGGGTGACCTTCGTCAACCACGCCACCCTGCTGATCCAGCATCAGGGCCTCAATATCCTCGCCGATCCGGTCTGGTCGGAGCGGGTCAGTCCGTTCAGCTTCATCGGCCCCCGACGCTATCACGCACCTGGCGTGGCCCTGGATGACCTGCCGCCGCTGGACCTGATCTTTGTCAGCCACAGCCACTACGACCATATGGATCTGGCGACGCTGAGGCGCCTGGCCGAGCGCGCGCCCCTGACGCCGGTGGTGACGCCCCTGGGCAACGCCGAGCTGATCCGCCGCGAGACCGGCTTCGTCACCGTCAGCGAACTAGACTGGTGGCAGAGTCTGCCACTCAGGGACGGCCTGCGCCTGCACCTGGTGCCGGGCCAGCACTGGTCGGCGCGCAGTCGCTTCGATACCAATCGGCGGCTGTGGGGTGGCTTCGTGCTGGAAGCGCCAAGCGGACCGGTCTATTTCGCCGGCGACACCGGCTGGGGCCCGCACTTCGCGCAGATCCGCGAACGCCTGGGCGCACCGCGTTTCGCCGCCCTGCCCATCGGCGCCTACGAACCGCGCTGGTTCATGCAGGACAGCCACCTGAATCCCGACGATGCGGTACGCGCCCATCAGGCGCTGGGCGCGGCCAGCAGCCTGGGCATCCACTTCGGCACCTTTCCCCTCAGCGACGAAGGGCAATTCGCTCCGCCCCGCGACCTGGCCCATGCCCGCGCCCTGCATGGCCTGGCGGACGAGGCCTTCAGGACATTGGCGCCGGGCGAGGTCTGGTCGGTGCCCTAGCGACTACTCCACCAGGCCCTTGTCCCAGAGCCGTACCAGCTCGCTGGGCGCCCGATCTTCGGGGATCAGCAGGGTCAGTTCGTCTTCCTGCTCGGCGGGTTGCGGGCGAAAGCGCAATTCCACCTTGAAGTAGCGCTGATCGCCGCGCCCGACCTGGGTCGGTTCGCCGGACTCAGGCAGGCAGCGCTCCAGCACCGAGCAGATGCGCCCGCGCTGGGCGCTGTCGTACTGGCCGAATTCGATCTCCCGCGGCTTGCTCAGCGCATGCAGGGGCGCGAAGCCCCCCTGCCGCGAGAGCCGCACCACGGTGTCCTTGCCCAGCGGGGGAAGTTCGCGCATCGCCATATTCCTCTAGATAGGGGTGACGCCCACGCCGGCCCAGGCTTCCTGGACGGCGCCTACCTCCGCCGACTCGGCGCCGAAGCGGCGGCCGGCGTTGGAGACCGTCAGGCGGGCGAAGGCGGCAAAGTCCGCATCATTGGCCAGGCGACTGTCACAGAGGGTGTCATACCAGATCGGCCCGGCCTTTTCCCAGGCATGGCCACCCAGGGCCATCGCCGCCAGGTAGAAGGCCCGGTTGGGAATACCCGAGTTGAGGTGGACACCGCCATTGTCTTCGCGGGTCTCGATGTAGTCGCGCATATGCCCGGGCTGGGGGTCCTTGCCCAAGGTCGGATCATCGTAGGCAGTGCCGGGCGCGGCCATGGATCTCAGGCCCTTGCCGTTGATCTTCTTGGTCAGCAGCCCGGCGCCGATGATCCAGTCCGCCTCGTCGGCGCTCTGCTTGAGCTGGTACTGCTTGACCAGGATGCCGAAGACATCGGAGACCGACTCGTTGAGCGCGCCGGACTGGTTGAAGTACACCAGCCCCGCCTCGCTCTCAGTGACGCCATGCACCAGTTCGTGGGCGATGACGTCCAGCGCGATGGTGAAACGGTTGAAGATCTCGCCGTCGCCATCGCCGAACACCATCTGCTCGCCGTTCCAGAAGGCGTTCTGGTATTCCTGCCCGTAATGGACGGTACCGGCCAGCGGCAGGCCCTGGCCATCGATGGAATTACGCCCGAACACTTCGTTGAAGAAGGTGAAGGTGGCACCCAGGTAGTCGTAGGCCTCGTCCACCGCCACGTCGCTCAGCGCCGGCTGTCCCTCCTGGCGCACCAGGCGCCCGGGCAGCTGCATGGCATTGCCGGCATCGAAGATGCTGCGCTGCGGACTGGCGTCATCGGTACGCGGCAGTGGTCCGACCGGCGCCTGGCGCACTCCGGGGCGACCAGGATTGTGCAGCAGACTCTGGACATGACTCAGGGTGGTCAGGGCGCAGGAACGCTGGTGTTCGTCGCCATGATCGATGATGCGGCCAAGAATGTAGGGGGGAATCACCCCCTGGTAGGTGCCCGGGTTACGAGACATGCGCGCCCTCCTCCTCTGGGGGACAAAGGTCCCCGATCACCGCAGCGTGCGGTCCTGTCCGTTGGACCACGAAACAGCCAGACGACTCCCGCCTCTTCACCCGGAGCCAGGCTTCTGGTACAAAGGCACCCCACGCGGGCGTCGTATAATGGCATTACCTGAGCTTCCCAAGCTCATGACGAGGGTTCGATTCCCTTCGCCCGCTCCAGATTTCATGCGGCTTTCAGGGCTGTATCAGCGTTACGCGGAAGTGCTGGGGGCCGTTTTGGGGTCCGTATCCGTTCAAGTGGCGGAGAGACTGGCAGAGCGTTAGAGAGTGACGGCGAGAGCCTCGGCCGTGAATCCCTCCCCCCGATAGCGAAAGCAATTTTTCAGGTTGGCGAAAAAAGTAGGTTACTGAGGTTACTTTTTTTCCTGAACCCTCTCTATCCCTTGCAGGACGTGGCTTCCAGCGGTTTTGCCAAAAGTTACTTTCGGGTTACTTGAGGTTACTAGTAACTTTCTAGACAGGTTACTTTCCTGATTCCTGAAACCCTTGATCTAGAGAGGTTCTGAAAAAAGTAACCTCGAAAGTAACCCGAAGTAACCTCGCCCAGGTTACCGACGAAACCCAGCAACGACGCGGCCTGGAGCCCTGTCAGGCCACCCCCCTAACCTCAGTAACCTACTTTTTTCGCCGACCTGAAAAAGTACTTGAGCGCTGGACAGGCTCAGGGCTGCACTCGGCCGTCTAAAAAATGGGGGGTGGTGCAGGGATTCGCAGGGCTTTCCAGGCCTGCCAACGCCCGTACAGCCCCAGTAGCGGCGCGGGATGGGGCCGGGTGCAGGGCTGCAGAAAAAGCGACACATTTAGACCGCGGGCGTGGCGGGGGGACGACGGCGCGCGCTTGCTAAAGCTCCGCCCTGTTTCGGTGGCGTGCTCCGTCCGATGCGCCGCTACCATCAGTAGCCCCCTAGCGAGCGAAAACCTCTCGTATGCGGTTCGCCGTTTGCATTGATCGCGCCCTCTTAAGCATGGATCCCATGGCAACGACTCAGCGTTCAAGGCTCCTCGGGGCTAGAGCATTCAAAGCTCAAGCTCATCACAAAACGGTGGGTGAATTGCTACCCGAGACTGTCTGATATCCTTTCGTACGATGCCCTGCACCTTCGTAGCGTTGGGATGACCTTGGATCAGCCTCCACTGACGCAGACCATCGAACACACTCGCCATCCCGCATGGCCTTGACGCTCCTTTAGCGGTATCCAGAGACAGACAGGCAACCTCGTGTCAGACCCCGACCGACGCTATGCTGTGAACTACCCGTCATTCTTGATATCTAGATCATGGCGGGTTAACCTGCATGTTAAGGTGGTGCATGAAGCTGAAGACACTGACAAGGACGTACCTATGGGAGAAGGCGGGTTTCACTGGCCAGCCGCCCGCGATCAACGACGGGCAAATCTGGACCCCGGTAATGATCATGCCCGCTTCGGGTCAAGCTGATAAAAGTCACCTCCTACGCTCTTTAGTAGGAAAAGTAGATGGCCAAAAGAAGAGATACGTATCAGCCATGCTTGATACGTTATTCCGTGCGGTCTGCGTAGAGGACTTCGCAGCTTTTTTTAATAACAGTATAATTACCTATAAGAAAGCACATTCTTTCAAACATCAACGCAGCAATGAAATTTTACGCGAACTGAAACACGGGAAGAAAGATAGGATATACCTCTACCCTTATAGCTCAGCGCACGGGAAATTTATTTTTATACTTCAATACGATCATAAGGATCAAATGCCCACGAGCGATGAAGTAAAGAGTTACGCAGAGTCGGCGATAAAGGACATTCTCGCCACAACTGAATTCAAGCTGGAAAAGTGAACGCCCATGAAAAATTCTGATATTGCCATCAAGGTGAAAGAGGATCTCGAAAATTACGGACTTCTATGGAGATCCGCACCAATTTTTGAGATCAGAAGAATCATGGCGAAGAAGAATATTAAAAATATCGACATCGCTGAGAGACTTGGAGTTAGCGAACAGAACGTTTCTAGGTTGCTCCGTGGTGATCAAAATATAAAAATAGAAACGCTTTATCTTCTCGCAGGAGCTGTCGAGGAAAAAATTGTTCTTGATATTGCTCCACGCGAAAGGCCCTGCTTGGTCCCGTCTTTCCAGCAGCGCCCGGAGCTCCAGTCGTTCGAAGATGTTGCTTACGTTGGCGACAAGGACCAGTGGACCCACTTTTCTGGAACCGAGCAGCTTCGCTATGCAGCTGGCAACGACGACATCTTTTACTCGGAGATGACTACTGATGAAGTCTTCGCAGCTTTCAGTTGATAAGGTAGAATTTGTCGACATCAAAGTATCGACAAACCATAACTACAGCGGAGATTTATCCCCAGCGCTTTGCCAACTTGAATACGAATTCAAAGGGACAAAATTTGTTCGCTCGACCAATCTCTCTTACGATCTAGATTCTGCTGAAGATCCTAGATATTTTATTTTTGCCATAAAATTGAATCTTCTTCAAAAGGATCAAGAAGAAGATATTAGCTTGCCGTACCAAGTTGAAATCCACGCTCGCGTTTACATGCGCTATAAAACCGATAAGCTTCATGGCGAAGAGCGTTTTAGAGCGGTGAGAGCGACCGGCTATGGAATACTCTATGGCGCAATTCGAGAGATGGTATCCAATCTAACTGCCAGAGCACAGCATGGCATTTGGTTCCTGCCTGCTGCAGACTTTAATCCTGCAGCGGCAGCAGAAGCCAAAAAGGATGAAGAGAACCGCTTAGCCAAACTTCAGGAGCAGCAGGCTAGTTTGGAAATCAAACAGTCAAAAAAGCGGACGAGAAAGGTCAAGGCGCCTCAAAGCGAAGGGTGATCACACCGTGTAAGGACGGAACCGAATGACCTCCTCGCCCAACCACTCATTAACCTGGGCCAGGCGAGCCTGCAGCGGCTCCAGCTCGTTGGCGGCGTAGACCAAAGCGGCATCGCGGATCGAGCCGAAGCCACCAGCGTTCTGCGGCACGATGCCCATCAGCTGCGGCGGGATCCGCAGGCCGGCGAGCATGTCGTCACGGGTGATGCCCTTGATCGAGTTGAATTCGTCCTTCGCAGCCACCTCGCTGACCGGGATCAGCTGGATGCCGTCTTTCTTACCGCCCGGGGCATAGACGAAGAGGTTGCGGAAGTTGCCCGGCCCCTTGGACTGGCGCAGCGCGGTGCGGACGTTGTCGATGTCCTCCTCCTTCTGCGCCGGGTCGGTCATGTAGAAGATGAAGCCGGCGTGACTGCCATTGTTGTAGTACTTCCGGCGGAACAGCGTGGCCGACTCGTTGAGCAAGGCCGACTGCATGGCCGCGAGCCACTCGGGCATGCCGTAGATCTCTTGGTTGATGTCGGCCTCGCGCAGGTGGCAGATGGTGCCCGGGGTGAATTCGTGTTCGTCTCGCCACCCGCGCACCTGGAAGAAGCGATTGTCCTCGCCGCGGCGCATGTACTTGGCCAGCACCGGCTGCAGACTGACCGGCGTGCCTAGGCGCGACTGCCGGCGCTCCAGGTACGCATTGCCGGACCACAGCCAGTCCAGGGCGAACTGCTCGAACGCCGCGCGGCTCAGCAGCCGATGCGGGATGAAGGTGCGGGCCAGCATGTTACGCTTGAATTTGAGCCCGGAGTCCAGATAGACGCTGGCCCGGGTAGCCTTGGCCAGGCCGTCGAGCGATAGCGGCGGGTCGTAGTAGCGGCCGTTGAACCAGCATTCCAGATAGTCGAAGACCTCGCGGCCTTCCAGTACCGGCATGGGGTCGCCGAAGGTAAAGGCCTCGATAGGTCCAGGCGTCGAAACGGCCAGCTCGGTGGATTCGCTCATCAGAAAATCTCCATGACGCCGGTATTGCGGGCGGTCTGCCCTTCCAGCGGCTCGTTGTGCAGGGCATGAAAGAGGGCCCACGCGAGATCCGCGTGGCCTGTGGTGTCGTTGCGTCCAGCCGTGTAGGTGAATTGCCGGCCGCTGGCGGTGGTGGTCTTGCGAATGGCCATCAGCGACTGGGCGACATCGGTCCAGCCGGCGTCGAATTCGAGCCGGCCGTTCTTGATCACGTCGTAGGCCTTGAGCACCAGGCGGGTCTTGACCTCGGGCGAGTAGCTGAAGGTGGTCAGGTTCGGGAAGAACTGGCGCACCAGCTGGGCCACGCCGCTGCCCATGCCGGTGACATCGATGCCGATATAGGTCACCCAGTAGCGCTGGCAGACCTGGCGGATCGCCTCGGCCTGGGCGGCGAAGTCCATCCCGCGGAACTGGTGGCGCTCGAGCACGCGGAACTTGCCGCCCGGTACCAGCGGCGGCGCGACCACCACCAGGCCGGCGGTGTCGCCGGTCTCGGCCGGGTCATAGCCAACCCAGACCGGGCGTTCGCCCAGCGGCCGGGTGGCGAAGGGTTTGTAGTCCTCGGCCCACTCGACCCAGCTGTCCACCATGCAAGGCTGCAGCATGGCCAACGGGAAGATGCTCGCGCCGTCGTCGACGAACTGGCACATGAGCAGGTTCTGGAAGGCCTCGGCCGAGTATTCGAGCTTGAGCTCCTCCAGGTCGAAGAGGTCGCAGCCGCGGGACTCGGCGTCCAGGATGGTGACGATCTGTCGCCAGATCCGGTCCTCACAGAGCCGGCCTTCCTGCAGGACTTCGTGGGAGACGTCCAGCTTGAGGTGCTGGGCGACGGGCTTGCCCTTGTTGAAGCGCTCGCCTGTCCAGAAGGTATAGGCCTCATGGGCCATGGAGCTCGGCGTCGAGAAGTAGGTCCGACGGTATTGCTTCTGCATGGCCATGCCGCTGGCCACCTTGTTCAGCTCCTCGAAGCGGAACGTCCAGAAGAATTCGTCGAAGTAGAAGTTGCCGTGGTAGCCCTGGGCAGTGCGGGCATTGGTACCCAGGAAGTGCAGCTCGGCGCCATTGGCCAGGATGATCGGGTCCCCCGTCACATCGACGCCGCAGACCTCCCGGGCGAAGGCCTGGATATACGCCTTGAAGATATGCGCCTGGTTCTTGCTGGCCGAGAGGAAGATCTGGTTGCGCCCGGTGATCAGGGCATCCAGGAAGGCCTCGCGGGCGAAGTAGTAGGTGGCGCCGATCTGCCGGCTCTTGAGGATGGCGCGGGTCCGCTGCTGGCCTGCCCGGTACCAGTCCAGCTGGTAGCCGAAGCACTGGTCGCGGAAGGCGCTCTCAAGGGCCTCGATCTGCTCCTCGGTGAATTCGTTGCGCGCCGCCTTCTTCTTCGGCCCGGCATTGCGGTTGTCCAGCTTGGGATTGAGCTCGGCCTCGGTACCGCCGCCCTGGAAGCGCTGGATCCGCGCCTGGCGTTCCAGCTGGCGATGGAGCAGATCGATCTCCTTGAAGTCGCCGCCGGTCTTGCCGTCCTTGAGAATCAGCTGCACCAGGCGCGCCTCCAGGGCGCCGCCGATTCGCTCGACGTTGTCCGCCCGATCCCATTCGTCCCGGGTTTTCCAGCTGTGGACGGTCTTTTCCTTTTCGCCGATTGCTTCGGCGATCTCGGTCACCCGCCAGCCCATCCAGTACAGATGCTTGGCGCGTCGACGCACGTCCATCAGCAGTTCGGTGGACGGGACAGGCGCAGGGTCGGTTTCAGGTAGGTTTTTCATGGCCGCCAGACTGCCGCCCTCGGCCCCTCCTCCATAGCGCGCGGATTTGTACAGCGCGTCGCTACAACTCCCTCTCGTTGCTGGGACGCGCGCGCGTCCCGACCATGCCCCTCATCGCCCAAGCACTCCCGCTAAGCCTCTGAGGATCCCCGGCATGGCCGACCCCAAGACCCCCAAACTCCGCTCCCCTTTCTTCCGTGTCGCCGTCGAAGGCGCCACCAGCGATGGCCGTCAGATCGAACGTGTCTGGATCGAGCAAGCCGCGGCCAGCTACAACCCGGCCACCTATGGCGCCCGCATCTGGATGGAGCACATTCGCAGCAGCGTGGCGGACAGCCCCTTCAAGGCCTATGGCGACGTGATCGCGGTCAAGGCTGAGGAAGTCGAGATCAACGGCCAGAAGAAGCTGGCCCTCTTTGCCCAGATCGAGCCCACCGCCGACCTGGTGGCCCTGAACAAGGCCAAGCAGAAGATCTACACCTCGATCGAGATCTCGCCCAAGTTCGCCGATACCGGCGCCGCCTACCTGGTCGGCCTGGGCATCACCGACAGCCCGGCCAGCCTGGGTACCGATGTCCTGTCCTTCGCCGCGGCCAATCCGTCCAGCCATCCCTACGCGGGCCGCAAGCAGCACGCCGACAATCTCTTCACCGTGGCCGAAGAGACCGCCCTGACATTCGCCGAGGTCGAGGACAAACCCGGTCTGGGCGCCAAGTTGTTCGCCAAGGTCCAGGAGCTGCTCAAGGGCAAGGATGCGCACATCGAAGGCGAATTCGCTCAGGTCGGCGCTGCCGTCACCGCCGTGGCTGAGCACGTCCGCGAGCAGGACAGCCGCTTCACCAATGCCGAAACCGCTCTCACCGAGCTGGCCGGCAAGCATGCCCAGCTGCAGACCGACTTCACCGCCCTGCAGGTGCAGCTCAGCCAGACCCAAGACCCCAACCAGACCAAGCGTCCTCCGGTCACCGGCGGCGATGGCAAGACCCTGACCGACTGCTGATCAGCCGTTCACTTTCCCGGAGAGATCCATGCGTAACGATACCCGCGTCCTGTACACCGCCTACCTGGCCCAAGTTGCTGCCCTGAGCGGCGTGTCCTCGGCTCACGCGACCTTTGCCGTCGACCCCACCGTCCAGCAGAAGCTGGAAACCCGCATCCAGGAGTCCAGCGACTTCCTGAGCAAGATCAACATCATAGGCGTCGACGAGCTGCTCGGCCAAAAGGTCGGTCTGGGCGTGTCCGGCACCATCGCCAGCCGTACCGACACCAGCGGCTCGGCCAGCCGGAATCCCCGCGACGTGTCCAGCACCGACAAGCAGGATTACAAGTGCGAGAAGACCGACTTTGACACCGCGATCCCCTACTCGCTGCTGGATGCCTGGGCCAAGTTTCCGGACTTCCAGGCGCGCCTGCGTGACGCCATCGTCAAGCGCCAAGCCCTGGATCGCCTGATGGTCGGTTTCAACGGCACCAGTGCCGCAGCCACCACCAACCGCGCCACCAACCCGCTGCTCCAGGACGTCAACATCGGCTGGTTGCAGCAGTACCGCAACAACGCCGCCCAGCGCGTGCTCAAGGCTGGCAAGGCTGCCGGCAAGATCGTCATCGGTACCGGCGCCGACGCCGACTACAACAACCTGGATGCCCTGGTGTTCGATGCGGTCAGCAACCTGATCGACCCCTGGTACCGCAAGGATCCGGGCCTGGTGGTGATCGTGGGTCGCGACCTGGTCCACGACAAGTACTTCCCCCTGGTGAACAAGGAGCAAGCTGCCTCCGAGAAGCTGGCCACCGACCTGATTCTGGCCCAGCGCCGGATGGGCGGCCTGCAGCCGATCGAGGTCCCGTACATCCCGGACAACGCGCTCTTCATCACCTCGCTGCAGAACCTGGCGATCTACTACCAGACCGGTGGCCGCCGTCGCTTCGTCAAGGAAGCCCCGGAGAAAAACCGCATCGAGAACTACGAGTCGAGCAACGACGCCTACGTGGTCGAGGACTACGGCTTCGGCTGCCTGGTCGAAAACATCGTGACGGGCGTGTAAGCCATGGCCTCCTCTCCCGCAAAAAGCCACTTCGTGGCCGTGGCTGCGGCGCTTGCCGCCGCTGCGGCCGCAGGGCCGGCCGACAGCATGGCGGGCCGTACCGTGTACGAGCAGCAGCTGGCTCAGCTGCTGCAGGACCGGCTGCGACTCAAGCAGGTGCAATCCACCCAGGCCAAGGCCGAGCTCAAGCGGCAGCTGCTCGGCGCCTATGCCGGCTATGTCAGCGGCGTGCTCGAGGGCGGCAATGGCGCCCAGGACGAGGTGCTGGTCACCGTGATGATCTGGCGCATCGACGCCGGCGATTTCTGGGGGGCGCTCCACATCGCCGCCTACGTGCTCAAGCACGGTCTGCTGATGCCGGATCGCTTCGCCCGGACCACTGGCTGCCTGATCGCTGAAGAGGTGGCCACCGCCGCCCTTAACGCCCAGAAAGCCGGTCAGCCGTTCGAGCCGGAGCTGCTGCTCTACACCGAGGCCCTCACCGTCGCGCAGGACATGCCCGACGAGGCGCGCGCCAAGCTCTTCCTCGCCATCGGTCGTGGGTACATGGAGGGCATCGACGACGAACGCCCAGGCGCCGAAGGCCAGCTGGCCCGCGGCATCACCGCCCTGCAGCGCGCCATCAGCCTGCATGACCGCTGTGGCGGCAAGAAAGACCTGGAACGGGCCGAGCGCCTGGCCAAGAAACATGCCGCCCCTGGCGGCTAACCGAGCGGTCCCCCGCAACCCCGCCGGCTCGGGGCGGATCGGCCTGGCCTAGCCTGGACCGTGAAGCCCCGACCACCGGCGACCCATTCGAGAGCAGCACCATGAGCGGATTCGTTGCAGGCGGCACCGTCGCCAGCGGTCAGGTGGTGTCCGACCCTTTCTGGCCGGCGATCGAGCTGGACCAGGTCCGCGCGCGCCTGCGGATCGACAGCAGCGTCAGCACGGAAAAGCTCAAGGCCGCCGTGATCGCCGCAGCCATCACCGTCAACCGCGAGCTCGCCGGCTACCGCTTCGCCCAGGCCACCAGCGGCTACGCCACCCTGGCCGCCGTGCCCGGGCTACTGGTCGACGGCGTCAGAGAGCGTGCCCACCTCTACCTGCGTGCGATCGATGCTGCCTCCGCGGCTGAGGTGGCCGAGCGGTACCGCAGCTATGACAGCACCGCCAAGGGCGACAAGGACGCTGAGGCGCTGACCCCCACCATCGACGAGTACCGGCGCGATCAGCGCTGGGCCATCCGCGACTTCCTGGGCCTGGCCCGGACCACCGTGGAGCTCATCTGATGGCCACTGTCGTGCGCGCCCAGCAAGGCGACACCCTGGACCGGATTTGCCTGCGGCATTACGGGCGCACCCAGGACGTCACCGAGGCCGCGCTCGAAGCCAACCCGGGCCTGGCCGAGCTGGGCCCCATCCTGCCGATCGGCACCCCTATCACCCTGCCAGACGCCCCCACCCAGGCCTCTGCCGGCATTGTCGCGCAGCAGCCGGTCAGCCTCTGGGACTAGACGAGAAACATCATGCCTGACCGTCCTGACTCCTGGGCCTGGTTCGCCGCCTGGCTCGAACACAACTGGCCCGCCCTCTACGCCGCGATGGTGGCGGGCGTCATCGCCGCACTCCGCATCGCCTACAGCGGCGGCACCCTGCGGCGCGTGCTGCTCGAGGCTCCGCTCTGTGGCGCCCTGGCCCTGGCCGCCAGCCACGGCCTTTCCCTGCTCGGCATCCCTGCCAGCACTGGCCCCTTCTGGGGCGGAATCATCGGTCTGCTGGGCGTCGAGGGTACTCGCGCCGCGGCTAAACGCTTCGTCGAACGTAAGGTGGAAACGCAATGAACCAGCCCAAGATCCTGATCATCGGCGCCCACGGCCTGGCCGTGCGCGACCTGCAGAAAGCCCTGGCCGCGGCCGGCTTCACCGTCCACCTGGACGGCGACTACGACGAGGGCACCGAGCAGGCCGTTGAAGCCTTCCAGCGCTCTGTCGGCTTGGTGGCCGATGGCATCGCCGGCCCAAAGACCTACGCCGCCCTGCTGGGCAAGCGCGACCCACTGCACCTGGGCTACGCCGACCTCGAGGGCGCCGCCAAGACCCTGGGCGTCCCCGTCGCGGCCGTTCAGGCGGTCAATGAGGTCGAGTCCAAGGGCGAAGGCTTCCTGGACAACGGTCGGGTGGTGATCCTGTTCGAGCGCCACGTCTTCTACCAGCGCCTGGTCAAGGCCCACGGCCAGGCCGAGCCCGATCGCCTGGCTGCGCTCAATCCCAACCTGATCAACCCGAAGCCCGGCGGCTACGCCGGCGGCGCAGCCGAGTGGCAGCGTCTGACCTCGGCCCGCCAGATCGACGAGGCCTGCGCGCTGGAGTCGTGCAGCTGGGGCCTGTTCCAGGTCATGGGCTACCACTGGCAGAACCTCGGCTATGCCAGCGTCCAGGACTTCGTCACCCGCATGCAGGCCAGCGAGGCCGAGCAGCTCGAGGCCTTCGTCCGCTTCGTCAAGGCGGAGCCCGCGCTGCTCAAGGCGCTGAAGGCTGGCAAATGGGCCGACTTCGCTCGCGGCTATAACGGCCCGGCCTACGCTCGCAATCTCTACGACGTGAAGCTCGAGCGCGCCTTCGCCCGCTACAGCGCCGCCGCCCCGGCTAAGGACGCCGCATGATCGCCATGGATGCTGCGCAGCGCATCAATCCGGTAGACGGCGACGTCTTCGTCCTGCCGGCCGGTGCGTCGATCGAGGACGCCGAGCACCTGGCCGAAGCCATCCAGGCTGCAAAGCCCGGGGTGCGCGCCGTCGTCGTGATGGGTGACCTCGAGCACCTGGACCAGGCGGCCATGGGCCGTGCTGGCTGGTACCGCCGATGATCAGCTGGAAGGAAAAAGCACTCTTCGCGCTGTCTCTGGCCGCCACGATCGCGGTGCTGTGCGTGACCCTTTATGCGCAGAGCCTGCGCATAGAGCAGGCCAACCAGAAGCGCGAGGCCGCCGAGGACCAGGTCACCCAACTGACCAGCGAGCGCGACCGCCTCACCGACACCCTTACCGAGCAGCGGGCCGCCCAGGCCTGGCTGCAGACAACCCAGACAGACCTGCGCCGCGAGATCGATGTCCGCAAGCGCCGGATTCAGGAGCTCGAAGATGAAAACGCCGACCTCAAAGCTTGGGCTGGCCAGCCTCTGCCTGCTGCTGCTCGCCGGCTGCGCCAGCGGCCCGTCCTCACCGGTGCCACGGCTTACCGTGAGTGGTTGTCCGGTGGTAACGCGCTGCCAGCTGCCGTCGACCGCCCCGCGCAATAACGGCGAGCTCCTGGACGAGAGCGAAGCCCTGGAAGCTGCCTGGGCCGATTGCGCCGCCCAGGTCGATATGGTCTATGACGCCCAGCAGGCCCGCCCATGAACAAGCCCGAGAGTCTGCGCGCTCACCTGCTCGCCGCCGTGCCGGAGCTGCGCCACAGCCCTGACCGGCTGCTGGTCTTCATCGACAAGGGCAAACTGCGCTGCACTGCGGCGGCCAGCCTGTCCTGGGAGTACGGCTACGAGCTGCAGATCATCCTGACCGACTTCGCCGGCCACCCCGACGCCGTGATGCTGCCGCTGCTGGCCTGGGTCCGGACGAACCAGTCCGAGCTGCTGGCCAACCTGGACAAGTCCGCCCAGGGCATCGGCTTCGAGGCCGACATCCTGGACAACTCCAAGGTGGACCTGGCGATCACCCTGCCCCTCACCGAACGCGTGGTCGTGAAACGCCAGCCGGACGACACCTACCAGCTTGAGCACGCACCGGAACGGCCCTGCACGGAGTACCAGGAGCCAGGCACCTGGCAGGTCTTCGCCGATGGCGAGCTGCTGGCCGAATGGCAATCGGGATCCGCCGGCGACGCCCTGGCCCTGGAAACGCCGCACCCAGGCCGCAGCCGTGGCTGACCTCGAGGCGCTGGAGACCTGGCTCTCGCCGTTGCTGCAGAAGCTGGATGGCCGCGGCCGAGCACAGCTGGCCCGCAAGGCTGCCCAGCAGCTGCGCCGCAGCCAGCAACAGCGGATTCGTGCCCAGGTGAACCCGGACGGCTCGCCGTTCGAGGCGCGCAAACCCCGGGATCTGCGCGGCAAGAAAGGCCGCATCAAGCGGCGCATGTTCGAGAAGCTCAAGATGGCCCGCTACATCAAGGCCAAGGGCACGCCGCAACAGGCGGTGATCGGCTTCGCCGGCCGCGTCTCCCGCATCGCCCGCGTCCACCAGTACGGCCTGAAAGACCGCGCCGAGCGCGGAGCCCCTGAGGTTAGATATTCTCAAAGACGTATACTAGGATTGACGGGCGAAGATCTAAACGAGCTTCGTAGTCTCGTAATCGATGGATTTCAGAATATCTAGATAGCTTTCTGCAGGGAGGCCACCAATGTCAAAGACTCCAATACCGCGCCTATACGATTTCCAATTAATGGAAATCTTTACAGATCTTTTGACTGGTAAGACAACACCAGCAGAGCTAGATGTTGATCATATATCAATCAGCATTGGAAGCAACCTGTCCTTCATAATATCCAAAGACAACCTAGACGACGACCTCAACAATCATAAGGACATTTATGAGCATCTCTCAAACTCTCAATCGCATTCTATAATTAGGATTTCCGTAATACCAAGAGAGCGCAGATATACTCTTTCCTACACGCGATCAGAAGAAGGCTCGCTAGACCATATAATTCTAAATGAATCGACTTCATACGGGGCTCCCGGCTACACAGTAACTGACGCAATAGCAGTAAGCAGATTAAATGAAATAATAATATCTAGCACTGCACAACACCCACACTTTTTAACTAATGACCCAGATAACCTATCTGCGAGAAGCGAGGTCTTAGCTCAACTACAAAAATTATCGTCAGACATTACCAAAGACCAGCTTGAATATCGGAAAGCACTAGATATAGAAAAGGAGAATTTTCTTGCTACTGAAAGACAACGGACTGAAGCCAGGCTGAACGAACTGAGCCATGACTACAAACTACAATCAGAACAGCTCGAAGAAAAATATCGGATACAAGACGATCTGTTACTGGCTAGAGAACAAGCAGTCAACGACGCAGATAATACTACTACCAGGCGAGCAACTACTGCCAACGTTCTTGTAGACGTAAGAGAGAAAGCCGAGTCCTTTGAGTTCTCTCGCTCGGTTGCCAGGGGACGACTCACCGTTCTTTTGCTATCTTTAATTATTGCTTTTTTTGGACTAATTAATATCACAATCGGTACTGCTCACTTTTCATCCTTCCCCTTTTTAACAAAGGCCGCAAGTGAGTTAAGCGCCCAAGCCCCTCAAAATAATTACACAACCTGGCTTGCATTTGCAAAGATCTTTGGCGGCTCATTTATATTCATATCAAGTATTGTCTACTTAATAAGATATCAGAGCCAGTGGACTAACAAAGCAGCGAACGTAGAACTTGACTACCAAAAGTTTAGCCGGGATCTAAATCGCGCTCATGTCGCAATTGAAATGTGCTTAGAGTGGAATGATAAAAAAGAAGGCCAAATTCCAGAGACGCTGCTAAACGCAATGACCAACGGCCTGTTTACTGAGCATCAGAGTAAAAACGAAGAAATAATGCACCCAGCAGAACAGTTAGCCGCAGCAATGATCAGAAGTGCGGAAAGGATAGAATTTCCGCTAGGTACCGGAAAGATCGTGACGAAAGGTAAAAACATTCCAAAATCAGCACCATCCTCGTCATAAGGATGAGGCTACAAAAATTTGTAGCGACGCTGGCTACAACTTAGATCTGCTGCATCTCACTTCTTCCAGCGCCATCCTCCGCGGCATGACTGACATCGCCGCCCTCTCCCGCCTCATCGAGAACCTGATCCGCCTCGGCACCGTTGCCGAGGTTGACCATGGCAGTCTCCAAGACAAGCGCCCTGCCCGCGTTCGGGTTCAGAGCGGCGAGCTGCTGACCGGCTGGCTGCCCTGGGCCGCCTTGCGCGCCGGCACCACCCGCGACTGGGATCCGCCCACCGTGGGCGAGCAGGTCCTGGTCCTCAGCCCCAGCGGTCAGACCGCCCAGGGCATCGCCATCACCGGCCTGTTCAGCGCGCTTATCCCTGCCAACGGCGATCGCGCTGGCCTGCACCGCCGCACCTACCCGGACGGCACCGTCGTCGAGTACGACAGCGCGGCCCACCAGCTGCTGGCCACCCTGCCCGCCGGCGGCCGGGTCGAGATTGTCGCCCCGGGCGGTTTCACGCTGCAGGGCGACGTGGACATCGACGGCCTGGTGACCGTGACCCGTGACGTCGTCGCCGCCGGCATCAGCCTGGTCAAGCACCCCCATAGCGGCGTCCAGGTCGGCAACGCCCAGACCGGAGCGCCCTCTCCATGATGAGCCGCGAAACGGGCCTGGCCGTCACCGAGCTCGAGGAGCTCCAGCAGTCGGTCGGCGACATACTCACCACGCCGATCGGCACCCGCGTGATGCGCCGCCCCTATGGCTGCGACCTGTTCAGCCTGATCGATCAGCCGTTCAACGACGCCACTGCGCTGCAGGCCAAGGCCGTGGCCGTGATCGCCCTCATGCGCTGGGAGCCGCGGCTCAACCTCACCCGCATCGCGCTCACCCTAGGCGACGCCCCGGGCCAGGCCTTCGTCGACCTGGAGGGCTACAGCACCGTTACCAACGCCGCCGTCAGCCTGCGCGCCCCCCTGGTCTTTGGAGGCCTCGCATGATCGACCTTTCCCTCCTGCCGCTGCCCGACGTCGTCGAGTCCCTGGACTTCGAGACCCTGCTGGCCGCCCGCAAGGCCCGCCTGGTCAGCCTGTACCCGGCAGCCGAGCAGGCCAACATCGCCGCGCGCCTGGAGCTAGAGTCGCAGCCGCTGAACAAGCTGCTCCAGGAAAACACCTACCGCGAGCTCATCCTCCGTCAACGCATCAACGATGGCGCCAAGGCGGTGATGCTGGCTTACGCCACCGGTGCGGACCTGGAGAACGTCGCCGCCTGGTACGGCGTCCAGCGCCTGCTGGTGACGCCTACCGACGCCAGCGTCACCCCAGCTATCCCCGCCGTCTATGAGACGGACGAGCGCCTGCGGTACCGGACTCAGCTCGCCCTGGAAGGCTTCACCACCGCCGGCCCGCGCAACGCCTACCGCTATCACGCGCTGTCCGCCTCAGCCCAAGTCAAGGACGTGGCCATCCTGCGCCCTATCCAGGGCACTGTGCGGGTCGTCGTCCTGAGTACCGAAGGCAACGGCACGCCGAGCGCCGCGTTGCTGGCCACCGTGACCGCGGCGCTTAACGACGAAGACGTCCGGCCGCTCTGCGACACCGTCGAAGTGGTCGCCGCCGAGATTCTGCCCTACCAGGTGGCGGCCACCCTGGTCTTCTACAGCGGCCCGGATATGGCCGTCGTGCAAGCCGCGGCCCTGGCCAAGGCGACGGCCTACGTGTCCGAGCGCCACGCCATGGGCCAGGACGTCTCCCGCTCGGGCCTGTTCGCCGCGCTGCATCAGAGCGGCGTGCAGAACGTCATCCTGACCAGCCCGGCCACCGACCTCGAGGTCGCCGAGCACCAGGCCGCCTACTGCACGGGCATCACCCTGCCCCAGGGCGGCACCGATGAGTAGCGTCCTGCTGCCACCCAACAGCCTGCCGCTGGAGCGGGCGATCGCTGCCAGCGGTGCCGGCATCGATGCGCTGCCGGTGCCGATCCGCGATCTGTGGAACCCTTGGAAGTGCCCGGCCGCGGTGCTGCCCTGGCTGGCCTGGGCGGTCTCGGTGGATGACTGGGACGTCAACTGGGGCGAAAACGCCAAGCGCCAGATCATCGCGGATTCCGTCACCGTCCACCGACACAAGGGCACCCGCGGCGCCGTCCGCCGCGCCCTGACCAACCTGCTCGGCTCCGAGGCCTTCACCCTCATCGAGGGCGCCACGGGCGGCCTCCACGACGCCAGCCGTACCTACAACGGCGACAACTTCTACGGCCACGACGAGCACTGGGCCAAGTACAGCGTGTACGTCACCCAGCCCATCAGCGTGGCGCAGGCCGCGCGGATCCGCCAAACCCTCGCCGACGTCGCCCCCGCGCGTTGCGAGCTCATTGCCCTCAACTTCACCGCTGCGCTCAACGATCACAGCGGCACCTTCCGTTACGACGGGACCTTTACCTACGGAGTCGCTTGATGACGAACCTCACCGAAAAAGAGCAGTGGGAGGATGGCGTCTACCAGATCGAGAAAACCGATCCGGTAGTCGGCGGCCCCGAAGGGCTCTCCAACCGCCAAGGCCTGCAACTGGCCAACCGCACCCGCTGGCTCAAAGCCCGTATCGACGGAATCCTGGACGGTACTCGCACGGCCGCACTGGCTATCAAGCTAGCCACCGCTCGCGCCGTCAAACTCACCGGCGACGCCACCGCTACCGGCACCTTCGACGGCAGCGCTGATCTGTCGCTAACCGTGACCCTGGCCGACACCGGCGTCGCGGCAGGGACCTATGGCGGCGTCACCCTCGACAAGAAAGGTCGCGCCATCGCCGCCACCACCTTTCTGCCCGTCGCGAACGGCGGTACCGGCAATGGCTCTGGCCAGGCGGTCAGCGCTGCCAAGCTGGCCACCGCCCGGACCATCAACGGCGTCCCGTTCGACGGCACGGCCAACATCGCCATCACCGACGACAGCAAAGCGCCGCTCAACTCGCCAGTGCTGCTCGGTGACCCACGCGCGCCAACACCGGCAGCAGGCGACAATGACACCAGCATTGCCACCACGGCCTTCGTCCAGGCCGCAATCGCGACGCTGGTGAATGGCTCGCCCGAAGCGCTTAACCAACTCAACGAGCTAGCGGCCGCCCTGGGCAACAACCCCAACTACGCCACCGATATGGCCGCGGCGCTGGGGCTCAAAGCCAACAGCGAGTCGCCGACACTGTCGGGCCTTCCTAAGGCGCCTACTGCAGGCATCGCCACCAACACGACTCAGATCGCCACCACCGCGTTCGTACAGGCTGTGATGGCAGCCTATGGCCTGGCAGGCTATGCCCCGGTGCAGAACAACACCCTCAACCTCAACGATGCGCCCTTCGGGGGGCTGGTGCGCTGCGAAGGCGCAGCGTCCAACTCGGCCACCTACAACTGGCCCGTAACGGGGGCAGGCGACACCACCCAGGTTGCTTTCGAGGTCTTCACCCACGGCCTGGCCGGGCCCTATGCTCGCCTGACCCAGTTCGCCACGGAGATCTTCGGTAGCACAGGCGGCCGCGGCCGCACCTTCGTTCGCGTGCGGCACGACACCACTTGGTACCCCTGGCGGGAATTCGCCTTCGCCGACCAGCTGGCCAAAGTGGCTACAGGTGGCCGGTTTGCTGATCTTGCGACCGAGATCTACCACTGGATGGCCGGCAAGTCCGCCGCCAACGGCTGGAAAAACGTCTACCTGCAGAACCAGGAGCCCACCGGCAACGTATCCCTGGAGATGGCCAACAGCGGCGGCTATACCGTGCTGTCCTACCAGGGCGTACAAGACGGCGCCGGTGGCTGGGGCGCGCGGTTCTACTACACGCCGCCAGGTGATACAGCCAAGGACCGCCGCATCGGCTGGCTCGGTATCTCTACCGCGGGCGAGGTCCAGCTCGGCAATGCCTCCCTGCCTGCAGGACGCTCCGGCCAGATCCTCACCAGTGAGGGCGATCAGAGTATCAACGGCAACAAGCGCTTCTTCGGCGAGGTGCAGACAACGTCCTGGAGCAGCTACCGCCTGATCGGGGGCGACTTCGGAAGTTTCTGGCGCAACGACGGCGCCGGGCTCTATCTGCTGTTTACAGCCAAGGGCAGCCCCTACGGCGACCTGAACAGCCTTCGCCCACTGACCTTCAACCTCACCACCGGCAAGGGCTACATGCCCCACGGCGTGGAAGTCCAAACCGTGGGCGCAGGTGATCGCAGCGTGAACGCGGCCTCCACGGCCTACGTCCTCAACGCCATCGGCGACCGTGCCGGCGCCATCGACTTCTTCGCCATGAGCAGCGCCCCTGCGGGCTACCTCAAGGCGAACGGCGCCGCCGTCAGCCGGACGACGTACGCCACCCTGTTCGCGGCGATCGGCACCACCTTCGGCGCCGGTGATGGCTCTACCACCTTCAACCTACCGGACATCCGGGGCGAGTTCCTGCGCGGCTGGGACGACGGTCGCGGCGTGGATAGTGGGCGGGCCTTCGCCAGTGGCCAGGCCAGCCAGAACCTGCTGCACGACCACCCTGCCTCCACCGGCACGGCAGGCGCGCACAACCACACCATGACCTGGAACAACGACGGCGCCCAGCTGGGCAACAACGACAACTCCATCTTCGGCGACGAAAACCGCTATGGCACGGTCACCATGACCACCAGCACCGCGGGCTCGCACACCCACTCCGTCATCATCGGCACATCCGGCGGCAATGAATCCCGTCCGCGCAACCTGGCCCTGCTGGCCTGCATCAAGTACTGAGGAGTCCAACCATGAGCGATGACAATCAACAAGCCTCTCAAGAGCTGATCGGCCCCGAGTACCCCAGCAACGAGGGCCCCTGGTGGTCGGGCCTATCGGCGCCGCTGGCGTACAATCTGGATCCTGCCACCGGCGAATACCTGGGCAGCTGCAAGGCCGATCCCAGCCCGCTGGAGCCCGACGTCTGGCTCTACCCAGCCCATAGCGTCCCCAGCATTCCTCCCATCGCTGGCCAGGGCCAGGCGGTCGTGCGTGAAGGTGATACCTGGAACATAATCGCTGACCACCGCGGGGCCACGGTCTACCACACCGCTACCGGCGAGCCGCGCACCTGGTTGCTGCTGGGCGCGCTGCCGGCTGATTACACCGTGACCGCTCCCGAATCGGCCTACGACCAATGGGAAAACGGCCAGTGGCACGTGGACGAAGCCGCGAAACTGGCCGCACTCAAAGAGACCGCCACCCGCCAGCGCGCCCTGCTGCTGCAATATGCCAGCAATCAGATCAGTGCTCTGCAGGACGCCGTGGATCTGGAGATAGCTACCGAGGCCGAGACCAAGGCACTCAAGGCCTGGAAGACTTACCGGGTGTTGCTCAACCGCGTGGACACGGTCAACGCCGTGCCGGCCGAGGCCGATTGGCCCAACAGTCCAGATCCGGCCACCACGGCCAGCTACCTGGCCGCGCAAGGAGATTCGGCCGCCTGACGGCGGTCGGCATTTTGTAGCGGGCGCCGCTACAACTCCCGCCCCGCGACCCGCGCGCGCGGATCCGCCAGCCTGTGCAGCGTCACCTACCCACCTGCGCAGGCAATCCCTCATGGCTGACTACCATCACGGCGTGCGTGTCCTCGAGATCAATCAGGGCACCCGCTCCATCTCCACCGTTTCCACCGCCGTTATCGGCATGGTCTGCACCGGCAGCGATGCCGATGCCGCCGCCTTCCCACTCAACACCCCTGTCCTGCTGACCAACGTCCAGGGCGCTGTCGGCAAAGCCGGCACCAAGGGCACCCTGGCCGAGTCGCTGCAGGCGATCGCCGACCAGTCCAAGCCGGTCACCGTCGTGGTGCGCGTGCCCGATGGCGCCAATGCGGCCGAGCTGCAGAGCAACATCATCGGCGGCGTCGCCAATGGCCGTTACACCGGCATGAAGGCGCTGCTCGCGGCCAAGGCCCAGCTGGGCATCACGCCGCGCATCCTGGGCGTGCCCGGGCTCGACACCCAGGCCGTCACCACCGCCATGGTGGCGATCGCCAAGCAGCTGCGAGGCTTCGTCTACGCCAATTGCAACGCCTGCGCGACCAAGGAAGAGGCTGTCGCCTACCGCAACCAGTTCGGCGCCCGCGAGCTCATGCTCCACTGGCCCGACTTCCTGGCCTGGTCCACCACCCAGAACGCCACTGTCACCGCTAACGCCACCGCCCGGGCCCTGGGCCTGCGCGCCCAGCTGGACCAGAGCACCGGCTGGCACAAGACCCTGTCCAACGTGGCCGTGGACGGCGTGACCGGCATCAGCAAGGACGTCTTCTGGGATCTGCAGAACACCGCGACCGACAGCGACTACCTCAACGGCAACGAGGTCACCACGCTGATCAACCACGATGGCTATCGCTTCTGGGGCTCGCGCACCACCAGCGAGGATCCGCTCTTCGCCTTCGAGAACTACACCCGCACCGCCCAGGTGCTGGCCGACACGATGGCCGAGGCGCACTTCTGGGCCAATGACCGCCCCATGCACCCGAGCCTGGTGCGCGACATCGTCGAGGGCATCAACGCCAAGTTCCGCGAGCTGACCCGCCAGGGCTACCTGCTCGGCGGCGAGTGCTGGTACGACGCCGACGCCAACGAGAAGGAGACGCTCAAGGCCGGCAAGCTCTTCCTGGACTACGACTACACCCCGGTCCCGCCGCTGGAAGACCTGACCCTGCGCCAGCGCATCACCGATCGCTTCCTGGTCGACTTCGCCAGCCGCGTCAACGCCTGATCCCCATCCTGAACATCCGGCGCCCCCTGGGGCGCCCTCTGGAGAGCTGCCCCCATGGCCCTGCCCCGCAAACTCAAGAACATGATGCTTTTCAACGACGGCTACTCCTACGCGGGTATCGCCAAGTCCTGCACCCTGCCGACCCTCGGCCGCAAGATGGAAGCCTTCCGCGGCGCCGGCATGAACGGTCCCGTCAAGGTCGACCTGGGTATGTCCGACGACGGCCTGCAGCTGGAGTGGACCCTGGGCGGACTGGATCTCACCGCCCTAAAGCAATTCGGCGCCGTGGGCGCCGCAGCCGTACCCCTGCGCTTCACCGGCACCTACCAGCAGGACGACACCGGCGAGGACGTCGCCGTCGAGATCGTGGTCCGTGGCCGTCACGAGACCATCGAGATGGGCGAGGCTGCAGCGGGCGAGGACACCGAGCACAAGATCACCACCACCTGCAGCTACTACAAGCTGATCGTGGCCGGTGCGACCGTGATCGAGATCGACCTCCTCAACTTCATCGAGATCGTTGGCGGTGAAGACCGCCTGGCCAAGCAGCGCGCCGCCCTCGGCATCTGATCCCTCCCCTTTTCGGCCCGCTCCGGCGGGCCAGCCCTAGCCAATTACCTGGAGTACCACCATGAGCGATAACACCCCCGAAAACGTCGTCGTCCTCGATCAGCCCATCACCCGTGGCGAGACCACCATCGCCCAGATCACCCTGCGCAAGCCCAATGCCGGCGAGCTGCGTGGCGTCTCCCTGGCCGAGCTCCTGCAGCTGGATGTCGCCGCGATCATGCGCGTGACGCCGCGCATCAGCATCCCCAGCCTCACCGAGGCCGAAGTCCGATCCATGGATCCGGCCGACCTGGTCGACGTCGGCGGGAAGATCGCCGGTTTTTTGCTCAAGAAGTCGGTCCGGGCGGAGCTCTCCCCGTCCGCGTAGAGGAAGCGATGGCGGATCTCGCCATCACCTTCCACTGGCAACCAGCCCAGCTCGACCAGCTGGGCCTGGCCGAACTGATGGACTGGCGCGAGCGCGCCCGCAAACGAGTCGCCCCCGATGGCCAATGATCTGCAGATCCGCGTCCTCCTGTCCGCCCTGGACAAGGTCACGGCTCCCCTCAAACGCATCGCCGGGGGCGGCAACGCAACCGCCCGGGCGCTCAAGGCTGCCCGCGACCGGGTCAAGGAGCTGAACCAGCAGCAGCAGGACATCAGCGCCTACCAGCGTCAGCGCGAGGCCGTGCGCCAAAGCGCCGAGGCCCTGGCCAAGGGCCAGGAGAAGCTGCGGTCCTACCGCGAGCAGCTCAGGGCGATGGATGCCCCGTCCGCCGCTTTCCAGAAGACCTTCGCCAACGCGGCCGCAGCCGTCGACAAGCTGCAGGTCAAGCACACCGCCCAGCGCACTGAGCTGCAGCGCCTGCTACCGATCATGCGCTCGGCCGGCGTCGACACCCGCAACCTGGGCGCGGCCCAGTCTCGCCTCGAGGCGCAACTCGGCACGGCGAATGCAGCTATCGAAGCCCAGCGTGCCCGGCTGACCAGTCTCAACCGCCTGCAGGAACGCAGCGCAGCAGTGCGCGCCAAGCTCGCCAAAGGCCAGGAATTCGCTGGCAACGCTGCAGTGGCGGGCGCCAGCTCGGCCGCAACCGGTGCGGCGCTTGGCAGTCCCATTCTCGGCATGATCAAGAGCTACAGCTCCTTCGAGGACGCCATGGCCGGCGTTGCCAAGCAGGTGGATGGCGCTCGCGACGACAATGGGCAGCTCACCCAGACCTACTACGACATGGCTCGGGCAATCCAGAAGATGTCCGAGACCATCCCCATGGCCACCACCGACATCGCGGCCCTGGTCGAGGGCGCTGCGCGTATGGGCATCCAGGGTAAGGACGACCTACTCACCTTCGCTCGAACTGCAGCCACCGCTGCCACGGCCTTCGATCTGCCCGCTGACCAGATCGGCGAGGACCTGGCGCGTATCGCCGGCCTCTACAAGCTGCCTATCAAAAACGTCGCCGCGCTGGGCGATGCCATCAACTACCTGGACGACAACGCCCAGTCCAAGGGTGGCGATATCATCGAGGTCCTCAAGCGCACCGCCGGCATCACCGCCAGTGTGGGCATGAACTACAAGGACGCCGCCGCCCTGGGCTCGACTTTCCTGTCGCTCGGCTCCTCGGCCGAGGTCGCGGGCACTGCCACCAACGCCATGATCCGTGAGCTGGCTATCGCCGAGCAGCAGCCTAAGCGCTTCGGCAAGGCACTCAAGGTGCTGGGCCTGGACGCCAGCAAGATCCAGAAAGGCATGGCCAAGGACGCCACCGGCACCATCCAGATGGTGCTCACCGCTATCAACAAGCTGCCCCAGGACCGCCAGATCGGCGTGACCACTGAGCTGTTCGGCAAGGAGTACGGCGACGACGCCGCCAAGCTGGCCAACAACCTCAAGGAGTACCAGCGCCAGCTCGACCTGGTCCGCGGCGACAAGGGCGCCGGATCTATGCAGCGGGAAGGCGACATCAAGGGCGACCTCCTCTCCTCGCAATGGAAGATGAGCCAGAACCGGGCATTCAACCTGTCCAGCGACCTCGGCTCTACCTTGCGCCCGGCACTGATCGAGCTGATGAACACCCTCAACGGCGTACTGGAGAAGGTCACCGGCTGGGCCAAGGCCAACCCGGAGCTGGTCACTACCCTGCTCAAGGTCGGCGCCGGCGCAGCGGCACTGGCTGCGACATTCGGCGTCCTCGCGCTAGGCCTCGCCGGCATCCTTGGCCCTATGCTCATCACGCGCTTCGCTCTGGGCCAGATCGGCATCAGGCTTCCGAATGTCATCGGCCTCTTCACACGATTTGGACTGCGCGAACTTCCTGCCACGACTCAATCCATGGGACTGTTTGCCCGCGTCTCAAGCAGCTTGTCCGGTATTGGCCAACGCCTCGCCACCAGCTGGCAAGCGGCTGCAATCCAGCCTGGGATCTGGACGCGAGCTCGAGCGTCATTGGTGCAGTTCGGTTCCAGCATTTCTACAACGACCAGCCGCATGGGTCAGGCAGTCACCGCTTCACTGACGTGGAGCAAGACAATGGCCGGACAGGTAGCGAGTGGCATCAAGGGGGCAGCCCAGGCGACGGCCAACCTAGCCAAAGCCAATGCTCAAGGCCTGGCTGCAGCGACGTCGCGCACCATTGCCTACGTAAGAGCCAACGGCCTGCTCGGTACCAGCCTCAACTTACTGCGCGGCGGCTGGACGGGCCTGGTAGGCGTCCTCCGTGGAGCAGCAACCGGGATACTTGGTGGCGCTGCTGCGGGCTTGCGATTCGTTGGACAGGCAGTGCTGTTCTTGACCCGCGCGCTTCTGCTCAACCCCATCGGTCTGCTGGTGACGGCCCTCGTGCTTGGCGCCGTTGCGCTCATCAAGTACTGGGAGCCGGTGAAAGCCTTTTTCGCGGGTATGTGGCAGGGCTTCAAGGAGGGCCTGGCACCACTCCAGCCACTGATTACCGGCGTGGGCGGTGCCCTGGCTCCGCTGGCGCCCATCTGGGACAGCATCTCCGCGGCCCTTGGCACTGCCTGGAGTTGGGTCAGCCGCCTGTTCGAGCCGTTCAAGGCCACCAGCGCCGAACTCGAGACCGCCACCAGTAAGGGGCGAGTCTTCGGCCAGTGGCTGGCCGGCCTGGTCAACCTGATCGCGGGCTTGCCGAACCAATTCATGGCCATGGGCGGCATGCTCATGGATGGCCTGGTCAATGGCATCACCAGCCGCATGGGCGCAGTAAAGGATGCCGTGATGGGCGCTGGAGAAAGTGTGATCAACTTCTTCAAGGAGAAGCTCGACATTCACTCGCCGTCCCGCGTCTTTGCAGCGCTGGGCGAGTACACCATGCAGGGCCTGGCCGTCGGCCTGGGCAAAGGCGAAGACGGCCCGCTGGCCCAGCTGATGTCGACAGCGAAACGACTCACTGCCGCCGGCGCGGTAGCGCTCGGGATCGGCGCTGCGCCTATGGCGCTAGCCCAGTCTCTACCGCAACCCACGGTCTTCAACGGCACGCAAAGCCAGCCCATTACCTTCGACGACCGTCCCGCGCTGCCGCCTGCGGTACCAGTGCCCCCCAGCGCAGGCGACCACATCGAAATCCATATTCACGCTGGCCCCGCCCAGGATCCGCAGGCTATCGCACGCCAAGTCCGTGCCGAACTGGCCCGGGTCCAGGCTGAGAAAGCAGCCCGCGGCCGCAGCAGCCTCAGAGACAAGGACTGACCACCGATGATGATGGCCCTCGGCAATTTCATATTCAGCCTCTACACCCTCGCCTACCAGGAGCTCCAGCGGCAGACCGATTACCGCCACGCCAGCAGCTCCCGCGTCGGCGCCGCGCCGGCGCGCCAGTTCCTGGGCAAGGGCGACGACAGCATCACCCTGCCCGGCTGGCTCGCGCCGGAGCTTGCCGGCACGCCCAGCAGCCTGGACGTGCTGCGCTACATGGCTGGTACCGGCGGCGCCTGGCCGCTAATTGAGGGCAGCGGACGGATCTACGGACTCTGGGTCATCGAGAGCATCACCGAGACCAAGACCCTGTTCTTCCAGGACGGTACCCCGCGCCGCATCGAGTTCAGCATCGCCCTCAAGCGCGTCGACGACGACACCGGCCGGGAGCTGCTCGGCGTCGGAATTGCCGGCATGGGTACCGTGCTGAGGAAGCTGCTGTGATCCAGGAGCTGCTCGACACAGCCACCGGCCAGCTGCGCGCCCTCGGCCGCGACCTGGTCCAGGGCGCCGCCTATGCCCAAGCGCGCTACCAGATCCTAGTCGACGGCAAGGACATCAGCGCCCTCATCGCGCCGCGGCTGATCAGCCTGGATCTGACGGACAACCGCGGCCTCGAGGCCGACCAGCTCAGCCTGGTGCTGTCCGACCACGACGGCCTGCTGGCCATCCCGCCCCGGGGCGCTAAGATCCGCCTCTGGCTGGGCTGGTCCACCACCGGCCTGATCGACAAGGGCAGCTACATCGTCGACGAGACCGAGCACAGCGGCGCCCCCGACGTGCTCAGCATCCGCGCCCGCAGCGCCGACCTGCGCAAGGGCCTCAAGACCAAACGGGACCAGAGCTACAGCGCCACCACCCTGGGCGCCGTGCTGCGCGTCCTGGCCGCACGGCAGGGCCTCACCCCGCTCATCGCGCCCGACCTCGAGGCGCAGCAGGTGCTACAGCTGGACCAGACCAGCGAATCGGACGCCAACCTGCTGACCCGCCTGGGCGAGGACTACGACGCGGTGGCCACCGTGAAGGCGGGCCGGCTGCTGTTCCTCCCAGCCGGCGGCGGCAAGGCGGTCAGCGGCGCCGACCTGGGCCACGTCACCCTCACCCGCCAGGACGGCGACCAGCACAGCTACCTCCAGGCCGATCGCGAGAGCTACGACGCCGTGCGCGCCTTCTACTACGACGTCAACAGTGCCAAGAAGCAGGAGGCCATCGCGGGCGGCGGAGAGAACGTGAAGGACCTGCGCCACACCTACGCCGACCAGCTCTCCGCGCTACGCGCCGCCCGGGCCGAGTGGAACCGCCTGCAGCGCGGTACCGCCACCCTTACCTACCAGCTCGCCCTGGGCCGGCCGGAGCTCATACCCGAGCTCACCTACACCCTGCAGGGCGTAAAGGCCGAGATCGACGCCATCATCTGGTACGGGGGAAACGTGCAGCACAGCCTCACAGCAGACGGCGGCTACACCACGCGCCTTGAGCTGGAAGCCAAGCTGCCCGAGGACCTGGTCGCCGACCTGGTCGACGAGATCCAGGGTGACTACACCGGCATCATCGCCTACTACCGCGACCCCAAGACCGGCAAGGAACACACCCTCACCGAGGGCGACCAGAGCAAGCCGCGGCGGCTGCGGCACCTTTACGCGACCAAGGCGACGGCGAAGCGGGCCGTGGAGCGGGAATGGAAGAAGCTACAGGCTACGAATGCTCAGGCCTGATCGATTTGTCGGCTTGGCCCTGACCCACCCATCGCGCCAGGGTCCAAACGAAGGACGTTGGCGAAGCGCAAAATGCTCGACTGCTCTCGCTCCTGCAGAGATCGAAAGCTATCCAGGAGCTGCTTTTCGCGGCTACTGACCACCATAAGACTGCCCGAACCTCGATTCACAATAGCGCCTTGCCAAACCACCTGCTCCATTCGATAGACTCTCCCAATAGCTGTATGTGCATACAGTACATTGTGATCTCGATCACGCCAATGCGCAAAGCCAAATGGTCGGCTATGCCTCAGGCAACGAGTGATCCAGCTGGCCCAGATCGCGCATGAGCGAAGCCATCCGTCTACCGATAGGCGGTCTTTGCAGTCACTCAGACGTTAGGCTATCAACGAGTTTGTTAAGTTGCGGCTCCTTGTAATAAACGTTTTCAAAGCTCTTTGACCAGTGATCCAGCTGCATACTTCCAGCCTTCTCTGGCGCGACAAGGGCAGAGAAAGAATCTACCTTTATCTGCCCTTTGATTACCGATAGAGCTCTTTCCCGGGTCGTATTAATAGCAACCTTCGGCGACTTCAAATAGCTTACCTCGGACTTACCTGGCGTAAACTGAAGCGGAAACGCCGTTAGGGTTATGCTATTTGCTTTCGTATGAATGAAGGTACGATATATCGCGTACACCGCAGCACGCTTCACTTCATAGGCAGCATTATCCGCTGGCTCGTTCGGGAAGACCTTCGGCGAGATCTCCACAGTGAGCGGGTCCTCCTTGACCACACGGAACGTGCCGTTCTCCTCGGAGAAGTCGCCCAGGTCCTCAATCATCTCTCTCACACCAGAGTATTGAAGAGGCTCTAAATCATTTGCATATGAAATTGACGCAAATAAAAAGAGCGCCGGAAGGGCAGCAACCTTTCCAACCGATAACATAACCATCCTTAATATTTATTCAGAAGCTTGCGAAAGAGCCCAAACGAGACGCTCAATAGATGCCCGATCAACTTCGGAAATTTTACGCATTTCCTGGATGACTTTCGTTTCCGAAGGGCTGAGGTCAGACACTGTTTGCGGCTTTCGCTCGCCATACAGTAGATACCAAATATCTACACCAATCTTTTCGATAGCGGCCAGATACGCGATATCAGGGCTGCGCTCGTCCTTCTCGTAAAACCATTGGGTGTTTTTGGCTACGCCACCCAACGCGGCGAAGTCGGTCTGGTTGTATCCCAACCGCTTTCGCTCCTCTTGGAGCCGAGACCCAATTCCCACTTTTGTCACCATCCTGGACTTGACTTTACCATCAGAGTGGTAAAGACTCCGCCTTGTGTCACACGAAACCACACTAAATCACACGAAACCGAACTATGCCGAACGGATACCCAACTGAGCAAGCTTGTGACGCCGCACGCGACCGCCTAAAGCGCCTTGGGTTAAGTGCCAAGGACTGGGCAACGCAGAACGGGCTAACGCCCAGCACTGTTTATGCAGTGCTCAACGGCCAAAAGAAATGTCTTCGCGGTGAGTCCCACAAAGCGGCTGTGCTGCTGGGAATGAAAGAAGGTGAAACCTCAGCCGTGGCGGAACAGTAAGGCCAGCAGGACCAGGGAGAAACTGGAAGATGAAGCATCCCACCCTAGAAACACGCCGTCAGGTAGTCAGCGCCGTGATCTGCGCTTACCCAGGCGGTCGTGAGTGCGCTGCAGCACGCCTCGGCCTGCCGCTCAAGAAGTTCGATAACCACGCCTACGAAACCGCCGGATGTCGCCCTCTGACCGATGCTCAGATCCTGCTGCTCGAGGAGGAGACCGACACCACGTACCTGGCCGACTACCTGGCAGCCCAATACGGCGGCTTCTTCGTGCGTGGCGTAGAGGTAGGCGAACTGGACAATCTGGATCTATACGCCCGGTCGGTGGATACCGCCGTCAAGCGCGGGCTCCTAGACCAGATCATCGGCAGAGCGCTGGAAGACGGCGTCGTGACACCGAAAGAGATCGTGGAAATCCTCGCAGCGCACCACGTGTTCATGTCCAGCAGCCTGGCTGGATTGCACGCGATGATCGCTCTGCATAGCCCCAAGCCCCCAGGGCGAAAACACTAGACACCCCTTACCCACGGCCCAGCACCACTAGGTATCGAGAATGAAGTACGTACCTGAAATCGGCCCAAGCCAATCCCGTGAGGTGATTTGATGAGCGGCTACAAGCTCGTCTGCCCTCACTGCCATAGCAAGCTGCGAATCCGCACTAGCGACGGCAAACACATCTTCCTGCGGCTCTGCTACATGACCTGCACCAACGATGCCTGCGGTTTTCGCGTTAAAGCCCAGTTCGAGATGACGCATGAGCTAGTTGCCAGCGCAATGCCCAGACGCGGTGTTGTCCTGCCGAAGGCGACACTCGCCATGCGCCGCGAAGTCATGCTCGGCGCCAATTCCAACCAGCCGGATCTTCTAGATCAGCTAGATGCAATCGAGGACCTCTGACCATGAGCAACGGAACCACTACCGACTACCTCGATGCCATGCAGGCCTCAGCCTTCGCCTTCCTGCAGCGCCGAGAGGCTGAGCACCTAGGCCGCAGCCAGGAGCTCTTTGACCGCACGGTCGACTACCTCAAGCAGATGGGTGTACCGCAGCACACCTCCGAGCGCCTGGTCGCCCGGGCCAGTGATCAGCTCGAGGCCGTCAAAGGCCACCGCTTTCTCGACATCGATGCCAGCACTGGCGATGTCGTCGTACTGGTCAACCCAGCCACAGGCCAGCGCTACTGCATCCCGGTCGTGGAGATCTTCGAGGCTCTGATCGACGAAGACCCCGGCACACGACAGACCGCCTCCCGCTAAGCCCCTGACTACCTGATCCATGCCCGCCTTGTGTGGGTATGGGTGAACTGCGCCTTTTTGCAGCGAGAAACATCATGCCGAACACCCTTTCCCTCCAGATCGAATTGCCGCCGGCAGTCGCTGAGACCTACGCCCGCTGGCTCCAGGGCCGCGCCGACTTCATCGTCAACCAGCACTGGAACGAGCCGCGCTATCTCCGGATCGAGGACACCGACAAGCGCCGCGCCTCCATCCTGCAGCGCTTCCCGTCCATGCTTGCTGCTCACCAGACCGCTGCCCAGATCCGCGCTCAGCTCTCCGCTGCGGAGGCCTCCGCATGAGAAAGCCTGAGCTCAACCCGATTGTTGTCCTTGCCTGCCCGAAGCTTTCCGCCTACGCCGACCAGTACCCAGCAATCTGGAGATCTTTAGTTCGCTTTGGTGGCGGCAACACCAAGGACCGTGCCTATGAGAAGGGGCTGGTTAGGGGCTATCTCGCCGCGCTGAGTGATGCCAAGCGGCTCGCAGCCAAAACCGCCGACGAGCTCTACGACGAGCTTGCGGTCCTGAGCGAATACGCTGACCTAGTCGTCAAGGCGGAGGCAGACATCTAATGCGCCGCCAACTCGACGTGACCCTCGCCCGCGATGCTGCCGGCTCTACCGTTGTTTCGAACGATGGTGTTCTGGGCGTCATCGACTTCTGGACCCCCGCTGAGCTGCGCGAGCTCGCCCGCGCCTTGAACATCCTGGCCACCGACGCCGAACGCCATGAGGGCAGCGATCTGCGTCTGGTGCGCGACCTCGGTACCGGCCGCGCGGCGGAGTTCTGAGCATGTACCAAATGGATCACCAGCTCCGCGCCGACGTGCTGCAGCGCCTCGAGGCTGACCTCGGCCTGCGGCATATCAGCGGCACCGACTACATGCGCAAGGGCACCTGCCCGGCGTGCCACAAGACCGAGCTCTTCACCAGCCACGCTAATCCTTGGGTGGTGAAGTGCGGCCGCGAGGCTAAATGTGGCCAGACCTGGCACGTCAAGGAGCTCTATAGCGACCTGTTCGAGGACTGGTCCGAGCGCTTCAAGCCCACCAACGACGCCCCGGCCGCTAGCGCCGATGGCTACCTCCAGTTCGCCCGCGGCTTCGATCTGGGCCTGATCAAGGGTTGGTACACCCAGGAAAACTACTGGGACCGCGACCTCGACATCGGCTCGGCCACCGTGCGCTTCGAAATGCCCGCCGGCGGCTACTGGGAACGGCTGATCGATCGCCCGAACCGCTTCGGCAGCAAGAAGGCCCGCTTCAAGCCGGCTTGGAGCTACAAGGGCAAGCTCTGGGTGCCACCGACCGTCGACCTGCTGCAGGTCCAGGAGCTGTGGATCGTCGAGGGTATCTTCGACGCCATCGCCCTGCTGCATCACGGCATCCAGGCCGTCTCCATGATGTCGAGCGCGCCCTTTCCCGAGGAAGCCCTCAAGGAGCTGGCCCGTACCCGCGGCCCCAAGCTGCCGAAATTGGTCTGGGCCCTGGATAACGAGCCGACCGCCCGGGAGAACATCCGCAAGTGGGTGCGCAAGGCCAAGGACCTCGGCTATCGCAACCAGGAAGCCGCACAGATCCCGCAACCAGGTGACCGCAAGGTCGATTGGAACGATCTGCACCAGCGCTGGATGTTCGAGGAAGAGGGCAAGCGCAAAGGCCGCATCAAGCGCGACCTGGAGATCGCTCATCACCAGGGCACCCTGCTGCTAGCCGATTCTCCCAAGGAGAAGGCGCTGCGGATCTACGGCTTCGAGGAAGCGAGCAGCGAGTTCTACTTCGACTTCGGCAACCGCATGTACTGGGCCAAGTTCGATCTCAGCAAGGTGGACGAAGAGCAGCGCGCCATCCTGAACAGCGACGAGCCAGAGGATCGGATGCTCAACGACGGAAGCGCCCGTCGCCAAGCCCTTGAGAACGTTTGCTCGCTCAAGCTGCTGGCCAACTGCAACTTCGAGACGCTCTACAAGCAGACCAGCGAATCCACCGGTGAGGCCTGGTACTACCTCCGCGTCAATCCGCCCCACGACGGTCCGGCCGAGAAGCTGGCCTTCACGCCCAAGCAGATGGCCTCGAGCGGCGAATTCAAGGCCAAGCTCTTGCACGCCGGCGCTACCTGGCTCGGCACCCAGAAGCACCTGGACCAGATCGTCATCACCCAGACCGAGGGCGTGAAGACTGTCGAAACCATCGACTTCATGGGCTACAGCAAGGACCACCAGGCCTACATCTTCAACGACATCGCCTGCCACAAAGGCAACCTGGTCAAGGCCAACAGCGAGGATTACTTCGAGCTGGGCAAACGCCGGGTGCAGGCCCCGGCACTGATGAAAATGCAGATCCAGGCGGACAGCACCAGCTACTGCGAGGATTGGCTGCCCAAGCTCTGGCTATGCTTCGGCGCCAAAGGCCTGATCACCCTCACCTTTTGGTTCGGCTCCCTGTTCGCCGAGCAGGTCCGAGCCCAACACCAGAGCTTTCCCTTCCTGGAAGTGACCGGTGAGGCCGATGCCGGCAAGTCCACCCTGCTGATCTTCCTTTGGAAGCTGTTAGGCCGGGCTGGTTACGAAGGCTTCGACCCGAATAAGGGCTCGGCCTCCGGTCGCAGTCGCGCCATGGGCCAGGCAGCAGGCATGCCCGTTGTGCTCCTAGAGTCCGATCGCAACAGCGATGCCGCCAACACCAAAAGCTTCGACTGGGACGAGCTAAAGGACTTCTTCGGGGGCGGTCTGCTGCGCACCCGAGGCATCAAGAACAACACCAACCAAACCTACGAGCCGCCCTTCCGCGGGACCATCGTCATCAGTCAGAACGCGCCAGTAACGGGCTCTGAGGCCATCTTGTCGCGGATCGTGAAGATGCACTTCACCAAGCCCAACGCCACCGAGGCCAGCCGCGCGGCCGCCGACTCCCTGGGCCTGATGGAAGTCGAGGAGCTGAGCCACTTCCTGATCAAGGCCATCAAGGCCGAGCCAAAGGTCATGGCCCTGTTCAACGAGCGCTACCCCCACCACCGCGATCGACTGCGCAAGATCAGCACCCTTCGCTCGGCCCGTGTGGTGAAGAACCACGCCATGCTCCTGGCGATGGTGGACTGCCTAGCCCTAATCCTTCCGCTCAGCGACACCCAGTTGGCTGCCTGCGATCAGCAGCTGTTGAAGATGGCCATGGAGCGCCAGAACGCCATCAGCGCCGACCCAGCCGAGCTGGATGAATTCTGGGCCGTGTACGACTACCTGGAATCGCGCGGCGATCACGCCCTGGTCAATCACGCCAAGAAGCCCGACGAGCTCATCGCCATCAACCTCAACCAGTTCGCCGAGAAGGCGGCTGAGTACAAGCAGAAGATCCCGGACCTCAACACCCTGCGCCGCATGCTGCCCGACTGCCGCCGGCACCAGCTCCTGGGCATCAACGTTTCCACGTCCAGTGAAATTCGCACCCGTGAAATGCGGCGTAACCCCCTGAGCGAGAAGAAAGAACCCAACGTGAAGTGCTGGCACTTCAAGCCCTGATCCGCCCAACCCAAGGAGAGACACCATGCAGCAATATCACTACCGCTCCACAGACCCTGCAGTCGTCGCCATCGTCCAGGACTGCTTCAACCAGCGCCAAGCCCTGCGACTCGCTGCCGATCGTCTGGGCGAGGCCTTCGGCGGTGAGGTCGCCCTGCTGCGCACCATGACCGACGTCATGCCCGGCGGCATAAAGCTCAAGGGTGGCCAGGAGCTGGACGTCCACTGGTGCCGGCCTGATCAGTGGGGATTTCGCCGCCTGCGCGTCAAGCCGAAGACGGCTAAGGGCATGCCCAAGGCGGAGCGCGAAGCCCTCCAGGTCGAGCACCAGCGCCTGGTCCAGCTGTGGCAGGAGCGCTGCCCGGCGTCGCTCGACGTGCATGCGTTCTGGGATCGCCTAGGGGTGAACACCGGAAACCTGCTGCTCTGTGGTGGCCTGTTCTTCACCCAGCATGGCGCGGCCTACTTCTGCCTGGGCTTCGGCATCGACCATGCCGAGCACCTGGCCAACGTCGCCGCGGGCAAGCCCAGCGCCGGTTGGATCGAAGGCGCTGAGGAGATCCTGCCCAGCCACTACGACGCCGCCCGCCGTGACTACAACCGGGAGGCCGCATGAGCGCCAAGCATCTGGACCAGGCCGCGCTGCGCGCACGCTTCGAACAGATCGCAACGGGCCGCGGTGCTGACATCGAGCACGTCGACGGCACCTACGTCAGTCGTCCGGTGCAGTTGCTCTGGGAGTTCTGGCAGAAGGCCGCTGAGACCGAACCCACCGGCCAGCAGCTCTACGCCGAGATCCAGGAAGACAGCCAGTACGCCTATCAGCGCAACTGGGCCGGATGGCCATCGCCATTTCCTGTGTCGATCGGCCCCGATGAGTTCGGTGGCTACGTGGTCCAGGGCGGCCCCGGCGGCCAATACCGCCTCGAGGACGTCCAGCTATTCGTAATTGAGGGAGAAAAGAAGGTCCGGATCCGCTGACGGGACGCCGGAAAGAAAGAGGCCTGGGGAGCGGTAACTCGCCCAGGCCGACCACCACCACTGGAGAAACATCATGCCGAACGTAAACCAGAGCAGCGGCAGCGCTCAGCCTATCACGCTCCACCCGGCCCTGGTGCAACGCTGCCAGGCCACCGCCCTGCTGGGCGAAGCGGTCATCCGCTACCAGGTCAGCCGCTCCAGCGGCGATCGCATCCACCTCCTCGCCCTGGCCAGCATGGCCAACACCCTCGGCGCCCTGACCGCCGAGGACGCCGAGGTCATCGAAACCACCCTGGCCAAGCCGGCCCAGCAGCACACCGGAGCATCCGTATGACTACCAATTCCGGCATTACCCGTTCGGCTCAGGCCGAAGAACACGAGCTGCGCACTCTGCAGATTGTCGACCTGGCCGCAGCGACCGTTACCGAAGCCTTCGCCGAGAAGCATTGGGACGGGGCGATACGCGACCTGATCGACGAGCTGCTCGACGATGAGGGGCATCAACATCCCTCGCTCCAGCCGGTGGTTGAGGTCATGCGGCGCCCCTGCACGCTGGAGCAATTCACCGAGCAGGATCATTTGGACGACAACGCACACGCACTTTTCCGCCGTCAGTTGCTCGGCCTGGCCATCCAGTTCGGCAGTACCGTCCGCAAGTACATGGGCCAGGACACCTATGCGTCCGGATTCGGGTACATGCGCACCGTCTGGATCTACGCCGATACCTACGAAGCGGCCTGGGAATTGGCCGTCCAATGGGCAGAGAAGTCGCACACCCAGGATGCCGTGAGGGCCCCCCAATGAACCGCCGCATCGATATCGTCATCGACCTGGAGACCCTCGGCCAGGGCAACAACGCCCCCATCCTGTCCATCGGCGCCGTTGCCGTGATCGGTGCCGGCACTGCCACAGCGGCGATCGCCGACGAGTTCTACAGCCGCGTCGATCTGGAATCCGCTATCGCCCGCGGCGCCGTGCCCGATAGCGAAACCATCGAATGGTGGTGGCAGCAGTCACCCGAGGCCCGGGCCGAGATCGACGGCAGCCGCGATCGGGACGACATCCGGGCCGCCCTGGTGCTCCTCTCCAACTGGCTGCTCCAGCAGTCGACACCTCACCCCGACCAGGACGGCTATCTCGCCGACGTGGAACGGCGGATCTGGGGCAACAGCCCTAGTTTTGACTGCGTCATCCTGGGCAACGCCTACCGCATCGGCGGCAACCTGGTGCCCTGGCATCACCGGGAAGAGCGGGACCTGCGAACCCTGCTGGACCTGTACCCCGCCGCCAAGCAGCGTGACTTCGTGGGCATCCGTCACCACGCCCTGCACGATGCCCGGCACGAAGCCCATCAGCTGATCCAGGCCCTGTCCGTCCATGCCCTGCGCCTGGACTGCGCCAAGGCCGAAGCCAGCCGGGTGGCATCGCTGGAACAGCCACAGACCTGCAGGTCTAGGTAATGACGATCGACAACCGCCAACAGCTCCTCGAGGCCGAGGCGCGCACCTGGATCCGCAAGGGCTACAGTTCGACCGAGCGGATCCAAGAATTGCGGGCAACCATAACCAAGCACCGCGGCGCAGCCGCGGCTGAGAAACTGATTCAAGAGATGCGCCATCAGTACCGGCGCCTACGTGAGGAAGAGACCAATGGCCAGCAAGCTGGATAGATTCCTGCGCGAGGAAGAGGTGGTCGCGGTGACCTCCCTCTCTCGCGCCACCATCTGGCGACTGGTGAAGGCCAGCCAGTTTCCGCCGCCGGTCAACATCACCCCTGGCCGGGTCGGCTGGCGTGAGTCCGCCATTGCCGGGTGGCAGAGCGATCCAATGAGATGGCAAGGCGGGGCTGCGTGAGCAGCCCCTTTTACTTGCTGACGTTCCGCTCCAGCCACTCAGCCCACACCTGCAGACCGGCCCGCTTCTCTTCAAAGTAGTCATAGCGGTCATAGTGCTTCGACGATACGTCGTTGAAGGCGTGCCCTTGGATCCGGTCCCGCAATTCCTTGCTCAGCCCGGCGCTGGCCATCAGCGTCTTGCAGGTACGCCGCAGGTCGCGCAGCGTGAACGGCCCGGCGAATGCCTTCTCATGCCGCTGATAGAGCTTCGTCACCGCCCTAGATAGTGACTGCACGTTGAGCGGCTGGCCCTGGACCCGGCCTTGGAACGGATAGGGACTCTGCTCATCGATCTCCGCCATCGTGTGTAGCACCTGCCGCATCGGCTCGTTGAACGGCACCACGTGCAACTGCCGCTCTCCCTGGACCCGGCCCTTCGCGCTGCGAATCACCAGGTGGTCGTCGTGGTACATCGACCGATCAGACGCGAGCAGCTGCTCTGGTCGCTGACCGCCGGCGGCGATGAGAAAGCGGAGCAGCTCGGCGGTGGTAAGAGACAATTTCTCCGGCAGCAGCTGCCAGAGCGTCCGGAGTTCGACTTTCGACAGCGCCCGGTCTCCAGGCTGCTCCCAGTCCTCTTGCACTGGGATGCTGGCCACCGGATTGCTCTGCAGGCCAAAGCGCACCTTCACCTGCAGATAGCTACGGGGGTTGTATTCCTGCTCAAGTCCCGCCTGGAACGCTGCGTGCAGCTGCGATCGCACTCGATTGCAGTAGGTAGTGACGCCGTTATCGATCATACGGCTGATGATGTCCCGAATGTCCGCAGGACCGATCAGCGACGCCGGCCGCTTCACCAGCCCCGGGAACGGCTCGCAGACATAATGCCGAAACGACCATGCCACATTGCCAGCCGAGGCCGCCCCCTCCCCTTCCAACTTCGCCAGGTACGAATCCAGCAGCTCCTGGAAGGTGCCAGCGGCAGCCACCAGCTCCTTTTCGTCCCGGCAGCGATCGCGCGCATCCGTCAGCGTCAATGCCGGCCAGTTACCCAGCTTGCGCTTGCTCTTCTGCTCGCCGATTCGGCGCTGGTAATAGAACTCCTTGGAGCCGTTGGGTCGCACTCGGAGCACCAGGACACCCTCGCCCCGGGCAGTGCGACCGTCTGAAACCGAGTACTCCTTTTCTCGCGGCTTGAGGGCGCGGATCTGCTTTTCCGTGAGCATTTTGGGGTCCGTTTCTGGGGGCCGTTCGCCGGAATCAAGGTGGTTTCACCTGAGACGAGGTGAGACAGCCCAAGGGTATGGAAACCCCCGATTCTACTGGCTTCGAGCGCCAATCTGACACTCCATGAATCAACTTGAGATTCTAGGCGGAGCAGTTTCCCAAGCTCATGACGAGGGTTCGATTCCCTTCGCCCGCTCCAGATCCAGACGGCCTCCAATCAGTCCTTGCGGACACGCTGATTGGGGGCCGTTGCGTTTCCGGGCCCTGCCAAAGGGGGTTCGCGCGCGAAACCTACCCCGCCACCAGCCCCTTTACCCGCTGCGCCAGCGCCTCGACCGCGAAGGGCTTGGTCAGGATCGCCATGCCGGGTTCCAGGTGGCCGTCGCTGAGCAGCGAGGTTTCGGCGAAGCCGGTGATGAACAGCACCTTGAGCGCCGGACGCTGGACCCGGGCGGCGTCGGCCAGCTGGCGGCCGTTCATGCCGCCGGGGAGGCCGACGTCGGTGACCAGCAGATCGATGCGGGCATCGGAGTGCAGCACTTCCAGGCCGCCGGCGCCGTCGGCGGCCTCGATGATGACGTAGCCCAGTTCGCGCAGCAGATCGGTCACCAGCATGCGCACCGTGGGTTCGTCGTCGACCACCAGCACCGTGGCATGGGCGCCTTCCAGCAGACAGGGCCGGCCCTCTGCCAGGGGCAGACCGCACGGTCGCTCCACCGGTCGCAGGGGCAGATATAGGCAGACGGTGGTGCCTTCGCCTGGCGTCGAGCGCAGCCGCAGCTGGCCGCCCGACTGGCGGGCGAAGCCATAGATCATCGACAGACCCAGACCGGTGCCCTGCCCCATGGGCTTGGTGGTGAAGAAGGGCTCGAAGGCCTTGGCGGCGACCTCCGGCGTCATGCCGCTGCCGGTGTCGGTCACGCTCAGGTGCAGATAGCGCCCGGGTGCCAATTCGAAATCGCGGCTATCCGCTTCGCCGAGGGTGCGATGACTGGCGGCGATGAGGATGCGCCCGCCCTTGGGCATGGCATCGCGCGCGTTGATGCACAGATTGAGCAGGGCGTTTTCCAGCTGGGACTGGTCCACCAGCAAGGGCTGGTCGTCCGGCAGGCTGGTGAAGTGCACCTGGATGGCCGGTCCCACGGTGCGTTGCACCAGGTCGAGCATGCCGCCCACCAGCTGGTTCACGACGGTGGCCTCCGGAGCCAGGGTCTGGCGGCGGGCGAAGGCCAGCAGCCGGTGGGTCAGGGCCGCGGCGCGCTTGGCGCTGCCCTGGGCGGCCAGCAGGTATTTTTCCAGTTCGGTGAAGCGCCCCTGGCCGATGCGCAGACTCATGAGGTCGAGGCTGCCGGAGATCCCCGCGAGCAGGTTGTTGAAATCATGGGCCAGGCCGCCGGTGAGCTGGCCGACTGCTTCCATCTTCTGCGACTGGCGCAGGGCCTCTTCCGAGCGGCGCAGTTCCTCGGTGCGCTCTTCGACACGCTGCTCGAGGGTGGCGGTGAGGTCGCGCAACTCCGCCAGGGCCCGGTCGCGCTCGTCGGCCAGGGCTCGGCGGGCATCCACGTCCAGCAGCACGCCGGGAAAGCGCAGCGGCGTGCCGTCCGGCGCCAGTTCGACGTGGCCGTTGGCCTCCAGCCAGTAGTAGCGGCCGTCACCGCGGCGGACCCGGTACTGGTGGGCATAGCGCCCGCCGCGGCCGATGACGTCGGCGATGGCCGCGGCCAGGCCGGCCTGGTCGTCCGGGTGGACGGTGGCCACCACCTGCGCCAGGCTCAGGCCATCGCGGCCCAGCGCCGGATCGAGGCCGAAATTGAGCGCGAAGGCCTCGTCGACGGTGAATCTGTCGGTGGGCAGATCCCAGTACCAGGTGCCGATGATGGCGCCGGCGGCGAGGGCCAGTTGCACACGCTCGGCGGCGGCCAGCACGCTGCTCTCCGCGGCGCGCGCACTGTCGCGCTCGTCGATGCGCGCCGAGAGTTCCCGTTCGAGGGTCAGGTTGTGCCGGCGCAGGGCGGCCTCGGCCACATCGCGCTGATGGTGGGCCTGGACGCCGGCAGTGGTCTCGGTGGTGATGTTGAGCATGCCGACGATGGCCTCGCCGTCACGCAGCGGGCTGTAGGAAAAGCTCCAGTAGATGTCCTCGGGATAGCCGTTGCGGGTCATCACGAAGTGCTTGTCGACGAAGTGCAGCGCCTCGCCGGACAGCGTCCGCTCGATCAGCGGCGCGATCTCGTCCCACAGTTCCGCCCAGACCTTGTCGATCGGCTGCCCCAACGCGGCAGGATGGCGCGCACCGAGAAAGGGGGCGTAGGCCTGGTTGTAGATCAGCGTCTGCTCCGCGCCCCAGGTGGCGCACATGGCGAAGGGGGACGCCATCAGCAGGTCGTAGGTGGTCCGGAGGGCCACGGGCCAGCTGGCGCGCGCCCCCAGTGGCGTGGTTTCCCAGGCGAAACTTTCGAGATAGGACAAGGGACGACTCACTGGCAGAGGCACTGAGGGATCTCGTGGCCGTCCGGGTCCGTTGCAGGGGCCCGGATGGCCATGATAGGCAGGTACGAGCCGGCCTGCCAGAGTTCCAGGTGACCGACGGCGCCGCCGCCCCCATCAGTGGCAGGCCGGCCCTGCGGCATGCTGTCCCGGTGAAACGACTGGCATGCCCGCCGTGCATCTCTTACCGTGTGGCCCCCGCTGTCGCTGTCAGGTATCCGCTCGTCATGTCCGCGTCTCCCACCCCGCCCGAGGGGCTGCAACGCAGCCTGTCCAATCGCCATCTGCAACTGATCGCCATCGGCGGCGCCATAGGCACCGGCCTGTTCATGGGCTCGGGCAAGACCATCGCCCTGGCCGGCCCCTCGATCCTGCTGGTCTATCTGATCATCGGCAGCGCCCTGTTCTTTGTCATGCGCGCCCTGGGCGAACTGCTGCTGTCGGACCTGGACTACAAGTCCTTCATCGACTTCTGCACCGATCTGCTCGGGCCCTGGGCCGGCTTCTTCTGCGGCTGGACCTACTGGTTCTGCTGGATCGTCACCGCCATCGCCGATGTCATCGCCATCGCCGCCTATGCCCAGTTCTGGCTTCCAGGCCTCGCGCCCTGGATCCCGGCGCTGCTCTGCGTGCTGCTCCTGCTGGGGCTCAATCTGGTCACCGTGCGGCTGTTCGGCGAACTGGAATTCTGGTTCGCGCTGATCAAGATCGTCGCCATCTGCGCGCTGATCGTCACCGGCTTCGGCCTGGTGCTCTGGGGCTTCCAGTCGCCCTCGGGCAACGTCGCCAGCCTGGCCAATCTGTGGAACGACGGCGGCGTCTTTCCCATGGGGCTGGGCGGTTTCTTCGCCGGCTTCCAGATCGCCGTCTTCGCCTTCGTCGGCATCGAGCTGGTGGGCACCACCGCCGCCGAGACCGCCGATCCCCGGCGCAACCTGCCGCGGGCGATCAACTCCATTCCGCTGCGCATCCTGGTGTTCTATGTGCTGGCGCTGGTGGTGATCATGGCGGTGACGCCCTGGCGCCAGGTGGTGCCGGACAAGAGCCCCTTCGTCGAACTCTTCGTGCTGGCCGGCGTGCCCATGGCCGCCAGCCTGATCAACTTCGTGGTGCTGACCTCGGCCACCTCCTCGGCCAACAGCGGCATCTTCTCCACCAGCCGGATGCTCTATGGCCTGGCCCGCGAAGGTCATGCGCCTCGTGGTCTCACCCGTCTTTCGCGGGCGGCGGTGCCGGCGCGCGGACTGGTGCTGTCCTGCCTGTGCCTGCTGCTGGGTACGGTGCTGATCTACCTGATCCCCAACCTGGTCACCGCCTTCACCCTGGTCACCACCCTGGCCGCGGTGCTGTTCATGTTCGTCTGGTCGCTGATCCTGCTGGCCTGGCTGGCGTACCGCCGCAACCGTCCGGAGCGCCATGCCGCCTCGGCCTTTCGCCTGCCCGGCGGGCGCTGGGTTTGCTATGGGGTGCTGATCTTCTTCGCCGCGGTACTGGTCCTGCTGACCTTGCAGGACGACACCCGCCAGGCGCTGCTGGCCAGTCCGCTGTGGTTCCTGCTGCTGGGCGTGGGCTACTGGTGGCGCGGGCGGCGGGCGGTACGCGCCGGCTAGACAGGCGCTGGGCGCTCAGCCTACCGTCCAGAGTTCATCGAGCCGGGTGGTGTAGCGCGGGCTGAGCAGGTCGCGGCGCATCTGCCAGGCGGGATCGCGCGGAATCCGCGCCGGTCTCAGGGTCTCGCGACCGAACCGGCCATTGATGGCGTCCAGGGTCGCCATCAGGCGCGCAGCGGCGGGATCCGGGACGGCGGCGAAGAGATCCGCCGCCACCTCGCTACGGCCGCAGAGATCGAGCAGCAGCACCTCCGCCTTGGCATAGCCGAAGCCGTCGCGAAAGATCTCGCGCAGCCCCGCCTGGGCCTGATCGTTGAGCACCCGGGTGTCGTCGCTGGGCGCCGGCAGGTTGAGCAGGGCGGCATTGGCGTAGCGGCCCTCGTCGGCGCCGTGCATGCCGGTCTGGATACTGACCCTCAGGGTGCGACAGAGCGAGCCCTGGGCGCGCAGCTTTTCCGCAGCGCGGGCGGTGTAGCTGGCCACCGCCTCGGCCAGGGCGCCGAACTGGTACTGGCGGCGACCGAACATGCGACTGCTGCAGATCGTCTGCCGTGGCGCTTCCAGTTCCTCCAGGCTCAGGCAGGCCAGTCCGCGCAATTCCCGTGCGGTCTTTTCCAGCACCACGCTGTAGCGCTGGCGCAGCGACCAGGCGTCCTGCCCGGCCAATTCCCAGGCCGTGGTAACGCCCTCCCCGCGCAGGCGCGCGGCCAGGCGCCGGCCGACCCCCCAGACGTCTTCGATGGGCGAATGCTTGAGCACCCAGTCGTGCACCGCCGGGTCGCGCAGATCCAGCACCCCGCCGGTGCGCGCCGGCCAGCGCTTGGCGGCGGCATTGGCCAGCTTGGCCAGGGTCTTGGTACCGGCGATGCCGACGCTGACCGGGATGCCCGTCCATTTCTGCACCCGCGCCTGTAGGCGATGGCCGAGGGCGTCCAGGGGTTCGGGCAGGCCGGCCAGATCGGCGAACACCTCGTCGATGCTGTAGCGCTCCAGGCGCGGCACCAGGGTCGCCAGGGTGCGCATCACCCGATCGCTGAGATCGCCATAGAGGGCGTAGTTGGAACTGAAAGCCGTCACCTCGCCGCGCCGGGCCAGTTCGCGCACCTGGAACCAGGGCGCGGCCATGACGATGCCCAGGCGCTTGGCCTCGGCCGAGCGGGCGATCACGCAGCCGTCGTTGTTGGACAGCACCACCACCGGCCGCTGCGCGAGATCGGGGCGGAAGACCCGCTCGCAACTGCAATAGAAGGCATTGCAGTCGATCAGCGCCAGCACCGACTCAGCCATGGCCGAAGCGCCGCAGGCTGTGAGTGGCGACGCCCCAGACCTCGAAGTCGTCGCGCTCGCCGATGACCAGGGGGGCATAGGCGGGATTTTCCGCCAGCAGGACGAAGTGGGCGCCGCGCCGGCCGAGGCGCTTGAGGGTGGGTTCGCGATCGCGTACCGCCACCACGATGTCGCCGACCCGTGCCGGCCGGGCGCGATCGACGATCACCAGATCGCCGGCAAAGATGCCGGCACCGGTCATGCTGTCGCCACTGACCTGGATGACATAGGTGTGGGGCGCGCGCAGGTCGACCAGTTCGTCCAGCGAGACCTGGCGCTCCTGATGATCCTGGGCCGGCGAGGGAAAGCCGCACGGCAGGCGAAAATCATAGAGCGGCAGCCGGGTCTCGGACGACTCCAGGCAACCCAGGACGGTAACGGACATGACAAGGCGCTCCTGCGGATAACTGTCTATTTATACAGTCATCCGCAGCCGCCAGGTTGTAAAGTCCGACCTAAGCCTCGCCGATGAGCGGCGCCCTCAAGCGCTGAGGCGAAAGCGCGAGACGATACCGCGCAGGTCCTGGGAGAGGCCGGCGAGCCGTTCGGCGGTACCGGCATCGGACTCGATACCGCTCAGCACCTGCAGGGTGCTGGCGCGGATGCCGGTGGTGTTGCGGTTGATGTCTTCGGAGACCGCGGCCTGCTGTTCCGCGGCACTGGCGATCTGCACGTTGACGTCGACGATGCGCTCCACGGCGGCGCCGATGCTGGTCAGGCTGACGCTGGCCTGCTCGGCCGCCGCGACGCCGGTCAGGGCATGGCCGCGACTGGCCTGCATCTGCCCGACGGCCTCGCCGGTGGCGGCCTGCAACTGCTCGATGATGCGGCGGATTTCCTCGGTGGAGGTCTGGGTGCGCGAGGCCAGGGTGCGGACCTCGTCGGCCACCACGGCGAAGCCGCGACCCTGCTCGCCGGCACGAGCGGCCTCGATGGCGGCGTTGAGTGCCAACAGGTTGGTCTGCTCGGCGATGGTACGGATCACCGCGATGACCCCGCCGATGGCCTGGCTGTGGCTTTCCAGGGCTGCGACCTTGGTGGCGCTGAGGTCCACCTCGGCGGCCAGGGCCTCGATGGCCTGTTGCGTCTGCTGCATCACCCGGGTGCCTTCCCGGGTCGCCTGATCGGCCTGCTGGGCGGCGGCCACGGCGCCTTCGGTGTTGTTGGCGACGTCCGCCACGCTGGCGGTCATCTCGGTGATGGCGGTGGCCACCTGATCGGTTTCGCCCTGTTGCGTCTGCATGGTCGAACGCGCCTGGCCGATGGAGCCGGCCAGGGATCCCGAGGCCTCGGCCACCGCGCTGGAGGCCTGATCCACCTCGCGCAGCGAGCGACCGAAGGCCTCCAGCATCGCGTTCAGGCTACGGCCGATGTCGGCGATCTCGTCACGCCCGTGCAGGGCGGCGCGGCGACTCAGATCGCCCTGGGCGGCGGCGGCAGTCACCCCGACCAGTTCGGCGATCCCCAGGCGCAGCGCCTGGTAGATGCCGGCGAAGGTGTAGGCCAGCAGCAGCAGGGCGCCCAGGATCATGCCCATGACCAGATTACGCAGCGTGGTCGCATGGACCAGTCGCTCGGCCAGCAACTGGGAGAGCTGGCCCTGCGCCTCGTCCTGCACCTTGTAGTAGCGAGCGACCACGGCATTGCCCTGGGTACCCAGGGCGCGCCCGGAAACCGTACCCTCGTTGGTCATGGCCGCCTGCATGCCCTGGCGGAAGTTGGCATAGTCGTCCGCCGCCTGGGCCAGGGAGCCCTTGAGCCGCTGGGCCAGTTCCGGCGCCTGACGCGCCAGGAGTCTGAGGCCCTGCTCCAGTTCGTCGGCGCTCTGCCGTTCCTGGTTCACCACGCTGCGCGCCAGGTTAAGACTGGCCGGATCGAATCTGTTGGTGGCGCTCAGACCGGTGGCCAGGCCGCGCAGTTGCCCGATGAGGTTGATCTCTCGCGGCAGGCGCACGGAGGTGATGTCGATGAGAAAGAGGCTGGTGTAATCCGAGTCCAGCGCCAGGCCGGAGGTGGCCGAGACGTAATAGAAGAGGTTCAGGGTCTGGGTCAGTTGCTCGTTCCAGGCCTCGAACACCTCCAGCGGGGTGCCCGTGGCTCCCTGCATCAGGCGCTCGGCGCCCCGCCGCAGCTGGCTCAGGCGATCCCCGGTTTCCAGCTGGGTGCCGAGTTCGCGATCCAGCCGGCCCAGATCGTCATAGGCCTTGAGCAGGTTGTCGCGGTTGTTCTGCCAATCCTGCTGAGCGGAGGCATCGCCATCCTGGAGCCGCTTGGTCAGGGCGCGCTGCAACATGCTCAGGCGGGCGACCGGGGTCAGTTGCGTCAGATAGCGCTGACCGTCGATTTCCTGGACCAGGCCGATCCGCTGTTCCTGGATATCCTGATAGAGGTAGACACTGAGAAACACCAGGGGCACCAGGACGATGGCCGCCAGACAGGCGAATTTGGCGGGGAATCTCAGACGATTCATTAGACTTACGACTGGGGTCAACAGATTCATGGCGAGCTCACGGGCGGCAGGAAGGGTCACTCGGGCTGTACCGCCCAATTTGTGACGTAATAGACAGAGTTTTCTGTAACAGTTCTCTCGCTATCGGCCTGCCGCTTCGCTTATATGGCGCTTTGCCACCCGACGGTCAAAAGGCGCTCCTCAACGGTTGCAGGATGGCTCTAGCATGCATGATGTAGTGATTCTCAATGCCCTTGTGCTGGATGGTCGCGACCGTCCGGGCCGGGTACTCGACGTGGCGATTGCCGGCGAGCGCATCCAGGCGCTGGGCGAGCTGGCCGGCCAACCGGCACGGGAGGTCCGCGACGGCAGCGGCCTGGTACTGGCCCCCGGCTTCATCGATGTCCATACCCACGACGACACCATGGTCATCCGCCGGCCGCAGCAACTGCCCAAGCTCAGCCAGGGGGTCACCACCGTGGTGGTCGGCAACTGCGGCATCAGCGCCGCCCCGGTGCGGCTGCGTGGCGAGCCGCCGGATCCGCTGAATCTGCTCGGCCCGGCAGCGGCCTTCGGCTATCCCACCTTCGCCGCCTACCGCGCGGCGGTGGAGCAGGCGCGGCCCGGCGTCAACGTGGCCGCCCTGGTCGGCCACACGGCGTTGCGCAGCAACCACCTGGACGATCTCCAGCGTGCCGCCACTCCGGCCGAAATCGCCGCCATGCGCCTCGAATTGCGCGACAGCCTGGCGGCTGGCGCCCTGGGGCTCTCCAGCGGGCTGGCCTATGCCTCCGCCGCGGCGGCGCCGACCTCAGAAGTGGCCGAACTGGCCGCGGAGCTGGACGCCGTGGGCGGACTCTATGCCACCCACCTGCGCAGCGAATTCGCCGCGGTGCACGAGGCCCTGGACGAAGCCCTGGACATCGGTCGGCAGGCACGGGCACCGGTGGTGGTCTCGCACTTCAAGTGCGCCGGGGTGGACAACTGGGGCCGCGCACCGGAATTGCTCGGCGCCCTGGAGCGGGCCGCCCATCGTCAGCCGGTCGGCTGCGACTGCTATCCCTATGCGGCCAGTTCCTCCACCCTGGACCTCAGGCAGGTCACCGATCGCCACCGCATCACCATCACCTGGTCCACCCCGCATCCCGACTGCGGCGGCCGCGACCTGGCCGCCATCGCCGCCGACTGGGGTCTGGATCTGCAGGAAACCGCCCGCCGCCTGCAACCGGCGGGTGCCGTCTACTACGGCATGAGCGAGGCCGATGTGCGGCTGATTCTCGCCCATCCGCTGAGCATGATCGGTTCCGACGGCCTGCCCGAGGATCCCTTTCCCCATCCGCGGCTCTGGGGCGCTTTCCCGCGGGTGCTGGGTCATTTCAGTCGTGACCTCGGCCTCTTTCCGCTGCACACCGCCGTGCACAAGATGACCGGCCTGTCCGCCGCCCGCTTCGGCCTCAGCGGCCGCGGCCTGATCGAGCCGGGCGCCCAGGCCGACCTGGTGCTGTTCGATCCCCGGCGCATCCGCGACGTGGCCGATTTCAGCGACCCGCAACGGCCGGCCGAAGGCATCCACGCCGTCTGGGTGAATGGCCGCCTGGCCTATGCCCCGGACCAGGCCATTGGCGAACGCCATGGCCGCTTCCTGCCACGCGCCGGCGATCTGCGGCACGGCTTCCCGCGCCCCTGCTAAGCGCTACCAGGTAACGCCTCGCCCTGGTGCACCGCCGTTACCTTCCGCCACCTCCCGGTGCCCCCTGGCGCACCGGGAGCACCCTCCGCTGCCCGTCGCTCGAGCCAAGCCGTTGATTTGCAACGCCGGGCGAATAGCTGGCACAGTCACTGCAATCGATTCCGTTGTTATGAACATAATTCCGCTACAACGGAAACGGAGAGACGCTATGACAGGCAAGACGAAGGGGTGGAAAACGCTGGCGCTGCTGGTCGGCCTGGTCGCCATGACCGGCGCCCAGGCGGCCAAGCTGGATGACGTACTCAAGCGCGGCCATCTGGTCGTGGGTACCGGCAGCACCAACGCCCCCTGGCACTTCCAGGGCGCCGACGGCAAGTTGCACGGCTTCGATATCGATATCTCCAAGGTCATCGCCAAGGGCCTGTTCAACGATCCGGAAAAGGTCGAGTTCGTGGTCCAGGGCTCGGATGCGCGCATCCCCAACCTGCTCACCGACAAGGTCGACATCAGCTGCCAGTTCATCACCGTGACCGCCAGCCGCGCCCAGCAGGTGGCCTTCACCCTGCCCTACTACCGCGAGGGCGTGGCCCTGCTCCTGCCGGCCAACAGCCGCTACCAGCAGATCGATGACCTCAAGGCGGCCAAGGGCGACCTGACCGTGGCCGTGCTGCAGAACGTCTATGCCGAGGAACTGGTGCACCAGGCCTTGCCCGGCGCCAAGGTCGACCAGTACGACAGCGTCGACCTGCTCTACCAGGCCCTGGGCACCGGCCGCGCCGACGCCGTGGCCACCGACCAGTCCTCGGTCAAGTACCTGATGACCCAGAATCCCGGTCGCTATCGCTCGCCCGACTACGCCTGGAGCCCCCAGACCTACGCCTGCGCGGTCAAGCGCGGCGACCAGGACTGGCTGAACTTCGTCAACACCGCCCTGCACGAGGCCATGACCGGCGTGGAATTCCCCACCTACCAGGCCTCCTTCAAGAAGTGGTTCGGCGTCGAGCTGCCATCCCCGGCGATCGGCTTCCCCGTCGAGTTCAAGTGATCCTGGCCCCGGCGCGGCCTGTCCGCGCCCTCTAGGTAGACGTCGAGCATGAACTACACCCTCAACTTCGCCCCCGTGTGGCAGAACCTGGACCACCTGCTGGCCGGGCTCGCCCTCGGCCTGCAGCTGGCGCTGGTGGGCATCGCCATCGGCTGCCTGATCGGCCTGGCCACGGCCTTCGCCCTGCTCTCGCCGGTGCGGGCGCTGCGCTGGCTGGCGGCGGGCTACGTCACCCTGGTGCGCAACACCCCGATCCTGGTACTGATCCTCCTGCTGTACTTCGCCCTGCCCAGCATCGGCATCCGCCTGGACAAGCTCAGCTCCTTTCTGATCACCCTGGCGCTCTATGCCGGCGCCTACCTGGCCGAGGTGTTTCGCGGCGGCCTCATGGCCATTCCCAAGGGCCAGCGCGAGGCCGGCCTGGCCATTGGCCTGCGCGAATGGCAGATCAAGGCCTACGTCATCATTCCGGTGATGCTGCGCAACGTGCTGCCGTCGCTTTCCAACAGCTTCATCTCGCTGTTCAAGGACACCTCCCTGGCGGCGGCCATCGCCGTGCCGGAACTGACCTACCAGGCGCGCAAGATCAACCTGGAAAGCTACCGGGTCATCGAGACCTGGCTGGTGACCAGCGCCCTCTACATCCTCACCTGCTACGTCATCGCCCTGCTGCTGCGCCAGCTGGAGCGACGGCTGAGCCTTAACCGCTAGGAGCCCGATCGTGTACGAAGCCCCCTCCTGGTTCCTGGAGTTGTGGAACGCCCGCCAGACCCTGGCCGCCGGTTTCGCCACCACCCTGGCGTGCTCCGTGCTGGCGGTGCTGGGCGGCACCCTGCTCGGTACCCTTGGCGGCCTGGCGCTGACCTATGGCCGCTGGCCGCTGCGCCTGCCGTTCCGTCTCTACTCCGACCTGATCCGCGGCACCCCGGTGTTCGTGCTGGTGCTGGCCTGCTACTACATGGCCCCCGCCCTGGGCCTGCGGCCCACGCCCTTCCAGGCTGGCACCGCGGCGCTGCTGCTGTTCTGCGGCTCCCATGTGGCGGAGATCGTCCGCGGCGCCCTGCAGGCCATTCCGCGTGGCCAGCACGAGGCGGCCAAGGCCATCGGCCTGACCTTCGCCCAGAGTCTCAAGGAGGTGCTCCTGCCCCAGGCGCTGCGCCAGATCCTGCCGACCTGGGTCAACGCCTCCACCGAGATCGTCAAGGCCTCCACCCTACTCTCGGTGATCGGCGTGGCCGAGTTGCTCCTGAGCAGCCAACAGGTCATCGCCCGCACGTTCATGACCCTGCAGTTCTATCTGTTCGCCGGGCTGCTGTTCTTTCTCATCAACTTCGCCATCGAGCGGCTCGGCCGCTATCTGGAAAAACGGGTGACCCTGCCATGACCGATTCCAACGTCCCCCTGCTGAGCATCAACGACCTGCACAAGAGCTTTGGCGCCGTGGAGGTGCTCAAGGGCATCGACCTGTCCCTGGATCGCGGTGACGTGGTCACCCTGATCGGCTCCAGCGGCTCGGGCAAGACCACCCTGCTGCGCTGCGTCAACCTGCTGGAAGACTTCCAGGGCGGCAGCATCCGGCTGGCCGGCGAGGCCATCGGCTATCGCGAGGAAGGCGGTCGCCGCCAGCGCCTGCCGGAGCGCGAGATCGCCCGCCAGCGCTCGCTCACCGGCATGGCCTTCCAGCAATTCAATCTGTTTCCCCACCTCACCGCCCTGGAAAACGTCACCCTCGGCCTGCGCAAGGTCAAGAAGCTGGGCAAGGACGAAGCCGTGGCCATCGGCGAGCAGTGGCTGCGCCGAGTCGGCCTGATCGAGCGCCGCGATTATCATCCCGGCCAGCTTTCCGGCGGGCAGCAGCAGCGGGTGGCCATCGCCATGAATCCCAGTCTGATGCTGTTCGACGAACCCACCTCGGCGCTGGACCCGGAGCTGGTCGGCGAGGTGCTGGCGGTGATCAAGGACCTGGCCCAGGACGGCATGACCATGCTGCTGGTTACCCACGAGATGAGATTCGCCTACGAGGTGTCCGATCGCATCGTCTTCATGAGCCAGGGCCGCATCGAGGAGCAGGGTCCGCCCCGCGAGCTGTTCGAGCGGCCGCGCTCCACCCGTCTCGCCGAATTCCTCGGCCGGACCTCTTTCTGAATCCTTCCCCCGTAACAGGAGCAACCTTATGAGCATCACTCGATACGGCGCCGGCGAACGCGGCGCAGGTGGCCAACCCCTGCCCTTCGCCCGCGCGGTGGAAGCCGATGGCTGGCTACACGTCTCCGGCCAGGTGGCCATGGAGAAGGGCGAGATCATCGACGGCGGCATCGTCGCCCAGACCCACAAGACCATGCAGAATCTGATCGCCATCCTCCACGAAGCCGGCTACGGTCTGGAGCACGTGGTGCGTGCCGGCGTCTGGCTGGACGATCCGCGCGACTTCTGGAGCTTCAACAAGGTGTTCGCCGAGTACTTCGCCGGCAACGCCCCAGCGCGCGCCTGCGTGCAATCCTCCATGATGGTGGACTGCAAGGTCGAGATCGACTGCATCGCCTACAAACCCAAGGCCTGAGACAAACCGCACAGATGACCGAACCTACCCGCCAACGAGCCCGCGGCCTGGACCGCGCCTTCGATATCCTCGATCACCTCAAGCGGGTGGGTCGGCCGCTGCGACCCAACGAGATCGCCGCCGGCCTGGGCATTCCCAAGTCCACCGTCTACGACCTGGTCGGCCTGTTGCTGGAGCGGCACATGCTCGATGCCGTGGGCCGCGACGGTCAGGTCTACCTGGGCCGCGAGCTGTACTTTCTCGGCCAGGCGCACCTGCGCCACTTCGATCTGGCCCGCGAGGCCGGGATGCTCTTGGACGATATCGTCGCCCAGACCCGCGAGACCGCCCAGCTGTGTCAGCTCAACGGCCGCAAGTACACCGTCTCGCTGATGAAGGAAGGCGCCCGCGCCTTTCGTATCTCCTCCAATGTCGGCGAGGACGCGCCCATTCCCTGGACCGCGTCCGGGCGACTGCTGCTCGGTCATCTGAGCGATGCCGAGATCCTCGCCCTGATCGATCCGGACGACTTCATCCTGCCCGACGGCAGCCGCCTGCCCCCGGCGACCTTTATCGCCGAGATCCGCAGCGCCTGCGCAGAAGGCTTCTTTTCCTTCGACAGCATCGCCGACACCTACACCCACTGCTTCGCCGCCCCGGTGCGGGATGCCAGCGGCCTGAGCATCGCCACCCTGTGCATCGTGGCGCCCCGCGCCGACGCCCAGGCCCACCATGCCGAGTACCGCCAGGTGCTGGTCGACAGCGCGCGCCGCCTGTCCCAGCGCCTGGGCGGCCAGGAGAATCCATGACCGCTCTACATGCTCCCGATAAAGGCGCCGCCAGTCCTGGCGCCAGCCTGCTCAGCGACATCGCCCTGCCCGCCCTGGTCATCCACCAGGACGCCCTCGACCACAACATCGCCTGGATGCAGGCCTTCGCCAGCGAGCGCGGTGCCGAACTGGCGCCCCACGGCAAGACCAGCATGGCGCCGGCGCTGTTCCAGCGACAGCTGGCCGCAGGCGCCTGGGGCATGACCCTGGCCACCGCGGTGCAGACCCGTGCCGCCCAGGCCCATGGCGTGCGCCGGGTACTGATGGCCAATCAGCTGGTGGGCGCGCCGAACATGGCGCTGATCGCCGAACTGCTCACCACCGATCCGGACTTCGACTTCCATTGCCTGGTGGATCATCCCGACCAGGTCACCGCCCTGGGTGCCTTCTTTGGCGCACGCGGCCTGGCGCTGCAGGTGATGATCGAATATGGCGTACCCGGCGGCCGTTGCGGTTGCCGCAGCGAATCCGAGGTGCGTGAACTGGCCCGCGCCATCGTCGGGCAACCGGCGCTGCGCCTGACCGGCATCGAAGGCTACGAGGGAGTGATCCATGGCGCGGAGGCGGCCACCGACATCCGCGCCTTCGCCGATTCCCTGGTGCGCCTGGCGGAGGAATTGCGTGGCCAGGGCGCCTTTGCCCTCGACCGGCCCATCGTCACCGCCTCGGGGTCAGCCTGGTACGACCTGATCGCCGCCGCCTTCGACCAGCTGGAAGTGCGCGAGCGCTTTATCGCCGTCATGCGCCCCGGCAGCTATGTGGTCCATGACCACGGGATCTATCGCGATGCCCAGTGTGGCGTCCTGGCCCGCACCGGTCTGAACGAGGGCCTGCAACCGGCGCTGGAGGTCTGGGCTCACGTGCAGTCCATGCCCGAACCCGGTTTCGCCATCCTGGCGCTGGGCAAGCGCGACATCGCCCACGATGCCGGCCTGCCGCTGCCACTGCGCCGCTACCGGCCGGGTCGGACCGCTGCCGACGCCGTCGACGTCAGCGGCTGCACGGTCACGGCCATCATGGACCAGCACGCCTTCATGGTCGTGGCCCCAGGGACCGCGCTGGCCATCGGCGACATCATCGCGCTGGGCACCTCCCACCCCTGCCTGACCTTCGACAAGTGGCGCCAGGGCTGCATCGTCGACAGCGAGCTACGGGTGGTGGAGACCTTCGCCACCTGTTTTTAGCGGCGCAGCCTTCTAGGGCCGCAACTCGCCCTGCTCCTCCCCATCCCAGTAACGAACGCGCTCGGCATGCACCTTGATGAGGATCATGCCGGGCGTGTCGGTGCCCTGGGGAAACCAGCGATCCAGACTCTTGGTCCAGTGCGCCTCGAATTGCGCCTTGTCGCGGATCAGCTCGGCATGCCCTTCGATGCCGATGAAGATGCCGGGCTTGCCGAGCAGACTCTTGCCTTCGCTGAAGCTCAGCCCCACCGCCGGATCCTGCTCGATGTCACGGATCTTGGCCGAGTCCTCGTAGGCATAGAACCAGGAGTCTCCGTCGTATTCGACGTCGCCGTTGTTGCTCATCGGCCGGCTGGTCAAACGCCCGGTGCCGGTGGTCAGCATGCAGAAATCCAAATCGCGCATCGCTTTGGAAAGGTCGTGCAGGGTCTTGTCGGCCATGGGGGTCGCTCCGGTTGGGCGGGCAGGCAGTGCCCGTCTGCATTCAGACCGGGGACGGCTGCCGCTTGGTTCCGGCGCGGCGGCCGCGACCGGGCTTTTCGGACGGACAGCCCTAGTGCGAAGAGACATAGACCGCCGTCGCAGGCGGCGCCGGCAGTGCATAGGTGGCCTTCATCCAGTCGATCTCCGCCAGCGGTGTCCGGCCGAACAGCCGCTTGAATTCGCGACTGAACTGGGAGGCGCTCTCGTAGCCTACGGCAAAGGCCGCGTTCGCCGCCGGGAGGGCGTCGCGCAGCATCAACAGCCGCGCCTGGTGCAGACGGGTCGACTTCAGATACTGCATGGGCGTGGTACCCGTGACGTCGCGGAAGTGGCGATGGAAGCTGGGCTGACTCATCCGCGCTTCCTGCGCCAGCGCGGCGACGTCCAGCCGCTCGGCATAGCGGGCATGCAGGGTGCGCAACGACCGGGCGATGCGGCCGAAACGACCCTGGCGATCCAGGGCCGCACGCAGTGATCCGCCCTGGGCGCCGGTGAGGATCCGATAGTAGAGTTCGCGCAGCAGCGCCGGCCCCAGCAGCCGGGCGTCCGTCGGCACGCTCAAGACCTCCAGCAAGCGTAGCGTCGAAGCGCGCAGCGCTTCATCGAGCGGCGAGGCATAGAGCCCGCGGGGCGCCTCCAGCGCCGGTCCCAGTTCGCTGTCGAGCTGCAGGACCAGGTCGCCGAGCAGCCCGAAATCCAGCCGCAGATAGATGGCCAGCAGCGGTGCCTCCGGACTGGCATCGGTCTCCATGGTGAAGGGCACGGGCACGGAGACCACCAGGTAGTGCTGGGCATCGTACTGATAGACGCGGTCACCGAAGTAGCCGCGCTTGCCGCCCTGGCAGACGATGACGACCCCGGGATCATAGAGCACGGGTACGCCGGTCAGCGGGCGATCCGAGCGCAGGAAGCGCACATCCTCCAGAGGGCTGAGGTTGTAGCCTTCCTGGGGCGCCAGCCTGCCCAGCAGCGCCACCACCCGGCTGGCAAAGGGATCGCTCGGATTCATGGGGCCTCCGCGTCAGCCATCGGTGGAAAGGGTCAGGGCCTCCCAGCGCTCGATCTCCCGGCTGGCCGTGGCCAGACGTTCGCGCACCAGCTGCAAGGCATCGCTCCCCAGCAGCAACTGCGCAGGCGGCGCCGGCAGGGCGATCAGCTGCAGCAGGGCCTGGGCCGCCCTGCGCGGATCGCCCAGCTGCTTGCCGCTCTTGGCCTCCCGCGCCGCACGGATCGGCGTGAACTGCTCATCGTAGTCGGCGATGCCGCGGGCGCTGCGACGCATCGAGCGACCCGCCCAGTCGGTGCGAAAGGAACCGGGTGCCACGGCGGTGACCCAGACGCCGAAGGGTGCCAACTCCTGGCCCAGGGCCGCCGAGATGCCTTCGAGGGCGAACTTGCTGCCGCAATAGTAGGAGATACCCGGCAGGGTGATGGTGCCACCCATCGAGGTGATGTTGATGATATGACCGCGGCGCCGCTCGCGGAAGGACGGCAGGAAGGCCTTGGTCACGGCGACCGCCGCGAAGACATTGACCTCGAATTGCTGGCGCAGCTCTTCCAGCGGCGATTCTTCGAGAATGCCCTCATGGCCGTAGCCGGCATTGTTGACCAGGACATCCACCGGACCGTGGGCTGCCTGAACCTCGGCCACCACCGTTGCCAGGCGAGCATGGTCCGTGACATCCAGCAGCACGCCATGAGCCCGGTCCGACAAGGCGGCGAAGGCCTGAAGATCGGCTTCCCGGCGCAGCGTGCCGATGACGCGGTGGCCGGCCGCGAGGGCCTCCCGCGCCAGGGCGTTGCCCAGGCCGCTGCTCACCCCGGTGATGAAAAGGGTCTTGTGCTCGTTCATGGTCCACTCCCCTCGTTGGAAGCGGCCATGCTAGCGCCGGTGCCTGGCGCCTTCGTTGCCGGATCGTCTGGAGGTCTTGCCCAATCCTCTCGACCGCTACCCTCCTGGCGCCTATCAGACGACCTACAAGGGCTTCGCCGGCCACTCCCCCGATGCCACCCACGACGTGGGGCGCAGCCAGGCGCTGATCAGCTGGAGCCGCTTGCCGGTACCCGCCAGGAACACCCTGAACGGCAACGACCTCGGCGCGGCGAATGTGCGCTTCAAGGCTGGCGGGGCCTTCTGGTCCAACCTGCAGAAGGCCCGGCAGGCCCCGTGACCGTTCTGGGGTAGCAGGGGCTCGCTGGCGGCGTCGCCGCAGGCGTCCAACCAAGGCTGTAACCTTGGCTGCGGGAACAGCCCGCTAGCGACGCCCGGTTCGCGTGGCCAGGGCCGAGACGCCGACCCCCAGGATCACCAACCCGAGCCCGGCAAGAAACAGCGGGGAGACGGTCGCGCCAAACGCCAGACAGGAGAAGGCGGTACCCACGAGCGGCACCCCCAGGGTGAAATTCGACATGCCGAACGTGGAGATCCTCCGCCCATGTTCCGCCGAGATGACGAAGCAGGCCGACGTCGCGACCGGACCGATGAACAACAGCGCCTCGACCAGCGTTCGATCCCAGACGATGGCGATCGGCGGCCCTTCGACGAGGTAGGCGGCAATCGCCAGGGGGATGGTGGCCAACAGCATCTGCCAGGGTGCCAGGAGCAGCGCCGGGGTCACCCAGTAATGGCGCTTCACATGCAGGATGACGATCGCCCAGCTCACCGCCGCCAGCAGCAGGAAGGCCGCCCCCACGAGGGTGTCCCGCTGCGTCCAGTCGAGCTCTCCAGGGGAGCAGACCGCGACGACCCCCGCCATCCCCACCAGCAGCCCGGCAAGCTGCAGCCGGGTCGGCACTTCACGAAACAGCACCCAGGCCACGACCACGCACCACAGCGGCGTGGTGTAGGCCAGGAGCACGGCCTTGCTGGTGTCGACATGCACCATCGCCACCATGCCGAGTCCGGTGAAGGTCATCATCTGCAGCAGGCCCACGCTGGCGACGATGGGCAGGTCCTGCCGGGTGGGCCGCCTGAGCTGCCCTCGCACGCCGAGATAGGCGAACAGACAGAGCGCGGCGCTGGCGAATCTGAGGGTCGCCAGCCAGAGCGGCGGCACGCTGTGCAGGGCAAGCTTTGTCACCGGCCAGCTACTGCCCCACAGCAGCACCATGAGTCCCAGGCACAGGTAGGTGGAGGAGATTCCCCGGCCTTTGATGCGGCTTTTCGCCAGATGCTGGATTGAAACGCCCATGATGCCACCCCGTCGCAAGCAGATTGCCCAGGGTCATGATGCGGCGATACCAGCGGAAAAATGCACCTATCTGTTCCTTCAAAAAGGGAAGATGAGTAAGTTCTACCTATAAATAGATAATCACAGGAAAATCTCACCATGAGCCGAGCAACGCTCGACGATTCCAGCCTGCGTATCCTCGATGCGCTTCAGGAAAATGCGGAGCTCAGCAATGCGGAGCTGGCCGATATCGTGGGCCTTTCCGCTTCACCCTGTTGGCGACGCGTCGCGGAAATGAAGGAGCGTGGCGTCTTGCGCGGCGCCGTGACGCTGGTCGATCCGGCAGCGCTCAACCTGGCCATCAACGTCTTCGTGCATGTGTCGCTCAAACTTCAGGACAAGCAGTCCCTGGAGATCTTCACCAACGCGATCAAGGAGCGCCCGGAAGTGATGGAGTGCTACCTCATGAGCGGCGAGGCGGACTTCATGTTGCGGGTGGTGAGCGAAGACCTGAGCAAATACCAGACGCTCCTGCTCGACTGCCTGACCTCCATCCCCGTCGTGGCCAGCATCAGATCGAGCTTTGCCCTGAGCCAGGTGAAATACACCACGGCCCTGCCCACCAATCATCTGCGAAAACGTCCGGCCGGCAGCAACGGTTGAGCGTTCGGAGCACCCGTCCAGCCAGGTCGGGCCCGCGTCCAGGCGGCTCCGCCCGAGAGCCAAAGCCTTGCCCGCTCCGGGGTTTCGGTCAGGTCCCCCGCGGCTTGGCTCGCGCCGTGGGTTCGGCGATCAAGGGATCGTCCGGCCAGTAGTGCTTGGGATAGCGGCCCTTGAGATCCTTCTTCACCTCGCCATAGGTATTGGCCCAGAAGCTGGCCAGGTCCTGGGTGACCTGCACCGGTCGCCGCGCGGGCGAGAGCAGGTGCAGCTTGACCGCCAGCCGCCCCCCGGCGAGGCGTGGGGTGTCGGCCAGGCCGAACAGCTCCTGCAGCCGTACCGCCAGCACCGGCGGCTGCTCGCTGTAATCCAGGCGGATGCTGGAGCCGGAGGGCACCGCCAGACTGCGCGGCGCCAGTTCGTCCAGCTGGCGCGGCAGTGGCCAGGGCAGCAGACCCTGCAGCATGGCGGCCAGATCCAGATTCGCGAAGTGGGCCAGCCGGGTGACGCGCTCCAGATAGGGCAGCAGCCAGTCTTCCAGGCTGGCCAGCAGCGCCGTGTCGCTTACCTCCGGCCAGTCGCTCGTCTGCTTCTGCTGCAGGTCCAGCTGGCGCAGCAGCGCCACCCGGGCCTGCCACTGGCGCAGTTCCGGCGTCCAGGGCAGCAACTCCAGGCCCTTGCGCCGCACCAGCCCGAGCAGCGCCCGGCTGCGGGCGGCGGCGTCCAGATTCTTCAGCGGCTCGCGACTCAGCACCAGTTGGCCGATCCGCCGCTGGCGTTCGGCGCGTAGCACGCCTTCGCGCTCGTCCCAATCCAGTTCGTCGTGACGCACCACCTGCTCGGCCAGCGGCCCCTCGAACAGCGCCGGATCCAGTTCGGCGGCGAGGTAGATGCGCTCTTCGCGCTGCCCCTGGCGACTGCCCAGGTCGGCCACCACCAGCCAGGGCGATTTCATCAATCCATCCGGCTCGCCAAAGCTGGCGGCCCGGCCATTGGCCAGGCGGTAGTCCTGGCCACCCGCCTTGCGCTGCTGGGCGATGCGATCCGGATAGGCGCAGGCCAGCAGCGCCCCGGTCCAGCGCGGGTGTTCGGGATCGGCCACCGGCTGCCCGGCCGGGCCGCGCAACAGGCTGCGATACTGGCGGATCAGCTGACGAATGCGCGCCACGCCGCCGCGCGGACCCCGGCCTTCGCCCGCCAGCAGCAGGAGACGGGTGTGCAGATCGGCGCCCTGCCCCGGGGTCAGGTCGCGCTCGCCCAGCAGCGCGGCGATCTCGCAGGCGCGCTCGGCCAGGCCCCAGGCCTGACCGCGCAACAGCAGGTGGGCCAGCCGCGGATGGGCCGGCAGGCCGCTCATGGCCTGGCCGTGAGGCGTGAGCACGCCCTGGTCGTCCAGGGCACCCAGCCGCAGCAGCAGATCGCGGGCCTGGGCGAGGGCGGCAGCGGGCGGGGGATCGAGCCAGGCCAGCTCCTCGGCGTTCATGCCCCAGCGCGCCAGTTGCAGGGCCAGGCCGGCCAGGTCGGCCTGGAGGATCTCGGCGCTGTCATAGGCCGGCAGCTGCTGATGCAGCTCTTCCGACCAGAGTCGATAGCAGACCCCCGGTTCCAGGCGGCCGGCGCGGCCCTGGCGCTGGGTCGCCGAGGCACGGGAGATGCGGCGGGTGGTCAGGCGGGTCATGCCGCTGCCGGGATCGAAGGCCGGCACGCGCGCCAGGCCCGCGTCCACCACCACCCGCACCCCTTCGATGGTCAGGCTGGTCTCGGCGATGTTGGTGGCCAGCACCACCTTGCGGTTACCCGCCGGCGCCGGCTCGATGGCCGCGCGTTGGGCGGCCAGTTCCAGCTCGCCGTGCAGCGGACAGAGCAATACCCCCGCGGGCAGCTGCTCCGCCAGGCGCTCGGCAGTGCGGCGGATCTCCGCCTGGCCGGGCAGAAAGACCAGCAGGCTGCCGGTCTCCTCGTCCAGTGCCTGCAGCACCGAGGCGGCCACCCGCGCCTCCAGGCGTTCGTCCTGGCCGAGCGGTCGGCTCCAGCGGGTCGTCACCGGAAACATGCGCCCTTCGCTGCGCACCACCGGCGCTCCGCCCAGCAAGGCAGCCAGGCGTTCGCCTTCCAGGGTGGCCGACATCACCAGCAGCTTGAGCGGGGTGTCACGCAGCAGTTCGCGGCCGCTCAGGGTCAGCGCCAGGGCCAGGTCGGCGTCCAGGCTGCGCTCGTGGAATTCGTCGAAGATCACCAGGCCGACGCCCTCCAGCGCCGGATCGTCCTGCAGCCGTCGGGTGAGGATGCCCTCGGTGACCACCTCGATGCGGGTGCGCGGGCCCACCCGGCTTTCCAGGCGGATGCGATAGCCCACCGTCTCGCCAACGCCTTCGCCCAGCTCCGCGGCCAGGCGCTCGGCGGCGGCGCGCGCCGCCAGCCGGCGCGGCTCCAGCAGCAGGATGCGCTGACCGGCCAGCCAGGGCTCATGCAACAACGCCAGGGGCACCCGGGTGGTCTTGCCGGCCCCCGGCGGCGCTTCCAGCACGCAGTCATCGCGGTGGGCGAGGGCCTGGCGCAGCTCGGGCAGGACAACATCGATGGGCAAGGGCGTCATTGGGCACAGCCGGTGGTCTCAACGGGGCGGGCAGTATAAGAGCGGCTAACAAAATGTAGCGAGCGGCTGTCAGGCAGGTGCGCGCGGCGCGCAGGAACCGCAGTGTACGAGTGGTACATGAGGATTCCGAGCACTGCACGCGCCTGTATGGCAGACGCGCAGTAGTTTTGTTTGTCGCTCTAAAGCGTCTCGCCCGCCGTGATTCCGGCCGCTATAGTGGCGGCCTCATCCAACCGGAGGTTGTCTATGTCGATGCGTACCCGCGCGGTGTGTGGCGTCCTCGCCGCAGCCCTGTTCACCCAGCTGACCGCTTGCGGTTCGCTGTTCTATCCCGAGCGCCGCGGCCAGATCACCGGCAGTGGCCGGATCGATCCGGGCATCGTCGCCCTCGATGCCATCGGCCTGCTGTTCTACATCATTCCCGGCCTGATCGCCTTTGGCGTGGACTTCGCCACCGGCGCCATCTACCTGCCCGACAACAAGCGCGCCGAGGTTGATCCCAGCGAGCTGAACAAGGCGGTCAACCCGGATGGCAGCGTTGATCGCGCGCGCCTCAAGGCCATTATCCAGCAGGCCACCGGCCACAACCTGCCGCTGGACGATCCGCGCCTGCTGCAGCGCAGCGGCAGCAACGAGCAGCTCGCCAGCCTGGGCCTCGCCCCGCGCGCCTGATGAGCGACCCGCACGGCACCGAGCGGCTCCTGCGTCGCGCCACCGCCGCCTCGGTGGCAGTGGCGACGACGCTGATCCTGGCCAAGGCCGTGGCCTGGTGGTTCAGCGGCTCGGTCAGCCTGCTCGCCGGCCTGACCGACTCGCTGCTTGATGGCCTGGCCTCGGTGTTCAACCTGCTGGCGGTGCACTACGCCCTCAAGCCGGCGGACGACGACCACCGCTATGGCCATGGCAAGGCCGAGTCCCTGGCCGGCATCGCCCAGGCGGTCTTCATCGGCGTCAGCGCCGTGCTCATCGCCTGGCAGGCCATCGGGCGGCTGCAGCAACCCGAACCCCTGGGCGCCCATGCCCTGGGCATCGCCGTCACCCTGTTTTCCCTGGCCCTGACCGCCGTGCTGGTGGCCTACCAGCAGCACGTCATCCGCCTCACCGACTCCACAGTGGTCCGCGCCGACGCCCTGCACTATCGCTCCGACCTGCTGCTCAATGTCGGCATCCTGATCGCCCTGGCGCTGACCGGCTTCGGCTGGTACTGGCTGGATCCGCTGTTCGGCCTGGCCATCGCCCTCTATATCCTCTGGAGCGCCTACGGCATCGCTCGCGATTCCTTTGGCGTGCTGATGGACCAGGAACTGCCCGCCGACATCAGCGAACACATGCTGCAGCTGGCCTGCCAAGTCCCGGGGGTGGAAGGTGCCCACGACCTGCGCACCCGCCTCTCCGGCAATCACTGGTTCGTGCAAATGCACCTGGAGCTGCCGGGCGAGATGAGCCTGTCCCGTGCCCATGTGCTGTGCGACGAAGTGGAAGCCGCCATCCGCGCCGAGTATCCCCAGGCCGAGGTGCTGGTCCACGCCGATCCGCTGGACGCACCCGACGTTCCGCACCGTCATCCGTTGCCGCCCGCCCCCTGAGCGGAACCTGGCGCCGCTGCGCTCTCTCGAATCTGCTGAGCCTGATTCGAGAGAGCGCCCCAGACGGCGCCGGAGTCCACCATGAAAACCATGCACCCGGTCGCGCACCTTGCCGACCTGCGCGAAGACCGCGGTACCGCGGTCGAGATCGAAGGCACCGCAATCCTGCTGCTGCGCGTCGGTGACGAGGTACGTGCCTTCCAGGCGCAGTGCCCTCACGCCGGCGCGCCGCTGGCCGAGGGCGCGGTCTGCCAGGGCCGCCTGGTCTGTCCCTGGCACAAGGCCAGTTTCGCCGTCGACGATGGCCGCCTCTGCGAACCGCCGGCGCTGGATGCCTTGCAACGCTATCCGGTGGACGTGCGCGACGGCGAGGTGCTGGTCGGGACCGAGCCCCTGCCCGCGCAGACGGCGGAGCCCCAGTCCGACGATCGCCTGTTCATCGTCGTCGGTGCGGGCGCCGCGGGCACCGCCGCAGCGGCGGCCCTGCGCGAATTCGGCTTTGGCGGCCGCCTGCTGCTGATCGGCCGCGAACCGGGTGAGCCCTATGACCGGACCGCCCTGTCCAAATTCGTCCTCCAGGGCGACAAGGCCCCCGATGAAGCCCCACCGCTGCGCGAGGCCGACTTCTTCCGCCAGCAGCGCATCGAACGCCTGCACGCCGAGGTGACGCACCTGGATCCCCAGCTCCGCCAGCTGCAACTCGCCAACGGCCAGACCCTGAGCTACGCCGGCTGCGTGCTCGCCACCGGCGGCGAACCCAGGCCCCTTGAGGTGCCCGGTGCCGAGCTCAAGGGCGTCCACCTGCTGCGGACCCGCGCCGACGCGGCCGCGATCCTCGCCGATCTGCCTGCAGAGGGCCGCGCGGTGATCGTCGGTGCCAGTTTCATCGGCCTGGAAGCCGCCTCCGCCCTGCGCAAGCAGGGCCTGGCGGTGGACGTGGTCGCCCCCGCTTCCCTGCCCTTCGTCAAGCAGATGGGCGAGACCCTCGGCCAGCATTTCAAGACCCTGCATGAAGCCAATGGCGTGACCTTCCATGCTCCCAACGAGGTGGTGGGCTTTGCCGGCGACGACCAGGTGCGCCAGGTCAGCCTCAAGGACGGTACCCACCTGCCCGCCGACCTGGTCCTGGTGGGTACCGGCATCGCCCCGGCGACCGCCTTCCTGGCCAATCTGCCCCTGGCGGATGACGGCAGCGTCCCGGTGGATACCCAGCTCCAGGCCGCCGCGGGCCTCTACGCCGTTGGCGATCTGGCCACCTTTCCCTATGCCGGCCAACCCACCCGCATCGAACACTGGCGTCTGGCCCAGCAACACGGCCGCCTGGCGGCGCGCAATCTGCTGGGCCACGCCGAGAGCTACGCGGACGTGCCCTTCTTCTGGACCCTGCATCACGGCAAGCGTTACGAATACCTCGGCCATCCCGGCCAGTGGGACGACATGCACCTCGACGGCAGCCTGGGCGACCAGACCTTCGTCGCCCTGCTGCTGGCCGCAGAGCGGGTGGTCGGCGTCGTGGCTTGCCAGCGAGAACGCGCCACCGCGGTGCTGAGCCAGCTCATGCGCCAGCCACTGTCGCGCGCCCGCGCCCTGGACGTCCTGGCAACGTCCTGAGCGGGAACGACCCGGACGCACCCGAGGGACAGGTGCGTCCGGTCGGTCCGTGGCGCCTCAGTTCCTTGCGTTGAACATCTCGGTGAACAGCTGCTTGTGGGCCGCGTAGTAATCGGCCACGACCTTGTCGGCGGAACTGTCACGCGCCTGGAGCATCAGCTGCTGCAAGTCGCCGGCCGGCAGGTGGTAGTCTGCGAAGAAGGTGGCGACCTGCGGGTACTCGGCCGGAAACTCCTTGCGCGCCATGGCATGGATCTGCTCCGCCGTACCGAAGACCCCCTTGGGATCGTCGAGATAGCGCAGCTTCCACTTGGAAAACATCCAGTGCGGACTCCAGGCATTGATCACCGACCACTTGCCGCGCTTCAGATTGCGTTCCATCTCGGTGAGCATGCCGACTTCGGACGAAGCGACGATCTTGTAGCCCTTGAGTTGGTAGATGTCGAAGGCCTTCTCGGTGAGCTTGTACTGGCCATTGCCGACTTCCGAGGACAGGATCTTGCCGTCGAGCTTGGCCCGTACTTCCGGCTTCTGCAGGTCCTCGATACTGGAGAGCTCGCTCTGGGGAACGGACTCCGGCACCGCCATGCCCAGCTTGCCCTCGTAGAGCACGCCCAGATCGGTGAGTCTGTCCTTGTGCTTGTCGACGAACACCGCATGGGTGGTGGGCAACCACACCATGGGGATGAGATCAATGCTGCCGTTGGCCAAGGCCTGGAACTGGATGCCGATGTCGGCCTGCACCAGCTTCACCGGCAGCTTCAGCTGGTCTTCGATGGCGACCTGGGCGAGCTTCGCGGTGATTTCCGCGTCCGACCAGTTGACCCAGCCGATGCGGACCGGTCCCTGGGCGGCCTGGATTACCTGGCTGGCGATCGTCAGGCCCACCACGGCGACCAGACCCAGCACCTTGCGCTTCATGTTCTGTGCAACATTCATCAGCTCTATCTCCGGCGTTTGTAGTGTTGTTGTTGCTGGCAGTCTCAAGGTGAAGAACGTGTTGTTGTTGGGGTAGGAAGCGTCCGCTAGAGCGCCCGCTCCAGGTCCGGCAGGGCTTGGAACAGATCGGCCACCAGGGTGTAGTCGGCCACCTGGGTGATGGGCGCCTCGGCATCCTGGTTGATGGCGACGATGACCTTGGAACCGCTCATGCCCGCCAGGTGCTGGATGGCGCCGCTGATCCCCACGGCCACATAGAGATCGGGCGCGACATGCTTGCCGGTCTGGCCCACCTGCAGGTCGTTGCCGGCGAAGCCGGCATCCACCGCGGCGCGCGAGGCCCCGACGGCGCCGCCCAGCCGATCGGCCACCCGCTCTACCAGGGCGAAGTTCTCCCGGCTGCCCAGACCCCGCCCGCCGGACACCACCACGCGGGCACTGCCCAGCTCGGGCCGTGCACTGGTGCTGAGCACCTCGCTGACGACACGGCTCGCCGCCGGTATCAACGCCTGCTCCAGTCGCACGATCGGGCAAGGCGTCTCGCCCTGCTCCGCCGGGGCGAAGGCGGACGCGCGAATCGTCAGGACCTGCACCTCATCGAGGGATTCGATCCGCGCGATCGCATTGCCGGCATAGATCGGCCGGCGGAACACCGTCGGGCTGTCGATGCCGATGACCTCGGCGATCATCCCCACATCGAGCAAGGCAGCCACCCGCGGCAGGACGCTACGCCCCTGGACGCTGGCCTCGGCCAACAACTGCCCGGGCCGCCGGCCCGTCAGCCCGGCGATCAGCTCGGCCTGGCTTTCCGGGGCGCACGGCGCCGCGGTCTCGACCACCAGCACCCGGTCCACCCCGACCAGGGCCGCCGCCTGCTCCGCCGCCGCGGCAGCGCCTGGCCCGATCAACAGCAACTCGATGGGCTGCGCCAGCTCCCTGGCCGCCATGACGACGTTCGCCGTGCCAGCCTTGAGCTGGCCCTGGTGCTGTTCGGCGAGGATCAAAGTAGTCATCAGAGCACTCCTGCACGCTGTTTGAGGTGACTCACCAGTTCATCGACGGACTGGACCCGGATGCCGGCTGAGCGCTGGCTTGGAGGCTGCACGCCCAGCAGGCGGGTATGCGTTCTGGTCGCGATGCCCAGCGCCGTGCCGTCAAGCACCTCCAGCGGCTTCTTCTTGGCCTTCATGATCGCGGGCAGCGAGGCATAGCGGGGCTCGTTGAGCCGCAGATCGCAGGTCACGACCGCGGGCGAGCGCAGCGCGACGGTCTGGCGCCCGCCATCGATCTCGCGCTCGACGATCCACTCACCCCCCGCATGGCTCAGCGCCGAGGCGCAGGTGGCCTGCGGCAGGCCGGCGAGTTGCGCCAGCATCTGGCCGGTCTGGCTGTTTTCCTGGTCGATGGCCTGCTTGCCGAAGAGCACCAGGTCCGGACGCTCACGCTCGACGACGCGGGCCAGAGCCTTGGCCACGTTCAAGGGTTCCAGGGGGCCCGGCAGCTCCACCAGCAGCGCTCGATCCGCCCCCAGGGCCAAGGCCACGCGCAATTGCTCCTGCGCGGCGCTGCCGCCGACCGTCACCACCACGACCTCCTGGGCGATGCCCCTCTCCTTGAGGCGGATGGCTTCCTCGACGGCGATTTCGCAGAAGGGATTCAAGGCCATCTTGACGCCTGCCAGCTCGACGTCGGAACCGTCGGTCTTCACCCGAACCTTGATGTTCGGATCGATGGCGCGCTTCACCGCGACCAGCACTTTCATCGTCTCTCCTGGGGCCCCTCGGGGCCGTGGCTACCACCTGAGATGGGCCAATCCTAGCCATGGCTCGACGTCGTCGGCAAGAGAAATGTACACGATAGATTTATTTATTGACACCGATGTACATTCAACCCAGATTGAGTGAAAACACGCCTGATGTCGTCAGCCCGGAGAGCCCGAGATGTCCACCGATCCGCTCCTGCAGCCGTACCAGCTCAAGCACCTGACCCTGCGCAATCGCATCATCACCACGTCCCACGAGCCGGCCTATCCCGAGGACGGCATGCCCAAGGCGCTTTACCGCGCCTATCACGTCGAGCGCGCCAAGGCCGGGGTCGCCCTGACCATGACGGCCGGCTCGGCGGCCGTCTCCCGCGACAGCCCGCCGGTGTTCAACAACGTGCTGGCCTGGAAGGACGAGGTGGTGGGCTGGCTGCGGGACCTGACGGACGAATGCCATGAGCACGGCGCCGCGGTGATGATCCAACTCACCCACCTGGGCCGCCGCACCCGCTGGGACAAGGCGGACTGGCTGCCGGTCGTGTCGCCCTCCCACGAGCGCGAGCCGGCGCACCGGGCCTTCCCCAAGCAGATCGAAGACTGGGATATCGAGCGCATCATCAAGGACTACGTCGACGCCGCCGAGCGCATGAAGTACGCCGGCCTCGACGGCCTGGAACTGCAGGCCTACGGCCATCTGATGGATCAGTTCTGGTCGCCGCTGACCAATACCCTGGACGGCCCCTATGGCGGCTCGCTGGAAAACCGCATGCGCTTCACCTTCGAGATCCTGCGCGGCATTCGCCAGCGTTGCGGCGAAGACTTCCTGGTAGGCATTCGCTACACCGGCGACGAGACCCTCCCCGGCGGTATCGACGCCAACGACGGCATGACCATCTCCCGGCTGCTCAAGGACAGCGGCCTGGTGGATTTCCTCAACGTGATCCGCGGCCATATCGAAACCGATGCCGGCCTGACCGACGTCATCCCGATTCAGGGCATGCGCAATTCGCCGCACCTGGATTTCGCCGGTGAAATCCGCTCGGCCACCGGCTTTCCGACCTTCCACGCCGCGAAGATTCCCGACGTCGCCACCGCGCGCCACGCCATCGCCTCGGGCAAGGTCGACATGATCGGCATGACCCGGGCGCACATGACCGATCCGCACATCGTGCGCAAGATCATCGAGAAGCGCGAAGAAGAGATCCGCCCCTGCGTCGGCGCCAACTACTGCCTGGATCGCATCTACCAGGGAGGCGCGGCCTATTGCATCCACAACGCCGCCACCGGCCGCGAGACCAGCATGCCGCACGACATCCCCAGGGCGGCGCTGCCGCGCAAGGTGGTGATCATAGGTACCGGCCCGGCCGGTCTGGAGGCGGCGCGGGTAGCCGGGGAGCGCGGCCACCGCGTCAAGGTGTTCGAAGCCGCCGATCGCCCCGGCGGGCAGATCCGCCTGACCGCCCAGAGCGAACGGCGGCGCGAGATGATCAGCATCATCGACTGGCGCATGGCCCAGTGCGAACGCCTGGGCGTCGAATTCGCCTTCAACACCTGGGCCGAGGCCGACACGGTACTGGCGGAAGAACCCGACGTGGTGATCGTCGCCACCGGCGGCCTGCCCCACACCGAGATCCTCAGCCAGGGCAACGACCTCACCGTCTCGACCTGGGACATCATCTCCGGCGACGTCAAACCCGGTCGTCAGGTGCTGATCTTCGACGACGCCGGCGATCATGCTGCCCTGCAGGCCGCCGAGGTCATCGCCAGGAGCGGAGCCCAGGTGGAGATCGTCACCCCGGATCGGGCCTTTTCCGCGGAAGTCATGGCCATGAACCTGGTGCCCTACATGAGGACGCTGCAGGACCTCGACGTGACCTTCACGGTGACCTACCGCGTCGACCGGGTCGCGCGGCGCGAAGGTCGGCTGGTCGCCACCTTCAAGAGCGACTATGGCCCGGTGCACAAGGAACGCGTGGTCGATCAGGTGGTGGTGAACCACGGGACCGTGCCACTGGACGATCTCTATTTCGAGCTGCGGCCACAGTCGAGGAACGACGGCGCCGTGGAGCACCAGGACCTGATCGCCGGCAAGCCGCAGAACATCGTCACCAACCCGGCCGGGCGCTTCCAGCTGTTCCGTATCGGCGATGCCGTGGCCGCGCGCAATACCCATGCGGCGATCTACGATGCGCTGCGCCTGGTGAAGGATCTGTAGCCCAGCGAGCTGCCCTGGTCGCAGGCCGGGGCAGCTGCCAGCAGACCTAGAGCTCGTCCGCTGCCGGCGCCTGGCGGAAGGTCTCGCTGAGCGTCACGAAGACCCCGGGCTCGGCTTCGGCATAACCGAATTTGCCGAAGAAGCGGTCGAGTTCACGCCGGGTGGGGCGCTCACCGGTAAAGATGCTGGTGTAGTGCGGGATGCGCCGGAAGCGTTCGGTCAGCCCCTCGGCGGTCTTCATCGAGATATAGCCGATCTGCGTCAGGTACAGCGTCCGCGCCCGGGTGTCGGCCGCATCGGCGTCGTAGCCGAAGCGCTGGAACATGCTGGAAAGCGCCGCCATGCGCGTGCGATCGGCAAGGGCGATGGCCTCCGCCACTTCGGCGGATTGCAGCGCCCAGCTGCGGACCGCGAACTCGAACTGGGAGTCGAACAGCTCGGCGTTCAACCAGCACTCGAAGACATTGAGGATCGCCTCGGCGATGCTCTCAGCATAGCTCTCGCATTGCCGGATCAGATTGCCGGTGTTCTTGTCGCGCCAGCGATCAAGCAGTGCGGCCAGCAGGTGCTCCCGATCCTCGAAGAACCAGTAGAAGCTGGTACGCGACAGCTTCAGCCGCTTGGCGAGCGGCATCACCTTGACGCCATCGATGCCGGATTCCTTCAGGGCCTCGTAGGCGGCCTCCAGCCAGCCATCGGCCGAGCCGCGCCAGCCACTGTCGGCGTCCTTTTCCTTGTCCCGCGCCTTGCTCTGTCGCGCCATCGACCGCTTGTCCCGTGCAATACTGTCCAGCAACTGTACAGCACCGCGCTTTTCTCTGCGCATCCAGGTGGATGCCCGCTTCTCTACGGCTTCCGCCGTGATGAATCGGGACTGAAGGCATAGCCCCGGCGAAGGCAGGCTCCCATGCAGCGCTCCGAATCCATGCGACGTTCCAAAGGCTATCGCCGGCTCATCCCGTCCATGAATGCCCTGCTGGTCTTCGAGGCTGCCGCTCGCCTCGGCAGCTTCACCCTGGCCGCCCAGGAACTCGGGGTGACCCAGGCCGCAGTCAGCAAGCAGATCCGCTTCCTCGAGGAACTGCTGGATACCCGCCTGTTCCACCGCCTGCACCGGGCCATCCAGCTCACCCCCGACGGCAGCGCGCTGTTTCTGGTCATGGGTGATTCGCTGCAGCGCATCGCGGCGACCTTCGACAAGATCCTCGACGGCCAGGCCGAGCAGGAAATCGTCCTGGCCTGTACCAGCGCCTTCTCCCATCTGCGGATCATGCCCCGCCTGCCGGCCTTGCAGGCACTGCTGCCCGATCTCCAGCTGCGGCTGGTCCCGCCGCTGCATCGCGAGGCCGATCTGGCCATCCGCTACGGCGATGGCAGCTGGGATGATGGCACGGCCACCCTGCTGTTCGACGAAGAGGTCTTTCCGGTCTGCGCACCCGGGTGGCTGGTGAGCCATGCCGCGCCGCACTCCATCGCGGACCTCTACCAGAGTCCGCTGATCGACTCGGACGCCACGCTGGAAGGCTGGATGACCTGGAGCACCTGGTTCCGCGCCCTGGACCATACCCCACCGCGGCTGCGCATCGGCCTGCGCTGTACCCACTATGCCGACACCATCCGGGCGGCGACCCAGGGCCTGGGGATTGCCCTGGGCTGGCAGCGTCTGGTCGCCCCACTGCTGGCGGACGGCCAACTGGTCCGGGTGACGGACTTCATCGTCAAGCCGCGCGATGCCTATTACCTGGTGGTACCCCATGGTCGCCAGTCGGTGGTGGGCGACCTGCTGCCGACCTGGCTGCGCGACGAGCCAGGCGCCTGCAGACCGCTCTAGCACAAGGTTTTCATCGCATAACCCAGACTCATGCCAGCGTAACAATAAAGCGCGTTGACCCCTTCCAGGGGCGCTTCGATACTGCGGCCACCTACCCCCGGCCAATGTCTCCCCGAGGTGCACCCATGGACAACGCCCCTGCCAAGAGCCATCGCGACCTGCTCGCCCAGCGCCAGCCGGGTCATGGTCTGCCCGGCGAGCTGTATGGCCGGCAAGACGTCTTCGCCACGGACCTCGAGATCTTCTACAACCGGCACTGGATCGTGGTCGGCGTGACCGCGGACATCCCCGAGCCGGGCGATGTCTCCACCCTCGACATCGGCAAGGCCTCCATCATCCTGGTGCGCGATGACGACGAGAACATCCGGGCCTTTCGCAACGTCTGCCGGCATCGCGGCGCGCGGCTCAGGGAGGCGGGCAAGTCCACCGTGGGCATGCTGGTCTGCCCCTATCACCAGTGGACCTACGACCTCGACGGCCAACTGAAACACGCGGCGCACATGGGCCGGGCCTTCGACGCCAGCTGTCGCAGCCTCCTGCCGGTAGCGGTACGGGTGGTAGGTGCCCATATCCTGGTCTGCCTGAGCGAAGACTCGCCCCAGGACATCGATACGCTCGCGGCCGAGATGGCGTCCCGCTTCGCGCCCTACGCCCTGCAGCTCAGCAAGATCGCCCACGAGAGCGAGATCATCGAGAACGGCAACTGGAAGCTGGTGATCGAGAACAATCGCGAGTGCTATCACTGTGCCGCGGGCCATCCGGAATTGAACGCCTCCTTCCTGCCGGAAGACTTCGGCGTCTGCACCGACGGCATGAGTCCGGAATCGCTCCAGGCCCTGGCGGAGTATCAGGCGAAGAATGCCGCGGCCCGGCAGGACTGGGAAGATCAGGGCCATCTCTGCGCCGCCGTGGAGCATCTGGAAGAAGACAGCGTCACCCAGTTCCGCTCGCAGCGCCTGGTCATCGCCAACCACGGCGAATCCCAGACCCTGACCACCCGGGTGGCCTGCACCCGCCTGCTGGGCGACCTGCAGCGCCGCGACCTGGGCGACGTGCATTTCTGGACCCATAACTCCTGGACCCACGTGATGAGCGATCACGCCGTGGTCTCCTACCTCATCCCGCTCGGGCCGGACCGGACCCTGGTGAGGACCAAGTGGCTGGTCCATGCCGAGGCCGTGGAAGGCGTCGACTACGACCTCCAGACCCTGATCGAGGTCTGGCAGGCGACCAATCTGCAGGACGCCGGGCTCGTCGCCCTCACCCAGCGCGGTACCCAGGATCCTGCCTACGTGCCCGGCCCCTTCTCGCCCTTCACCGAGACCTACGTCGAGCAATTCACCCGCTGGTACGCCGCCCGCCTCGCGGCCCACGGGGTGTGAGAAATGACCATGACTGCGCTCATCCCCTTACCCGCCCAAGGCAGCCGCCTCAACGACGCCCGGACCTGGTCGGCGTTCGGCGCGGCCTGGAGCAGTGCCGAGCAGAAGACCCTCGAATGCTGCGCCATTCGGCTCGAGACCGCCGACGTCAAGACCTTCGCCTTTCGCTGTCCCGACTTCGTGGCCCTCGCCTTCGAGCCTGGTCAGTTCATCACCCTGTCGCTGACCATCGACGGCCAGCGGCTGTCGCGCTGCTACACCCTCTCCTCCACGCCGACCCGCCCCTTCAGCCTTGCCATCACCGTCAAGCGCGTACCCGGCGGGCCGGTGTCGAACTGGCTGCACGATCAGCTGGAGGTCGGCAGCCGGCTGCAGGCTTTCGGACCGGCAGGCATCTTTACCCCGGTCGGACATCCGGTACGCAGGTTGCTCTATCTGTCCGCCGGCTCGGGGGTCACGCCGCTGATGGCCATGACGCGCGCGGCCTTCGACCTGGGTGGCGATCCGGACATCGCCTTCGTCCACAGTGCCCGTACCCCCCGGGACATCATCTTCCGCGACGAACTGGCGCAACTGCAGGCCACACAACCTGGCCTCAAGGTCTTCGCCATCTGCGAGGCACCCGGCGCCGAAGGGGACTGGCAAGGCCCGCTCGGCCGCCTGGATCTGCCCCTGCTGGAACGACTGGTGCCGGACTTCCGCGAACGGGAGGTCTTCATCTGTGGCCCCCAGGGCTACATGGACGCCGTCCAGCGCACCCTGCAGGAAGGCGGCTTCGATCTTGCCCACTCGCACCAGGAGAGCTTCTCGATCGGCCGTCCGGCGGCCCCTGCCGAAGCCTCGCCGACCGCGGTCGGCGAGGCCCTGTTCACCGTCACCCTGGCGCGCTCGGGCAAGGTATTCAGCATGGCGGGCGACCAGACTGTGCTCAGCGCCGCCAGGCGCGCGGGCGCCATCGTGCCCTCCTCCTGCGGACAAGGCCTCTGCGGTACCTGCAAGACGGCTCTGCTCGAAGGCCAGGTGGAGATGCAGCATGCCGGTGGCATTCGCCAGCGCGAGATCGAGCGCGGGCTGCGACTGCTGTGCTGCAGCAGGCCCACGTCCAATCTGGTGCTCGACCTCTAGCGGCTTCGGTCCCGTGAAGGCGCCCTACCGGACGCTCCTCGACGAGGCGCCTCTGCCGCCGGCCTTTTGCTCGGCCGTGCGCAGCGGCCCGCGGGCATGGGTGAGGAGAGCCACGCCTCGATTCGCGCGGACCACCGCCCAGCGTTTCGCTTCCGCGTAGAACTCCTGGGTGTCCGGACACCTCTCAACTGAAGCGTCAGCCCCGTGATCGATGGCGATCCCGCTGAAGGCCTTGAGAGACACCGAGCCCCATGAATGCCCCCCTAGCCACCGCGCCTCGCCCCTATCGCGTCGGCCTGATCGCCGATACCCATGGCCTGCTCCGGCCCCAGGCGCTGGAAGCCCTGGCCGACAGCGACTTCATCCTGCACGCCGGTGACATCGGCAAGCCCGAAATCCTCGACGCCCTGCGCGCGATAGCGCCGCTGGCGGTGGTCCGGGGCAACAACGACGACCTGCCCTGGGCCGACGACATCCCCGAGCGCGTCAGCCTGACCCTGGCCGGCGTCGACATCCACATGCTGCACATCCTGCCCGAGCTGGATCTGGCGGCCGCCGGCGCCACGGTGCGGGTAGTGGTCAGCGGCCACTCGCACAAGCCGCTGATCGAAGAGCGCGATGGCGTACTCTACATAAACCCCGGCAGCGCCGGCCCACGGCGCTTTCGGCTGCCGATCAGCGTCGGCCGCCTGACCCTCGATGCCGGCCAGATCCAGGCCGAGATCCTGGAACTCACCCCCTGAAGGAATCCCGATGAGCATCGATTACCACTTCTACGAACCCAGCCAGGGCCACGGCCTGCCCCATGACCCCTTCAACGCCATCATCGCGCCCCGTCCCATCGGCTGGATCTCCTCCCACAGCGAGAGCGGTGTGCTGAACCTGGCGCCCTACAGCTTCTTCAATGCCTTCAACTACAAGCCGCCGCTGATCGGCTTTTCCAGCCAGGGCTACAAGGACAGCGTGGCCAATATCGAGCGCACCGGCGAGTTCGTCTGGAATCTGGCTACCCGTGAACTGGCCGAGGAGATGAACGCCAGCAGTGCCATGGTCGGACCCGAGGTGGACGAATTCGCCCTGGCTGGCCTGGAGCCTGCCCCCTCGACGATCGTCAAGGTGCCGCGAGTCGCCCGGGCCCAGGTGGCCTTCGAGTGCAAGCTGAGCCAGATCGTCCGCCTCAAGACCGCTGCCGGAGATGAACTGGATCAGTGGCTGGTGCTGGGCGAGGTGGTAGCCGCCCATATCGACAAGCGCCTGCTCAAGGATGGCATCTTCCAGACCGCGGCCGCTCGCCCCATCGTGCGCGGCGGTGGCCCGGCCGACTATTTCGAGATCACCGAGGCCGCGCTGTTCCGCATGCGTCGCCCCGACTGAGTGGTCGGCCCTGCAATGCAAAACGGCGCCCCAGGGCGCCGTTTTGCATTGCAGATTTCCTAGCCTGCTGCGCTGACGCGAAAATTCAGTCGCGGGAAATGCACCTGGAGCGCCCCCAGCTGCGCGTCGTGGCGACGGATCACCAGGGCCTCGCTGTCGGCATGCACCAGTTCGCCCACCACCGGATCCACCCCATAGTCGGTCGCCGCCACGCTCACCCGGTCACCCCAGGCGAAGCCTTCCACGGCAACGGCCTGGTCGCGCGGCAAGGCCAGCGGCTCCGCGGCCCTGGCGATCTCCAGCGCCTCGGCGGCGCCGAGTTCCTCATGGGTACCATGACCGAACCCCAGCACCCGGGCGAACCAGGCGGCGATCTCGGGACGCTCGTCGATCAGCGGCGCCAGTTGCGGCGTGCTCTTGAGAAACCAGAAGTTGTGCGCCAGGGCGATGTCGGCCACCGAAGGCGCGCCAAACAGGAATTCGCCGGCGCTGCGCTTGAGCTGGGTCTCCAGCCGGGTCAGCAGGGTCTGCAGCTGTTGCCGGGCCTGCTCGGGTGTCAGACGACTCAGGCTGCCACCACTGAACAGCGCCTTGCGGTCATCCATGAAGGCCTGGGCCTGCTCCGGCGGCAGACTGGCCAGGCGCGGCCCCATGATCTCCGGCTGGAACATCAGCGCCACCGCATGCTGGAACAGTACCGAATCCGCCCAGCCGGCAAAGGCGGCCACGACCGCTTCCTGACCTTCCGGAAACAGCGCCGGTACCGCCTTCTCCGCCTCCAGCCGCCGGGCGATCAGCGCCGTGTCGCAATAGACATCGGCCCCCACCTGCAGCACCGGGGTCTTGCGATAGCCGCCGGTGAGCGCCACCAGCTCGGGCTTGGGCAGCATCCGCGGAATGATCACCGAACGCCAGGCCAGCCCCTTGAAGCCCAGCAGCAGGCGCGCCTTCTCGGCGAAGGGCGATTGCCAATAGTGATGCAGAATCAGCTCGGACATGACAGCACTCCTGAATTAGCCATGGGCAAGGTGCCGGACCGGGCCAGCACCAGGGCTTCCTTGGCTCGTTTGGGTAGCTTCTTGATCTGGATCTCGCGGCGCAGCGCGGCCGACTTGTCGCCGCAGGCTTCCACGTAGACCAGCGCCTGGGCCGGGCTGGAAGCGAAGAAGCGGGCACCGCGGCCACTGCGGTGCTGGGCGAACCGGCGCGCGGGATCATCGCTGATGCCGCAATAGAGCGCCTGATTCTCGGCGCGCACCAGGTAGACATACCAGGTGCGCGCGGGTGGCAGGGGGTCGTCGCTCACCGTCAGGCGAACCACTCCCGGGCGGTACGCCAGACGCACACGCCGACGAAGTAGATGCCGCTGGCGAACCAGAGCACCATCAGCCACAGCGGCTTGTCGGGATGCACGAACACCATCATGGCGCTGCTGAGCAGCCAGATGGACGTCACGGCGATATTCAGCGCCATCAGCTGACGCACGCGGAAGGGATGCAGGAACTTGACCCGGGTCAGGGTCAGGGCGGCCAGCACCAGCACCACCGCCATGCTGAACCAGGGCGCCAGGTCCAGCACGTAGAAATACAGCGCCACCACGTTCCAGGCCGCGGGAAAGCCGACGAAATAGTTATCGGCGCTCTTCATGTTCACATTGCAGAAACAGAACAGCGACGACAATAGGATGATGCCCACCGCCACCAGCTCGAAGTGCGGCGGCAGGGGCACGAAGCGATAGATGAAGATGGCCGGAATGAACACATAGGTCAGGTAGTCGACCACCAGGTCCAGCGCCGAGCCGTCGAAATGGGGCAGTACCCGCTTGACTTCGAATTTGCGCGCCAGGGTGCCGTCGAGCCCGTCGACGAGCAGGGCGATGCCGAGCCACATCAGGCAACCCTTGGGTTGACCGTCGACCAGAGCGAGCAGCGCCAGAAGCGCGAGGATCACACCACTGGAGGTCACCGCATGGGCGCCCCAGGCCTTGGCTTTTGTCAGCATGAGCGGATGGGAAATGGAGTTCACGGGCGTCTCTCTATGATGACGGCTTCGACTGCCCAGCGCACCGCCTGTTCTGGCAATACGCTACGAAATCGACAATGAAGCCGGTGAACGGCAAGGCGGGCCTTGACCGCCGACCCCGGAAACCGGGCGCCAAACATCGAGGATACCGCGCCTTGCCGTCCTTTGCCCGCCTTCCCGCCGAACGCCCGTGACTGGGTTCGCAGGACGACCGGGGCGGAGCGAGTCCGCCCAGACATATCGAACCTGTTCAAAGTCTCGCGAGCTGGAGCCAAACAAGGCCTAGGCGGCCCACGAAAAGACCTGAGGAAGCGGGTCGGACCCGCGCCCGGGTTTACGCCTGGTAAATGAGCATTCCGACGGGGCCGCCCAGGGCGGGCTGGCGACCCAGGGTCTTTTCAATGCCGTTTGGCCGACGCGCAGCAGGCTTTGGACAGGTTCTCAGTGCAGGATCTGCCCGAGGAACAGCCGCGTGCGCTCGTTCTGCGGGTTGTCGAAGAACTGGTCCGGCGCGGCCTGTTCGACGATCTCGCCCTTGTCCATGAAGATCACCCGGTTGGCCACAGTGCGGGCGAAGCCCATCTCGTGGGTCACGCAGAGCATGGTCATGCCGTCCTGGGCCAGGCCGATCATGGTGTCCAGCACCTCCTTGACCATTTCCGGATCGAGCGCCGAGGTCGGCTCATCGAACAGCATGATGCGCGGCTGCATGCACAGCGCCCGGGCGATGGCCACGCGCTGCTGCTGGCCACCGGACAGCTGGCCCGGAAACTTGTTGGCCTGCTCGGGAATGCGCACCCGCTGCAGGTAGTGCATGGCGATTTCTTCGGCCTGCTTCTTCGGCAGCTTGCGCACCCACATGGGCGCCAGGGTGCAGTTCTGCAGCACGGTCAGGTGCGGGAAGAGGTTGAAGTGCTGGAACACCATGCCGACTTCGCTGCGAATGGTCTCGATCTGCTTGAGATCGTTGGTCAGCTCGGTACCGTCGACGATGATCTGGCCCTTCTGGTGCTCTTCCAGGCGATTGATGCAGCGGATGGTGGTGGACTTGCCCGAGCCGGACGGTCCGCACAGCACGATGCGCTCGCCCTGGGTGACGGTCAGGTTGATGTCCTTGAGCACGTGGAACTGGCCGTACCACTTGTTCACGTCCTTGAGCTGGATCATGACCTTGCTGCTGTCGACCGGCTGCTTGTTGCTTACATTCATCTGTTGACTCCTAACGCTTGTGGCCGGTGTTCAGCTTGCGCTCCAGACGGGCGGAGTAGCTGGACATGGCGAAACAGAAAATCCAGAAGACCAGGGCGGCGAACACATAGCCTTCGGTGGACAGACCAGGCCAGGCCGGGTCGGAGGTGGCGCGCTTGATGCTGTTGAGCAGGTCGAACAGGCCGATGATGACCACCAGACTCGAATCCTTGAACAGCGCGATGAAGGTGTTGACGATGCCCGGGATCACCAGCTTGAGCGCCTGCGGCAGGATCACCAGGCCAGTGGTCCGCCAGTAGCCCAGGCCCATGGCCGCGGCGGCTTCGTACTGCCCCTTGGGAATGGCCTGCATGCCACCCCGCACCACCTCGGCGATATAGGCCGCCTCGAAGATGATCACCATGACGATGGCGCGCAACAGCTTGTCGAGGTTCATGCCATCGGGCAGGAACAGCGGCAGCATCACCGACGACAGGAACAGCACCGTGATCAGCGGGATCCCCCGCCAGAACTCGATCATGGTCACGCAGATGACCTTGATCGCCGGCAGCTTGGAACGGCGCCCCAGGGCCAGCAGGATGCCCAGCGGCAAGGCGCCGACGATGCCTACCGCGGCGATCACCACGGTCAGCATCAGGCCGCCCCACTCGCTGGAGGGCACCACGCGCAGACCGAGACCGCCATACAGCAGCCAGAAGGCCACCAGCGGATAGATCACCAGCAGGGCCAGACCGTAGCGGGCCTTGTGCTTGAAGCTGTCGAGAAACAGCGGAATCGCCCCGATCACGGCGATCACCACGGTCAGATCCACGCGCCAGCGCTGATCGCCAGGGTAGAAGCCGTACATGAACTGCCCGAAGCGCTCCTTGATGAACACCCAGCAGGCACCGCCTGGCACGCAATCGGCACGGGTGCTGCCGCTCCAGGTGGCATTGATGAAGGCCCAGTTCACCACCGGTGGCACGATCAGCCAGACGAGGTAGAGACCGAACAGGGTCAGGAGGGTATTGCCGATGCTGGAAAACAGGTTGCCCCGAATCCAGGCCAGGACACCGACGCTGGAAGGCGGCGGCGGCAGGTCCGGTTTGAAAGTATGGGTCTGGTTACTCATACGCGCTCCTTAACGCTCGATCAGCGCGATGCGCTTGTTGTACCAGTTCATCAGAATACTGATGCTGATGCTGATGGCCAGGTAGACGCTCATGGTGATGGCCATGGTCTCGATGGCCTGACCGGTCTGGTTCAGAACGGTGCCGGCGAACAGCGCCACCATCTCCGGATAGCCGACGGCAGCACCCAGCGACGAGTTCTTCATCAGGTTCAGATACTGGTTGGTCAGCGGCGGAATGATCACCCGCAAGGCCTGGGGAATGATCACCAGCCGCAGGGTCAGACCCGGACGCAGCCCCAGCGAACTGGCCGCCTCGGTCTGACCATGGCTGACCGCCTGGATGCCGCCGCGCACCGTCTCGCCGATGAAGGCCGCGGTGTAGACCGACAGGGCCAGCGCCAGGGAGACCAGCTCGGGGATGATCACCCAGCCGCCGCGAAGGTTGAAGCCCTGCAGTTCCGGCACTTCCCAGTGCAACGGCCGGCCGAAGATCAGGGCCGCCAGCAACGGGATCCCGATCACCAGCGCCAGCACGGTCCACAGCACCGGGAAGCGCTGGCCCGTGGCATGCCGCCGTTTGCGCGCCCAGCGCACCACCACCACGCTGGCGACGATGGCGATCAGCAGCGCGATCAAGCCGGGCAGGAACCCGGCATCGGCGATCGGCGCGGGCATGTACAGACCGCGGTTGTTGACGAAGAAGGCTTCGCCCAGGCTCAGACTCTGGCGCGGACCCGGCAGGGGCGCGAGCACGGCGAAATAGAAGAAGAAGATCAGCAGCAGCGGTGGAATGTTGCGGAAGGTCTCGATGTAGACCGTGGCGACCTTGCGAAGCAGCCAGTTGCTCGACAGCCGGGCCACACCCACGGTGAAACCAATGATGGTCGCCAGGAAGATACCGATGACCGACACCAGCAGGGTGTTGAGCAGTCCGACCAGGAAGACCCGCCCGTAGGTGTCGCCTTCGCTGTAGGGAATCAGGTGCTGGGGAATGCCGAAGCCGGCGGTATTGTTCAGGAAGCCGAAGCCGGAGGTGATACCCCGGTTGGCGAGATTGGCCTGGGTGTTGCTGAACAGGAACCAGCCGAAGGCCACGACGGCGACCACGGCCACGATCTGGAACAGCCAGGAGCGTGCCTGCGGATCGGTGAGCAGAGACCCACGGACCGGCGAGGACGGTTTGCTAACGTTTTGCATCTACTAGAAGCCTCATTAAATTCTCGCCCCACAGCGCGGGGAGCGCTGCAGGGCGAGAATCTGCACATCCGGAAGGTGGTCGGCGACTAAGGCGCCGAGATCAACGGACCGGCGGGGCGTACTGCAGACCGCCTGCATTCCACAGGGCGTTGAGGCCACGCTTGATCTTCAGATCGCTGCCCATGCCGACGTTGCGCTCGAAGACTTCGCCGTAGTTGCCGACCTGCTTGACGATTTGCACCGCCCAGTCTTTCGGCAGCTTCAGATCCTTGCCGAATTCGCCATCGGCACCCAGCAGACGACGAACATCAGGGTTCTTGGAGTCCTTGGCCTGGGCCTCGACGTTGGCGGAGGTCAGACCCAGCTCTTCGGCGTTGACCAGGGCGAACAGCGACCACTTGACCACGGTCAGCCAGTCCTCGTCACCACGACGGACGGCCGGCGCCAGGGGCTCCTTGGAGATCACTTCGGGCAGCACGACATAGTCGTCGGGCTTGGACAGCTTGTTGCGCTGGGCGTACAGCTGCGACTGGTCGGAGGTCAGGACGTCACAACGACCCGCTTCCAGCGACTTGGCGCTCTCGTCCGAGGTGCTGTAGGTGATGGGGGTAAACTTCATGCCGTTGGAACGGAAGTAGTCGGCCAGGTTGAGTTCGGTGGTGGTACCGGCCTGGATGCACACGGTTGCGCCGTCCAGTTCCTTGGCGCTCTTCACACCCAGCTTCTTGTTCACCAGGAAGCCCTGGCCGTCATAGTAGGTGACACCGGCGAAGATCAGACCCATGCCGCCATCGCGGGAGCTGGTCCAGGTGGTGTTGCGCGACAGCACGTCGATCTCGCCGGATTGCAGCGCAGTGAAGCGCTCCTTGGCGGTCAGGGGAGTGAAACGAACCTTGGTGGAGTCACCGAAGACCGCAGCGGCCACGGCGCGGCAGACGTCGACGTCGATGCCCTTGTAGTCACCCTTGGAATCGGTGTAGGAGAAGCCCGGCAGGCCATCGCTGACGCCGCATTGCACGAAACCTTTGTTCTTCACCGCATCCAGGGTAGCGCCTGCGTGAGCCATGCCGGACAGGCCAAGAGCAGCGGCGGTGGTCAGAATTGCCAGGGTAGACTTCACCATCTTCATCGATAAGCTCCACTTTGTTTATGAATTACGTTCCAGTCGCACGGCAGCACGATGTCTCTCGCCTGATTGCCGTGGAACCCGCCCACCCGATCCCTGGGCGTCCTCCATCAAGGGAAGAAGGAGACGCACTGGAAGGCATGACGAAGCAGTGAGTCAGTGTTACCTGTTAGTGCACTACCTGGCCGCAGCCTAGATGAGGCAATTTGCGGACCAGTGAATGCGACAGATGCTCACTTGGCTCAAACCCGGCAATCGCGAGACTTCGAGCAAAAAGCCGGACAACTAAATTACGAAAATGCGACACGCATTTTGTGCACCATCTGTTACCACACCCATTTTTAGTGGCACCAAACTGGAGCAAAGCCTTGGAAAATTCGCCTCTTGTGCTGGAATCGCCCAGCGGAACCGCCGATAGCTGCGTCATTTGGTTGCATGGCCTGGGGGCAACCCAGCATGACTTCGAACCCGTTGCCGAATTGTTGCAGCGCAGCCTGATCTCGACCCGTTTCGTGCTGCCCCAGGCGCCGACCCAGGCGGTCACCATCAATGGCGGCTGGGCCATGCCCTCCTGGTACGACATCCTGGCCATGAATCCGGCCCGGGCCATCGACCGCGCCCAGCTGGAAACATCGGCCGCCACGGTACGGGCCCTGATCGAGAGCCAGCAGGCCCAGGGCATTCCCGCCGAACGCATCGTGCTGGCCGGTTTCTCCCAGGGTGGTGCCGTGGTGCTGCATACCGCCTACAACACCTCCTGCCCCACCCTGGGTGGTGTCATGGCGCTGTCGACCTACGCGCCCAGCTTCGAAGACGCCCAGGTCAATCGCGGTGGGGCGACCCCGGCGCTGTGCCTGCATGGCGACCAGGACGATGTGGTTCCCCTAGCCCTCGGGCGCGCAGCCTACGAGGCGCTGGTGGCCGCGGGCGTGGAAGCGCTCTGGCACAGTTATCCCATGCGCCACGAGGTGATTCCGGCGGAAATCCAGGATATCCAGGACTGGCTGCTGGCACGTCTCGGCGGAAAATAAAGCGCGAATCACCGGACCGCTTCGTTTTTGGAAACCGGTCGACAATTTGCGGAATCTGGGGGCGAATGGAGGCCCGGAAAGGGCAAAGCGAACGAACTTTGGGGTACCCATCCGGTCCAGTAGGGGTGCCTGAAGGTCGTGATGTGCATGGAGCAGCTATGGCCCGAGTTTTCCTTTCAGCCCCCGGGGTGATCCTTTGATGGCCGCCCCCTTGTCGGCCTGGCTGGCCGAAGTCCCGGTCGCTTCCCTGAAGGACCTGCGCCTGTTCAAGGGCGTGGAGACCCATCTGCTGGAAGCCCTGATCGCCCGCTCGGCCACCCGCAGCCTGGTCGCTGGTGAGTGCCTGCTCTCGCCCGCCGTGATCAACCAGTACATGTACCTCGTTCTGGAAGGTCGCCTGCGGGTCCACCTGGGCTCGCCGGAAAATCCGCCCATCTATCTGCTCGGTCCGGGTGAGTGCTCGGGCGAAATCAGCTTCATGGACAGCGAGCGGCCCAGCGCCCACGTCATCGCCGAAGCCGATACCCTGGTGCTCTGCCTGCATCGCGATCTGGTGCTGGAGCTGATCGAACGCTCTTCCAAGGCCATGCACAACCTGCTCGGCATCCTCTGCGAGCGGATGCGCCGCGGCAATCAGCTCATCGTCGACACCGAACGCAACGCCAACGTCGACACCCTGACCGGCCTCTTCAACCGTCGGCGTCTCGAGCAGCTGTTCGAGCGCGAAAGCACCCGTTGCGCCTTCAACCGGCAGCCGCTGAGCCTGCTGATGCTGGATGTCGATCACTTCAAGCGCTACAACGATACCCATGGCCACCTGGCGGGTGACTACGCCCTGTGCCTGGTCGCCAACACCCTGCGTGACCAGCTGCGGCCCAAGGACAGCATGGCGCGCTATGGCGGTGAAGAGTTCGTCATCCTACTGCCGGAAATCGATCGCGACGAAGCGATCGCCATCGCCGAGCGCCTGCGCCAGAGTCTGGCGGAGATCAAGGATTTCTATTCGCCCTGCGGCAGGTTGCCGGGGGTTACCGTCTCCATCGGCCTGGCGCAGATGCGCAAGGCCGACTCCCTGGATGAACTGGTCGGACGTGCGGACAAATCGCTCTACCAGGCCAAGGATGCCGGGCGCAATCGGATCAGTGGCTGACCGGATTGCGCCTGCGTTCGGCAGGTAGTTGTTGCCGGGCACGTAGGTTGCTTTACACTGCGGTCTCATTCCGCTTTCGATGATCGAGACCCTCCGTGCTCAAGGCACTCAAAAAATTTCTGGGCAAGGATCAGGAGGTCGCTCAGCCGACTCCCTCCCCTGCGCCCCAAGCTACCCCCAGCGTCGCTCCTGCAGCCCCCGCCTCTCCTGCACCCATCGCGCCCGAGCCTCAGGTCGAGCGTGTGCCACGCAAACCGCGCACCCCAGGCGAATCCCGTAGCCAGGAGCCTCGTGCCCAGGTCGAAAAACAGGAACCTCGCGCCCAGGCGGAAAAATCCGCCAAGCCGCGCCGCGAGCGCAGCCCGCGCAAGCCCAAGCCGGTCGACACCTGGAAACTGGAAGACTTCGCGGTCGAACCGCAGGAAGGCAAGACGCGCTTCCATGACTTCAAGCTGGATCCGCGGCTGATGCACGGCATCCATGACCTTGGCTTTCCCTACTGCACGCCGATCCAGGCGGAAGTACTGGGCTTCACCCTCAAGGGCAAGGACGCCATCGGCCGTGCCCAGACCGGCACCGGCAAGACCGCCGCCTTCCTGATCTCGACGATCACCCAGCTGCTGACCACTCCGCCGCCCAAGGAAAGATACATGGGCGAGCCGCGGGCGCTGATCATCGCGCCGACCCGCGAACTGGTGGTGCAGATCGCCAACGACGCCCTGGACCTGGCCAAGTACACCGGGCTCAACGTCATGAGCTTTGTCGGCGGCATGGACTTCGACAAGCAGCTCAAGCAGCTCGAAGCGCGCTACTGCGACATCCTGGTTGCCACCCCGGGCCGTCTGCTGGACTTCAACCAGCGCGGCGAGGTGCACCTGGACATGGTCGAGGTCATGGTGCTGGACGAGGCCGACCGCATGCTGGACATGGGCTTCATCCCCCAGGTTCGCCAGATCATTCGCCAGACCCCGCCCAAGAGCGAACGCCAGACCCTGCTGTTCTCCGCCACCTTCACCGACGACGTGATGAATCTGGCGCGGCAGTGGACCACCGATCCGGCCATCGTCGAGATCGAGCCGGAAAACGTGGCCAGCGACACCGTCGAGCAGCACGTCTATGCGGTGTCCTCCAGCGACAAGTACCGCCTGCTCTACAACCTGGTCGCCCAGAACAACTGGGAGCGGGTGATGGTGTTCGCCAACCGGCGTGACGAGGTGCGCCGCATCGAGGAGCGCCTGACCAAGGACGGCATCAGCGCCGCCCAGATGTCCGGCGACGTGCCCCAGCACAAGCGCATCAAGACCCTGGAAGGCTTCCGTGCCGGCAAGATCCGCGTGCTGGTAGCCACCGACGTGGCCGGCCGCGGCATCCACGTCGACGGCATCAGCCACGTGATCAACTTCACCCTGCCGGAAGACCCGGACGACTACGTGCACCGCATCGGCCGTACCGGTCGCGCCGGCGCCACCGGCACCTCCATCAGCTTCGCTGGCGAGGACGACGCCTTCGCCCTGCCGCCCATCGAAACCCTGCTGGGCCGCAAGATCTCCTGCGAAATGCCTCCAGCCGAGTTGCTCAAGCCGGTGCCGCGGCAGCGTTGAGGCCAGCTCCACTGCCGCAGGGTTGTCCGCCGGCCTCCCAAGAACAGCCGGCACCTCTGTAGGGTGGATAGCGGCGCGGCCCTATCCACCTGCAACGTTGCGTGCCAGGTGGAAAACGCTGACGCGGTTTTCCACCCTACTTGTCACCCCTTCGACCAGCGGCCGGCAGCATCCTGATCGCTAGCGCGACCTTCCACCCAGCGCGGGCCTTCGGCCGTATCTTCCTTCTTCCAGAAGGGGGCGCGGGTCTTGAGGTAGTCCATCACGAAATTGCAGGCGTCGAAGGCAGCCTGGCGATGGGCGCTGGCGGTGCCGACGAAGACGATGGGCTCGCCTGGCTCCAGTCGGCCGATGCGATGCAGGATATCGACCCTGAGCAGCGGCCAGCGCTGGTTCGCCTCTTCGACGATGCGCGCCAGGGCCTTTTCGGTCATGCCGGGAAAGTGCTCGAGAAACAACCCGCCGACGTCCCGGCCGTCATTGAAATCCCGCACGTAACCCACGAAGCCCACCACGGCACCGATGCCGGTGTTGGCGGCATGCAGGGCATTGAGTTCCTGGCCGGGATCGAAGGCCTCGGCCTGCACACGGATAGTCATGCTCAACCCCCAGTCACGGTCGGAAAGAAGGCGACCTCGTCACCCTCGCGCAACGGCTCGGCCAGCCCGCAGAGCTCCTCGTTGCGGGCGCACATCAGACCGCGCTCGCCCAGGGTCTCGGCCCAGATCCCGCCGCGCTGGACCAGGTGTTCACGCAGGTCGCCCACGGTGGCCAGGTCAGGCTCCCAGGCCAGGCTGTCCTCGGCGAGGCCCAGCACTTCGCGATAGCGGGCGAAGAATTGCACGCGGATCATGCCGGTTGCTCCTCGGCGCGGAAGTGGCCACTCTTGCCGCCATGCTTTTCCAGCAGCCGCACCGCCTCGATGGTCATGCCCCGATCGACCGCCTTGCACATGTCGTAAAGGGTCAGGGCCGCGACACTGGCGGCGGTCAGGGCCTCCATCTCCACGCCGGTCTGACCGGACAGCTTGCAGGTGGCGGTGATCCGCACCCCATCGGGGGCTTCGGCGACCAGCTGGACCTTGACGCCGGTCAGCATAAGCGGATGGCAGAGCGGGATGAGGTCGGCAGTCTTCTTGGCTGCCTGGATGCCGGCGATACGCGCCACGGCGAAGACGTCGCCCTTGGGGTGACCGCCGCTCTGGATCAGGTCGAGGGTTTCCGGACGCATGCGCACCCGGGCTTCGGCGGTGGCTTCACGGAAGGTCACCTGCTTGTCGGTGACATCGACCATGTTGGCACGGCCTTGGGAATCGAGATGGGTCAGCACGGCATGACTCCTGGAAAGGACCTGCCATTGTAGACCTGCGGCTGGGGATTTGATCCCCGCCCGTGACCGGACGGGGATCGAGGGCATTACAGATGGGACTCTGCGTATTCGGCGAGGATGGACCGGGGCACGCCCTGCAGGGTGATGTGCACGCCGTGGTTGAAGCCCTTAAAGCGCTCGGACAGGTAGGTGAGGCCGGAGCTGGTGGCCGAGAGATAGGGCGTATCGATCTGCGCCAGGTTACCCAGACAGATCACCTTGGAGCCGCTGCCGGCACGGGTGATGATGGTCTTCATCTGGTGCGGGGTGAGGTTCTGGCATTCGTCGATGAGGATCAGACTCTGCTGGAAACTGCGACCGCGGATGTAGTTCAGCGACTTGAACTGCAACGGTACCTTGCTCAGGATGTAGTCCACGCTGCCGTGGGGGTTGTGGTCGTCCATGTGCAGGGCTTCGAGGTTGTCGGTGATGGCACCCAGCCAGGGCTCCATCTTCTCGGCCTCGGTCCCGGGCAGGAAGCCGATGTCCTCGTCCAGGCCCTGAACGCTGCGGGTGGCGATGATCCGCCGGTATCTCTTGGTGACCATGGTCTGTTCGATGGCCGCGGCCAGCGCCAGGATGGTCTTGCCCGAGCCTGCCGCGCCGGTCAGGTTGACCAGATGAATGTCGGGCTCCAGCAGGGCGAACAGCGCCAGCGCCTGGTAGATGTCCCGCGGTTTCAGCCCCCAGGCCTCCTGGTGCATCAGGGGTTCCTGGTGCATGTCGAGCAGGATGACCTCGCCGTCGCGCACCGCCTTGACCCAGCCGACGAAGCCCTGCTCGTCGAGCACGAAGTCATTGACGTTGAACGGTGGCATCTCGGCCGACAGCTGCACCCGGTGCCAGACGCGACCCAGCTCCTGCCGACTTTCCACCTTGCTCACGTTATCCCAGAAGGACCCCGGCAGATTGTGATAACCCTGGGACAGCAGGGAGACGTCGTCGAGCAACTGGTCGGTCTGGTAGTCCTCGGCGGCGATGCCGCAGCCACGCGCCTTGAGGCGCATGTTGATGTCCTTGGTCACCAGCACGACCCGCTCCTGGGGATGCTGGGTGCGCAATTCGACGAGTTGGTTGATGATGCGATTGTCGTTGATGTCGTCGGGCAGACAGGCCATGGGCCCGGCGCGGCGGCTCATGAGGATGGACAACCGCCCCTTGGCCTCGCCCTTGCCGCGGGGGATGGGCACGCCCCGCTCGACGTCCTCGGGTGAGGATTCGGCGAGCACGCTGTCGATCAGCCGGATCGCCTGCCGGCATTCCGCGGCAACGTTGTGCTTGCCGGTCTTGAGCTTGTCGAGTTCCTCCAGGACCGTCATGGGAATGGCAACGTGGTGCTCCTCGAAGTTGAGCAGCGCGTTGGGGTCGTGGATCAGTACGTTGGTGTCGAGCACATAGAGGGTGGGCTGGGTGGGGCGGGAACGTCCGTGATCATCCATACTCGGTCACCTCGTAGAAACGCTTGACTCGCAAGCCTGTCGACGGAGCGCCAGACGACGCTCCGCTGCGAAAGGTGCCGTCGCTCCAACAACGGGTTCACGGACCGGCCAACATGAGGGCACGGGACCCGGGAGATGCGACGGACACTTCGGTAATAACGCAAAAGACCTGAGGCACAAAAGCTTTTTTTGGCCGTACCCGATTTTTTTCGCGCGCCCCTATTTCCTGCCTCCTGACCCGGCAACCTCGCCTCGGGAACGTGGTCAATACCTATCGATCCCATCGGCAAGGCCCACTGGAGCCCGGCGACGGAGACTTCTAGAATGGCGCCTCGCCAAGAGGAGCCAAGCCGATGCTGATGGTGATTTCACCCGCCAAGACGCTGGACTACAGCACACCGCCGAGCACGTCCCGCCATACCCTGCCGCAATACCTCGAGCATTCCCGCGAACTGATCGACGGGCTCCGCCTGCTCGCCCCGGCTGAGGTCGCCGCGCTCATGGGGGTGTCCGACAAGATCGCCACGCTCAATGTCGCCCGCTTCGGCAGCTGGACCCCGGATTTCACGCCGGAGAATGCCAAGCAGGCGTTGCTGGCGTTCAAAGGCGACGTCTACACCGGCCTTGCCGCCGAGGACTTCCAGGAAGACGACTTCGACTTCGCCCAGCGGCACCTGCGCATGCTGTCCGGACTCTATGGCCTGTTGCGCCCTCTCGACCTCATGCAACCCTATCGCCTGGAGATGGGCACCAAGTTCGCCAATTCGCGCGGCAAGGACCTCTATGCCTTCTGGGGCGACCTTATCAGTGACTGGCTCAAGGCGGATCTTGCGGCCCAGGGTGACGAGGTCCTGCTGAATCTGGCCTCGAACGAGTATTTCAGCGCGGTGCGCCGCACGCGCCTGCAGGCCCGGATCGTGGATGTGGAGTTTCGCGATCTCAAGAATGGCGATTACAAGATCATCAGCTTCTACGCCAAGAAGGCACGGGGCCTGATGGCGCGGCACGTGATCAGGCAACGCGTCCCCACGGTGGACGACCTGCGCGATTTCGGTGACCAGGGTTATCGCTACTCGACCGAGCGTTCCTCGACCGACAAGCTGGTGTTTCTGCGCGATACACCGCCGAATTAGCCGAGCGAATCGACGGATGGCACAATTGCCCGCACGCGGGGCCATCGAACTGGCTAGAGGGTCACATTCGGTGCCTGCCATCCGTGAAAGACTGTCATCTCCCTCCAATAAAAAAGGTTTCAGCCCCGTAGCGGAGACGTTCCAGGCGCGAAAAGTTGCCGGACCTCTCAAAACCGCTGCCTTTCCGAAAAAAGGAAAATTCGCTGAGAACCACTTTCGTTTGATTCTGTCTTTGTCTGGTCCTTGCCCCGGGTCATGCTGGCCAATGGCAATCAGTCCGCACGTTCAATTTGTACCGGCCGACCTTTCGGCCGGTTGATCTTTCGAAGCATGGACGCTTCGTCCCGACCTCAGGGACAGCGGCCACAAATCAGCAGACGCTGAAGGAGTAACGCCCATGATTCCCGTCATCCTGTCCGGTGGTAGCGGCTCGCGACTCTGGCCCCTCTCGCGCAAGCTCTACCCCAAGCAGTTCCTGGCCCTGACCAGCGAACAGACCATGTTCCAGGAGACCATCAATCGCCTGGGCTGCGAGGGCAGCATCGATTGCCCCATCATCGTCTGCAACGCCGAACACCGTTACCTGGTGGAAGAGCAGCTCAAGGCCGTCGAGTGCAAGCCGCAGGCGCTGATCATGGAGCCCTTCGGTCGCAACACCGCGCCGGCCGTGGCCATCGCTGCCATGCAACTGGTCGCTGACGGCAAGGACGACCTGATGCTGGTGCTGCCCGCCGATCACGTGATCGAGGACGAAGCCGAATTCAAGGCCGCCCTGCAACAGGCCGCCGCCGCCGCCGAGCGTGGCGAGATGGTGCTGTTCGGCATTCCGGCCACCGCGCCCGAGACCGGCTACGGCTACATCAAGACCGGTTCCAACGACGGTCTGCCCCAGGGCGTGTCCCGCGTCGAGCGCTTCGTCGAGAAGCCCGATGCCGTCACCGCCACCGAATACGTGGCCTCCGGCGACTACTGCTGGAACAGCGGCATCTTCCTGTTCCGCGCCAGCCGTTTCCTGGAAGAGCTGAAGAAGCACGATACCGACATCTATGACACCTGCCTGCTGGCGCTGGAGCGCAGCAGCATCGACGGCATCAACATCAGCATCGATGCCGCCACCTTCGCCGTCTGCCCGGACAATTCCATCGACTACGCCGTCATGGAAAAGACCACCCGCGCCTGCGTGGTGCCCATGAGCGCCGGCTGGAACGATGTCGGTTCCTGGTCCGCGCTGTGGGACGTGCATGCCAAGGACAACAACGGCAACGTCATCAAGGGCGACGTCGTCCTGCATGACAGCCGCAACTGCCTGGTACACGGCAACGGCAAGCTGGTGACCCTGGTCGGTCTGGAAAACGTGGTCGTGGTGGAAACCAAGGACGCGGTCATGATCGCCCACAAGGACAAGGTCCAGGACGTCAAGAAGCTGGTCAATGCCCTCGAGAAGCAGAACCGCAACGAGGTCAAGGCGCACCAGGAGGTCTTCCGTCCCTGGGGTTCCTACGACTCCATCGACATGGGCCAGCGCTTCCAGGTCAAGCGCATCACCGTCAAGCCGGGCGCTCAGCTGTCGCTGCAGATGCACCACCACCGTGCCGAGCACTGGATCGTGGTCTCCGGTACCGCCGAGGTCACCTGTGACGACAAGGTCTTCCTGCTGACCGAGAACCAGTCCACCTACCTGCCGATGACCTCCGTGCACCGCCTGGCCAACCCCGGCAAGGTACCGCTGGAGCTGATCGAAGTGCAGTCCGGTGGCTACCTGGGCGAAGACGACATCGTCCGCTTCGAGGACATCTACGGCCGCGTCGACACCCAGGCCCTGGAAGTCGCCAAGGCCGGCAAGGCGCCCACGCGCTAAGCACTGCCAGCAGGCACCAAACAGACACCGGCTCAGGCCGGTGTCTGTGTTTTCGGCAGCCGCTCGGCAAAACGGGTTAGGCTTGTCGTTTCCCCTTTTCGCCATCGGATCCGCCGCATGACCGCTCCCACCCTGCTCCGCCTCGATCAACTGGACGAGGCGCTGGCCGCCTACGACGGCTTCATCCTCGACCTCTGGGGCGTGCTGATCGACGGCTACGAGACCTTTCCCGGTGCCCGCGCCTGGCTGCAGCGTCGCGCCGCCGAGGGCAAGCCGGTGTGGTTCCTCAGCAACGCCTCGCGCGATGCGGACGGCATGGTCGAAGAACTGGGCAAGCTGGGCGTGCCACGCGAACTCTTCGCCGGCATCACCACCTCGGGCCAGCTGGCCATCGACGCCTTTCAGCAGGACCCGAAATTCCGCACAGGCAGTATCTACCTCTCCGGTCCTGGCACCGGCCAGGCGGGCTGGCCCGCGGAGATCCGCGCGCGTTTCGTCGAGGACATCGACCAGGCCGCCATCATCCTCGGCGTCGGCAGCTTTCCGGAAGACGAGCTGGAAGCCCGCTTCGCGCCCCTGGCCACCGCCCTGGACAAGCCCTTTCTCTGCGCCAATCCGGATCGCAACGTGGTATCCGGCGGTCTACCCTTCTATGCGGCCGGCAAGCTGGCCGATCGCTTCGCCGCCCTGGGTGGCGCGGTCACCTGGTACGGCAAGCCCGATCCCTATGCCTTCCATTGCGCGGCAGGGGCGCTGGCCGAACGGGGTGCCCAGCGCCTGCTGTTCGTGGGGGATTCCCTGGTGACCGACGTCCCTGGTGCGGTGGCGGCGGACATCGACTGTCTGTGGCTGGCCGCCACCGGCATCCACCGCGAGGCCCTGGGCCTGGACTTCAATCAGGAGCCCACCCGCGAAGGTCTTACCGCCTTGCTGGAGCAGCATCCCGCGCTGCCGCGCTTCGCGGCAGCCGGTCTGGCCTGACCCCCTTTTCCCACATGCCGAGGTATCGATGAGCAAGAAGCACGTAGTGGTCTTCAACCGCCTGCCCGAACAGCTGGTGGAACGCCTGCGCGAACACTTCACGGTCGAGGTGATTCCCTTCAGTGCCAACATCGATCTCTTCGCCGCTTCCGCAGCCAAGGCCCAGGGTCTGATCGGCGCCAGTCGCAAGCTGGGCGAGAAAGAGCTGGAAATGGCCACCACCCTGGAAGCCATCGCCAGTGTTTCGGTCGGCTACGACAGCTATGACGTGGACTACCTGACCGAGCGCGGCATCCTGCTCACCAACACCCCGGACGTGCTCACCGACACCACCGCCGATCTCGGCTTCACCCTGCTGATGAGCGCCGCCCGGCGGGTGCCGGAGCTGGATGCCTTCGTCAAGGCCGGACACTGGCGCAAGGGTATCGGCGAAGAACACTTCGGCACCGACATCCATGGCCGTACACTGGGCATCGTCGGCGCCGGCCGCATCGGCGCGGCCATCGCCAAGCGCGGCCACTTCGGCTTCGACATGCCGATTCTCTATACCGCCAACAGCGCCAAGCCCGAGCTGGAAGAGCAGATGGGTGCCCAGCGCCGCGAACTGGACGACCTGCTCGGGGAAGCCGACTTCGTCTGCCTGGTGGTGCCCCTGTCAGCCGCTACCGAAGGCCTCATCGGGGCACGCGAACTGGGGCTGATGAAGTCCAGCGCCATCCTGATCAACCTGGCGCGTGGCCCGGTCATCGACGAGCCGGCGCTGATCGAGGCGCTGCGCCAGGGCCAGATCCGTGGCGCGGGCCTGGACGTCTATACCCGTGAGCCGCTGGAGGCCTCGCCGCTGTTCGAACTACCCAACGTGGTCACCCTGCCGCACATAGGTTCGGCCACCCACGAGACCCGCTACGCCATGGCCGAACGCGCGGTGAACAACCTGATCGCGGCCCTCGAAGGCAAGCAGCCGACCGATCTGGTCAATCCGGCGGCCCTGGACCGCCGCTAGGCGCCGATCGCCCACCGTCGACCCAGGTGGCGTGCCGTCCGGCCGCTTAAAGGCTATACTGCCGCGCCGCTCTCGGGTCGGCCGCCCTGGCCGGGTGGGCCTCTCTCAGTGTGTCAGGCCACCCCTCCGATCGGGCTCCTTCGCGGCCCGGTCCGTGCGACCCGAATTGCGCGCCCGTCTCGCCACCGTCCGTGGCCGAGACGCAAGAAACCGCCAAGAGGAGCGCGTACATGACCGTGATCAAGCAGGATGACCTGATCCAGAGCGTTGCCGACGCCCTGCAGTTCATCTCCTATTACCACCCCGTCGACTTCATCCAGGCCATGCACGAGGCCTATCTGCGCGAAGAATCCGCCGCCGCGCGCGACTCCATCGCCCAGATCCTGATCAACTCGCGGATGTGCGCCACCGGCCATCGGCCGATCTGCCAGGACACCGGCATCGTCACCGTCTTTGCCAGGGTCGGCATGGACGTGCGCTGGGACGGCGCCACCCTGAGCCTGGACGAGATGATCAACGAGGGCGTCCGTCGCGCCTACAACCTGCCGGAAAACGTCCTGCGCGCCTCGATCCTGGCCGACCCGGCCGGTGCTCGCAAGAACACCAAGGACAACACCCCGGCGGTGATCCACTACCAGATCGTCCCCGGCAACACCGTGGAGATCGATGTCGCGGCCAAGGGCGGCGGCTCCGAGAACAAGTCGAAGATGGCCATGCTCAACCCGTCCGACTCCATCGTCGACTGGGTGCTCAAGACCGTGCCGACCATGGGCGCCGGCTGGTGCCCGCCGGGCATGCTGGGCATCGGCATCGGCGGCACCGCCGAGAAGGCCGCGGTGCTGGCCAAGGAATCGCTGATGGACGAGATCGACATCCATGAGCTCAAGGCCCGCGGCCCGCAGAGTCGCCTGGAAGAGCTGCGCCTGGAGATCTTCGACAAGGTCAACCAGCTGGGCATCGGCGCCCAGGGCCTGGGTGGCCTGACCACGGTGCTCGACGTCAAGATCAAGGATTACCCGACTCACGCCGCCTCGCTGCCGGTGTGCATGATCCCCAACTGCGCCGCCACCCGTCACGCCCACTTCGTGCTCGACGGCTCCGGTCCCGCAGCCCTGGAGGCCCCGCCGCTGGACGCCTATCCGGAAATCGTCTGGGAAGCCGGTCCGAGCGCTCGTCGCGTCGACCTCGACACCCTGACCCCGGAAGAGGTGCAGAGCTGGCAGCCCGGCGAGACCGTGCTGCTCAACGGCAAGATGCTGACCGGTCGCGATGCCGCCCACAAGCGCATGGTCGACATGCTCAACAAGGGCGAGTCGCTGCCGGTGGACCTCAAGGGCCGCTTCATCTACTACGTCGGCCCGGTCGATCCAGTGGGCGACGAGGTGGTCGGCCCGGCCGGTCCCACCACGGCGACCCGCATGGACAAGTTCACTCGCCAGATCCTCGACCAGACCGGTCTGCTGGGCATGATCGGCAAGTCCGAGCGTGGCCCCATCGCCATCGAGGCGATCAAGGACCACAAGGCGGTCTACCTGATGGCCGTGGGCGGCGCTGCCTACCTGGTGGCCCAGGCCATCAAGGGCTCCCAGGTGCTGGCCTTCCCGGAACTGGGGATGGAAGCCATCTATGAGTTCGAGGTGAAGGACATGCCGGTGACCGTGGCCGTCGATACCCGTGGCGAGTCGGTGCACATCACTGGCCCGCAGGTGTGGCAGAAGAAGATCGCCGACAGCCTCGCCGTCGAGATCTAGGTTCCGTCCCACGAAAAAGCCCAGCTCAGTGCTGGGCTTTTTTCATTCAGCGCCTGGGTTCCAGCACTTGCCACTGCTCCAGCCAGTCATGGCGGATAAACACCTGGCCCTGGGTCCGCACTCGTCGCACCTCGTCCAGGTCCAGGTCGGCATAGAGCCACTGGCCGATGTCCGGACAGAGTTCTGCGCTCTGGGCGATCACGCCGTCCGCGGGCATGCCACGATCCGGCGGGACAAAGAGCCCGGCGCGGCCGACATTTTCGTCCAGCGCCGGCGACCAGGATGCCAACCCCACCGTCGGTGACTGCAATACGGCGACCTGGTTTTCCAGCGCCCGGGCCTGGGCACCGACCCGCACCCGGTGGAAGCCGGCGACGGTATCGGTACAACTCGGCACCAGGATCAGGTCCGCGCCCGCCTCGGCCAGGTGGCGGCCCAGCAGCGGGAATTCGCTGTCGTAGCAGATCAGGATGCCGAGACGCCCGAGGGCCGTATCGAATGTCCGCAAACCTTGGCGGCCGCCGGAAATGTCCCACTCCTCTCGCTCGAAGCGGGTCATCATCAGCTTGTCCTGATGGCCCAGGCAGCCTTCGGGACCAAACAGCCAGGCGCGATTGCGGTACCGGCCATCGTCATCGAGGACGGGAAGCGAACCGGGCAACAGGTACAACCGCAGCCGGCGTGCCAGACTTTCACAGAGGTCGCGCCAAGCCGGAATCAGTGGCTGGATGCCGGCAATGGAGCCCTGCAGGTCGCTGCGCTCGTCGGGAGGCAGCTGGCCGCTGAGCACCAGGCCGGCGTATTCAGGCAATAGCAGCAGCTGGCTGCCTTCGGCCGCGGCTTCCTCGCAGAGATCGGTCAGGTGCGCAGCGTAGGCGTCCCAGGACTCCAGCAGGTCGATGGCGTATTGGCAGGCGGCGAGGCGGATCATGGCAACTCCTTTAGCCAGAAGGTCATGGGCTTGGGCGACTCGAATGCTTCGTCGAGATCCTGCCACCGGTACTGGGTGGTCAGCGTCGGCCGTTCGGTGAAGCCCTGACGCTGCCAGAGGCTGTGTAGCGGTTTGTAGTGCGGCGGCCGCCGGGGATGGTCGTCCGGACGCTGCACGGCGCAAAAGGCACACCAGGCGAAGCGCCCCAGCTGCCGCGCCCGGGCCTCGCGTTCGGCAAAGAAGCGCCGGCCAAGTCCCTGGCCGCGGTAGGCCGGCAGTAGCAGGGACTCACCAAAGTAGTAAATCCGCTCTACTGGCCAGCCACTGGCGAGGAAGGGCTGCTGGAATTCCGTGGTCTCGTCCGCCAGCGGCAGGGCGGTGGCAGCGCCCACTACCCGGCCGGCATCGCGGACCAGCACGCAGAGGCTGTCCGGCGACTGGGCGTAGGTCTGCAGATAGCGGGACTCGTAGTCCGGGGTGCCGTCGTAGAGATAGGGAAATTCGCGAAAGACCGTGATACGCAGGGTGGCGAGTTCGGGGATCAGCGGGGCGATGGCAGCGCCGTGGAGGAGTTGGATGTCCATGGACTCTTCTGGTTAAGCAGGAGACGTGAATGGCTATGTCGGCCTCGTAGCGGCACCCTACCATGCGCGGGCAATGCCATTTTTTCGTTCACGACAGGAACCGCCATGACCACGACCGACCTCATCGACGCCTACTACGCCGCCTTCAATGCCGGCGACATGGACATCTTTCTGGAGTTGCTCACCGATGATGTGGTCCACGACATCAACCAGGGCGAGCGGCAGGTGGGCAAAGCCGCCTTCGCGGCCTTCATGGCACACATGAATCGCTGCTATCGCGAACGCCTGACCGATTTGGTCGTCATGGCCGAACCCAGCGGGCGCCGCGCCGCCGCCGAATTCGTCATCCATGGCGAGTACCTGGCCAGCGACGAAGGCCTGCCGCCGGCCAGCGGCCAGACCTACCACCTGCCGGTGGGAGCCTTCTTCGAGATCCGCGACGACAAGGTGGCGCGGGTGACCAACTACTACAACCTCAACGACTGGATCGCCCAGGTCGGTGGCTGACGTCCGTCAGTTCACGGGAGCGCCGTCCCCTCGGCAGGGGTCGCATGGAGATCACCCCTGACCCAGGAGTTTCCATGCCCACTCTTCCCAGCGATTCCGTCTGTAGCCTGGCCCCCGTCTTCGCCATCCAGCCCGATCAGGTCGAGGCCTTCAGGCGCCTGGGCGAGGCCATGCTGCAACGCACCCAGAGCGAACCCGGCTGCCTCTACTATGGCTTCTGCTACGACGGCGCCACGGCGCGCTGCCGCGAAGGCTATCGCGATGCCCAGGCGCTGCTGGCCCACCTGGACAACGTCGGCGATCTGCTGGAGCAGGCCCAGGCCATCGCCACCCTGGAACGCTTCGAGGTGTTCGGGGCGGCCGATCAGCTGGAGCAGCTGCGTGAGCCGCTGGCGGCGCTGAATGCGCGCTTCTTCGTCATGGCCGAAGGCTTCCGCCGCTGGCCTGGGTCGGCTTCTGCTGCGGCGCCAGGCGCGGCAGCAGCACCTTGAGAATGCGCTTGCGCGTCGGCACCACCAGCCGCTCCTGGAACAGCACGCAGAGCACCACCACCGCCAGCAGGAACAGCCAGTACCATTCGATGGAGTTGGTATAGGCCCCGGCGGCGGCGATACAGACCTCGCGATTGCCGCTCATACAGGCCTTGAGATCGCCGCCGATCAGCTGTTCCAGGGTCATGTAGATGCCCGACAGGGGCACATGCAGGGCGAACATCGACAGTGACGCCGCTCCCAGCCGCGGTGACCAGTGGCGGATGCGCTCGCTGACCGGTTCCCGTGCCAGCGCGGCCAGGTAGACCAGGATCAGTTGCGACGGCAGGAACAGGCCGTTGTGAAAGAGGAAGTACCAGAACTTGGGCCCATGGGTGAAGAGTGCCGTACCCAGGGCGAAACTCAGGATCAGGTAGCTCGCCAGCAACAGCCGCTGCCTTTCCGACGGCGCCCAGCCCCGCGCGTGCTGGCGGCGAAAGACGGCATACAGCAGGATGCCGGCGAGGAATTCCGGCAAGCGGAACAGGGGCACCCGTTGCAGGAGGCCGGTGAAGGGCATGCCATAGTTCTGGTTGGCGATCACCAGCAGCGGCGGAATCAGATAGAGCACCCAGACCAGCAGCAACAGCTGCCAGGGACGCTCGCTGGTCATCAGCCGCGGGGCCAGCTTGGGAAAGGTCAGATAGAAGAAGAACAGCGCCGAGATCGACCAGAGGGGCGCGTTGAAGGTGAGGTAATAGGGATTCCAGGCCTGCAGCATGAACAGCTGCAACACGGCGTTGAAGGCGAGCTCCGCGTTGGTCATGAAGTGCTGGAACAGTTCGGGGTTGGTTCGCGCCAGGGGTTCGTTGGTGTCGAACACCACGAAGCGGACACTGGCCGTGGCCGCGCCCGGCGGAATACCCAGACTGCCGATCCAGGTCACCACCGCCATCGCCAGCAGCAGGGCGAAGATGTGGATCGGATAGAGATTGGCGAAACGCTTGACCCAGAAGCTGCGCGCCGGCTCGCGCAGGCTGCCGCGACCGCAATAGACATGGGCGAGCAGAAAGCCGGAGAGCACGAAGAAGGTGCTGGTGGCGAAGAAGCCCATGCTGGTGATCTCGTCCAGCAGGGGGATGGTCTTGCGCTCGGGATAGAAATGGATGGTGTGGTAGACGACCACATAGAAACCCATCAGGAACCTGAGCCACTCCAGACCGATGAAGCGGTGTTTATCTAAAGTCTGCACTAAGGCGTTACTCGTCTGGCCTCGTCCACGGGACGATGGGTCCGGCCAACAGCGCCGGATCGGTTATGTTACCCGCACCTGACAACCGGGGCTGCTAACCGCGACCCAGTACACCGATCACCAGCCGATCCAGGGAACCCCACAGCCATTCGCGCGCCCGTCTCCACCAGGGGCGACTGCGCCAGAACTCCAGGGTGATCTCGCGGCTCTGGGCGAAATCCTTGACGAAGCTGGCCGCCACCGCCTGACTCAGGCCGCGATCCACTGCCTCGACATTGGCCTCCAGGTTGAACCTCAGATTCCAGTGATCGAAGTTGCAGGAGCCGACACTGACCCAGTTGTCCACCAGCACCATCTTGGCGTGGATGAATCTCGGCTGGTATTCGTAGATGCGTACACCGGCGCGCAACAGGCTGCGGTAGTAGCGCTGCCCGGCGAAACGCACCGGCGGATTGTCAGTGTGCCGGCCGGTGAGCAGCAGGCGCACGTCGACGCCGCGGCGCGCCGCGCGCCTGAGCGCCCAGCGCACGCGCCAGGTCGGCAGGAAATAGGGCGTGGCGAACCAGATGCGTTCCTGGCCACCCACCAGGGCACGAATCAGTGCCTGGAGGATGTCACGGTGCTGCCGGGCATCGGCATAGGCGACCCGGCCCTGCCCTTCCTGGGCAGCGGGCGGTGGCGGTGGACGCTCGCGTCCCCGCCGCGGACGCGGCTTCCAGGCGCGGCGGCGACCGACCGCTTCCCATTGGCGCTCGAACAGGGCCAGCCAGTCTTCCACCAGCGGACCCTGGATGCGCACCATGACCTCGTGCCAGTTGCAGTCGCTCTTGGCCGGATCCCAGAAGTCGTCAGTCGCGCCGCTACCACCGACAAAGGCTTCTTCGCCGTCGATGATGAAGATCTTGCGATGATCGCGATGCAGGTTATGCAGGCCGTGGCCGAAGCGCACGGGATTAAAGACGCGCAGCTCGGCGCCGGCTTCCTCGAGCTGACGGCGCAAGGCGGCGTCCATCCGCAGAGTACCGAAGCCATCGAACAGGCAACGTACCGCGACGCCCCGTCGGGCCGCCTCGGTCAGGGCCACGAGCAGTTGCTCGGAGCAGCTGCCGGCTTCCACCAGATAGAGTTCGACATCGATCTGGCGACTGGCACCAGCGATGGATTCGAGCATGGCCGGAAAGAACCGACCGCCGTCCACCAGCAATTCGAACCTGTTGTTTTCCCGCCATGGAAAGACGGCGCCCCGCATGCTTCCTACTCCGTGCCTGTGGCCATTGCATAAGAAGGCACGGACGAGTGTTCGTTCAGTGGCGTGCGTGGTTTGGCTGGCCAGGTGCCGGCCCGGGAGGTCCTGGCGGCCCTGGCCCGCCACCTGGCTCGCGGCCTGCGCCGATGGACGGCGGCTCGCCGCTGGCGCAGGCCGCAGGGCGCTTAGAGCGTTGGCTCGGGCCGCTTGGCGGCCCAGTCCACCTGCTGGGGGAAGCGTCCGGTCACCTCGGCGCTCAGCGGTCGGGAGACCAGGAAGCCCTGCATGATTTCGCAGCCGTGCTCGATCAGCCAGTCACGCTGCTCCAGGGTCTCCACGCCCTCGGCGATGACTTCCAGATCCAGGTTGCGGCCCAGCTCGAGGATGGTGCTGACGATGGCGGCGTCGCGCGAGGAGTCCAGCATGTTGGCGATGAACAACTGATCGATCTTGAGGGTGTCCAGCTCGAAGTGGCGCAGGTATGCCAGCGAGGAATAGCCGGTGCCGAAGTCATCCACCGCGATGCGCACACCGAGGGCCCGCAGTTGCGACAGCTGCGCCCGCGTGTAGTCGATGTCGTGCATCAGCGCCGACTCGGTCACCTCGATTTCCATCTGCCTGGGTTGCAACCCATGGGTCTCGATGATCTGGCGCAGGCTCTCCGCCAATTGCGGCATGCCAAACTGCACGGGACTGAGGTTGATGCTCAGCAACAGTTCGTCGCCGTAGATCTCCTGCAGGGACTGCAGCTTGGTGGCGCCTTCGCGGAAGATCCAGTCGCCGATGCGGTTGATCAGCCGGGTCTCTTCCAGCAGCGGAATGAAGACGCTGGGCGAGACCTTGCCGGCCACCGTGTGCTCCCAGCGCAGCAGCGCCTCGAAGCCGCGTAGGCGGCCATCGCGCAGATAGACCTGCGGCTGGTAGGCGAGGACGAAATCCTTGTTGTCGATGGCATTGCGCACGCTTTCTTCGAGCATCAGCCGGGAACGCGCACGGCCATTCATTTCCGGCGAGAAGAAGCGGTACTGCTGGCGTCCGCCGCGCTTGGCCTCGTACATGGCAATGTCGGCGGATCTCAGCAGGCCGTCCACGGTATGGCCACAATCGGGATAGCTGGCGATGCCGATGCTGGCGCCCAGGCTGACCTCCATGCCGTCGATGCGATGCACCGTGGCCAGCAGCTCCAGGAGCTTCTCGGCGACGCGGGCGGCATCCTCGGGATGCTCGAGGGAATCGAGCAGCGCGGTGAATTCGTCGCCGCCCATGCGGGCCAGGATGTCGTAGGGCCGCATGCAGCTCTTGAGCTGCTCGGCGACGATGCACAGCACCCGATCCCCGGCCTCGTGGCCGAGAGAATCATTGATGCGCTTAAAACCGTCGAGGTCGATGTAGAGCACGGCCATGCGCTTGCCGTTGCGACCGCTGCGCGCCAGCGCCGCTTCCAGGGTCTGGTTGAAGCCGCGGCGATTGAGCAGCCCGGTCAGGGCATCGGTGACGGCCTGGGATTCGAGCTGGTCCTGCAACTCGCGCATGCGCGACATGTCCAGGGCGATGATGACCATGGCCCGCTGCATGCGCGGCAGCGGCGCGCAGGACAGCGCCACCGGCAGGCTGTCGCCGCGATTGGTACGCAGGCGGGCGTCATGCAGGCGATAGGTCTCGCGACGGTCGTAGTGCTCCATGAAGGGCGAGGTCTGCCAGTCGTCGAGACCGCTGCCCCCTTCGAGGAAGTCGAGGAAGTTGGCATGCACCAGGTCACTGACGCTGCAGCGCAACATGCGGGCGATGGCGGCGTTGGCGAAGGTCACCCGGCCCTGCTCGTTGACGGTGAGGATGCCCTCGGCGGCATTGTCGAGCAGCGAGTCGCTGAAGGACTTGGCCAGTTCCAGCTGCTGGGTGGCCTGCAGCAACTCGCGACGATTGCGCTCGTGATCGAGCAGCGAGCGCACCTTGTGGCGGAGGATATTGGGATCGACGGGCTTGAGCAGATAGTCGACCGCGCCGGTGGCATAGCCACGCAACACCGATTCGTAGGAGTGGGCTTCGGCGGAGACGAAGATGATCGGGGTGAAGCGGGTGCGCAGGTTGCTGCGCATGATGCGCGCCACCTCGAAGCCGTCCATGATCGGCATCTGGACGTCGAGTAGCACCAGGTCCACGGTTTCGTCCAGCAGGTATTGCAGGGCACGCTCACCCGAGGCAGCGGTGATCACCCGCCAGTTCCCGACCTCCAGCACCGCCTGCATGGCGAACAGGTTCTCCTGGCGGTCGTCCACCACCAGCAATACCGGACCTTGCTCTGTCTGCGGCAACGGGCACTCCATCAAGCCTTTTCTCCCCGCGGCCTCTGCCGCCGTGCAGCAGCCATGTGCGGCTGGCTACCCCTTCCCTTCGTGTCCGTTATGCGATGTGTCGCTCCAACCCTACTAGCGTAGCAGCCGGACAGGAGCATGCCTCCTGCCAATCGGCGGGAGGCTCCCTTTACGACGTCTATCAGAGCGCAAAATGGAAAAGCAGTTTCCGCCGCCCCTCACGAGGGCGCGGAAACTGCGGGTCGCAGGCGACGAGCGGTCGTTACTGGGCCGGGGTGCCGGTGGCTCCCGGCAGGGGCCGCAGATTGACCTCGACGCGACGATTCTGCGCCCGGCCATCGGCGGTGGCGTTACTGGCGATGGGCGCATCGGGACCGGCGCCCCGGGTGCTCAGCCGCGCCGCGGGGACGCCCTGGGCGGTCAGGTAGCCGGCGACGTTCTGCGCCCGGCGCTGGGACAGCTCGACGTTGTGGGCGCGGCTGCCGGTGCTGTCGGTATAGCCGACGATCTCGATGCTGTTCTGGTCGAACTGCTTGAAGGAATTGGCCAGGTCGTTCAGCGGCTTGTAGAAGCTGTTGGCGATGTCGGCCGAATCGGTGGCGAAGGTGATGTTGCCGGGCATGATCAGCTTGATGTCATCGCCCTGGCGCTGCACCTCGACGCCGGTGTTTTCCATCTGCCGGCGCAATTCGGCTTCCTGGCGGTCGGCGTAGTAGCCGTAGCCCGCTGCCGCCGCACCCACGGCCGCGGCGCCGATCAGCGCACCCTTGCCCCGATGATTGTGATCGATGGCGGCACCGGCGACGGCGCCGGCAAGAGCGCCCAGGCCACCGTACTTGGCGGTGTTGGAGGTGCCACCGCTGGCCTGACCCTGATTTTCGTAGGGATTGGGGGAAGCGCATCCGGCCAGGGTGGCCAGGGCCAGGCTGGCGAGAAGGATACGGGTGGGCAGCGCCATGTCTTTACTCCTTGAAGATCCATTGCGGCGAACGGGGCCGCACCCGGCAATTCTAGCCGCGTGATCTGAATCGCAACTGAACGAAGCGGCGCCTCTGGACACTTATCGCGATAGTGAGCCTCTAAGCCCACGATAGGCAGAATCGAAGATGGATAGCTTGCATATCGATTTTTTACGATCTAAGGTTCGCTACAACCCAATATGACGATGCGACCGTGATGGACGAGATCCTCAAAGCCCTGGCCAATCCCCTGCGTCGCCAGATCCTCGACTGGCTGCGCGATCCCCGGCAGTACTTTCCGCACCAGGACCATGACCTGAACACCGGCGTCTGCGCCGGGCAAATCGAGGCCCGTGCCGGGTTGTCGCAATCGACGGTCTCGGCGCACCTGGCGGTATTGACCCGAGCCGGCCTGGTCACCACGCGGCGCATCGGTCAGTGGGTGTTCTACCAACGCGACGAGGCCGCCATCCAGGCCTTTCTGCAACGTCTCGCTCGCGAACTCTAGTCTGCAAGGAATCCTGATGCCCGCTTCTCTCATCGTGCTGGCGCTGAGCGCTTTCGCCATCGGCACCACCGAATTCGTCATCATGGGGCTGCTGCCCAACGTCGCCGCCGATCTCGGCGTGTCCATCCCCAGCGCCGGCTGGCTGGTCACCGGCTATGCCCTGGGTGTGGCCGTCGGCGCGCCCTTCATGGCCCTGGCCACGGCCCACTGGCCGCGCAAGCGCGCCCTGCTCGCCCTGATGGGCATCTTCATCGTCGGCAACCTGCTCTGCGCTGTCGCCAGCGGCTACAACATGCTGATGCTGGCGCGGGTGGTCACCGCCCTCTGCCATGGCGCCTTCTTCGGTATCGGCGCGGTCGTCGCCGCGAGCCTGGTCCCGGAGAATCGCCGCGCCTCGGCGGTGGCCCTGATGTTCACCGGCCTGACCCTGGCCAATGTGCTGGGCGTGCCCCTGGGTACCGCCCTGGGCCAGGCGGCCGGCTGGCGCTCGACCTTCTGGGCGGTGGTGATGATCGGCGTGGTCGCCCTGGTTGGGCTCTGGCGGGTACTGCCGGCCGACCGCAACCAGCCGCGCGCCGACCTGCGCCGGGAGCTGCTCGCCCTGCGCGGCCTGGGCTTCTGGCTGGCGCTGTCGATGACGGTGTTCTTCGCCGCCTCCATGTTCGCCCTCTTCACCTATGTGGCGCCGCTGCTGCAGGAAGTCACCGGTGTCTCGCCGCGAGGCGTCACCGGTACCCTGCTGCTGATCGGCCTGGGCCTGACCCTGGGCAACTTCATCGGCGGCCGGCTGGCCGACTGGCGCCTGGCCACCAGCCTGGTGGGCATCTTCGTCGCCCTGGCGCTGACCTCCGCCGCGCTACGCTGGACCGGCCATGCCTTCCTGCCCGCCGAGATCACCCTCTTCCTCTGGGCCGCGGCCGCCTTCGCCGCCGTGCCGGCCCTGCAGATCAACGTGGTCACCTTCGGCAAGGACGCGCCGAATCTGGTCTCGACCCTCAACATCGGCGCCTTCAACGTGGGCAATGCCCTCGGCGCCTGGGTCGGCGGCCTGGTGATCGACCACGGCCTGGGTCTTACCGCGGTACCCCTCGCCGCCAGCGGGCTCGCCCTGCTGGCGCTCATCGCCACCCTGCTGACTGCCAGCCAGGCCCGCAAGAGCGGCCTGGCGACCGCCAGCTAATCAAGAGAGCTAGCCATGACTCAGCTGTTCGAGCCGATCAAGATCGGCGCCCTGGAACTGCCCAACCGCGTCATCATGGCGCCCCTCACCCGCTGCCGCGCCGAACCGGGCCGGGTCCCGGGCGATCTGATGGTCGAGTACTACGTGCAACGCGCCTCGGCAGGTCTGATCATCACCGAGGCCACCTCGGTGGACCCCATGGGCGTGGGCTATCCCGACACCCCCGGCATCTGGTCCGACGCGCAGGTGGCCGGCTGGCAACGCGTGACCACCGCCGTGCACAAGGCTGGTGGCCGCATCGTGCTGCAACTCTGGCATGTGGGGCGCATCTCCGATCCCCGTTACCTCGACGGCGAACTGCCGGTGGCGCCGAGCGCCATCGCCGCTCAGGGTCACGTCAGCCTGCTGCGTCCCAAGCGTGACTATGTCACCCCGCGGGCGCTGGAAACCGCCGAAATCCCCGGCATCGTCGCCGCCTATCGGCATGGCGCCGAGAACGCCAAGCGCGCCGGCTTCGATGGCGTCGAGGTCCATGGGGCCAATGGCTATCTGCTCGACCAGTTCCTGCAGAGCGACACCAACCAGCGCACCGACAACTATGGCGGCTCCATCGAGAACCGTGCCCGGCTGCTGCTGGAAGTGACCGATGCCTGCATTGATGTCTGGGGCGCCGATCGCGTCGGCGTGCATCTGTCCACCCGTGGCGACATGCACACCATGGGCGACAGCGACCCTGCCGCCACCTTTGGCCATGTCGCTCGCGAGCTGGGTCAGCGCCAGGTCGCCTTCATTTGCATCCGCGAAGCGGCTGGCAGCGACAGCCTGGGCCCGGACCTCAAGGCAGCCTTTGGTGGCGTCTACATCGCCAACGAGAAATTCGACAAGGCCAAGGCCAATGCCTGGCTGGAAGAAGGCAAGGCCGATGCCGTGGCCTTCGGCGTGCCCTTCATCGCCAACCCGGATCTGCCGCAACGGCTGGAGCAGGACGCCGCGCTGAACGAGCCGCACCCGGATACCTTCTACAGCAAGGGGCCGGTGGGCTACATCGACTATCCGCGGCTGTAATTTTCTCCGCCGATAGGAAAAGCCCGCCAATTGGCGGGCTTTTTTGTGGCCTTCACCGACGGCTGTGACAGCCATACCGTCGAAGCCCAGGGTCACGAGCACAGTTCATCCCTGTTGGGCTTCGCTGCGCTCAACCCAACCTACGTCGAGAATCGTAGGTTGGGTTGAGACGGCCTCATCGTCGAAGCCCAACAGGCACGAGCACGATGCATCCTTGTTGGGCTTCGCTGCGCTCAGCGCCAACCTACGTCGAGAGTCGTAGGTTGGGTTGAGACGGCCCTATCGTCGAAGCCCAACAGGCACGAGCACGATGCATCCCTGTTGGGCTTCGCTGCGCTCAACCCAACCTACGCCGAGAATCGTAGGTTGGGTTGAGACGGCCCTATCGTCGAAGCCCAACAGGCACGAGCACGATGCATCCCTGTTGGGCTTCGCTGCGCTTAGCGCCAACCTACGCCGGTGTAGGCCAGAACGCCCGGATCGCCGCCACGCCCTGGGCGCCGGCCTGCCAGGCGCCGGCGAGGTCGTCATCGCCCAGCCCTCCCAGCAGGTAGGCCGGCAGGTCGCAGTCGGCCAGCAGTTGCTGGGCCTTGACCCAGCCCAGGGTCGGGGCGCCGGGGTGGCTGGCGGTGGGCATCACCGGCGACAGGGTGACGAAATCCACGCCCATCTGCCGGGCCAGGGCCAGTTCCTCGGCGTCGTGGCAGGAAGCCGCCAGCAGGCGCTGCTCCGGGAAGGGCCGGCCATTGGGCGCATAGCGGCGCAACTGCTCGGCGGTCAGATGCCAGCCGGCGGCAGGAAAATCGCCCAGCCATTCCAGCGGCCCCTTGAGCATCAGCTGGGCGCGCCCGGTGCAGAGCCCCTGGACGTCGCCCGCCAGGTCGCGGTACTGCGGATCGAAGTTGTCCGGCGTGCGCAGCTGGACCAGGCGGATGCCACTGTCCAGAGCCCGGTGCAGGCCGTTGAGCAATTCCGCGGTGGTCAATTCGCCAGGAGTGATGAGGTAGCGGTCTGGCAGACGCGCCGCCTGGACGATGGGTCGGTTGGCCGCCGGGAAGTCGTAGTTGACCAGATCACGCGGGGCCACCCAGGCCAGCGGCTGGCCTTCGGCGCCATGGGCGTCGCCGGTAAAGGCGTCCACCTGCCAGACATCCAGCAGCACCGCCTGATCGGGATAGTCGTGGCGCACCTGCAGCAGCGGGCGAGCCGCTGTCACCTGGATACCCAGCTCCTCGGCCAGTTCGCGCGCCAGGGCCACGGCCGGCGCTTCACCGGCCTCCACCTTGCCTCCCGGAAATTCCCAGAGACCGCCCTGGTGCTTGTGCGCGGGGCGTTGGGCAATAAGGATCTGCCCCTGGGGGTCGCGGATCACCGCCGCGACGACATGCAGACGAGTCATGCGCTCTGCTCCTCCGTTTCAGCCTCCGCCAGCCAGCGCTGGAAGGCCGGCCAGGCGTAGACGGTTTTGACATAGGCGGCCGCCTCGACCGACAGTTCCACCCCGTAGCTGCGGAAGCGGCTGGCGACCGGGGCATAGAAGGCATCGGCAATGGTCGGCGTGCCGAACAGGTAAGGACCCTGCTGGCCGTAACGCTCGCGGCATTCGCGCCACAGCCGCTGGATGCGCTGGATGTCTTCCACCGCCTCCGCGGTGGTCGACTTCAGCCGCTGGCGGCGACGCAGGTCCATGGGCAGCTCGCGGCGCAGGGCGAGGAAGCCGCTGTGCATCTCGGCGCACAGCGCCCGGGCATGGGCGCGGGCAAGGGTGTCCGTCGGCCACAGCCCGGCATCGGGATAGGCCTCGGCGAGATACTCGACGATGGCTAGGGAATCCCAGATGGTGCCCTCGGCCAGCTTGAGCACCGGCACCTTGCCGGTAGGCGACTGGGCCTTGAGCAAGGCGCGGCTGTTGGGGGTATAGAGCGGGATCGACACCTCTTCAAAGGCAGCGCCGCTGAGCTCCATGGCCAGCCAGGCCCGTAGCGACCAGGAGGAGAAATTCTTGTTGCCGATCATGAGTTGCAGCTGGGACATGCGGGGATTCCTCGAAACGATGCGGCCCGCGAGGACCGCCGCAGGCGCCCGCCGGAGCGGACGCCCAGGCGCCGGGTAGCCGTCAGGTACGGTACTCGGCGTTGATCTTCACATAGTCGTGGGAGAGATCGGTGGTCCAGATGGTCTCGCTGTGGCTGCCGCGACCCAGCTCGATGCGGATCTCGATCTCCGCCTGGGCCATGACCCGCGCGCCCTGCTCTTCGGTGTAGGTGGCCGCGCGACCGCCCTGCTGGCAGATCTGCACGCCACCAAGGAAGACGTCGATCAGGCTGACATCCAGCTGGGGCACGCCAGCCCGGCCGACAGCGGCGAGGATGCGGCCCCAGTTGGGGTCGGAGGCGAACAGCGCGGTCTTGATCAGCGGCGAATGGGCCACGGCATAGCCGACGTCCAGGCACTCCTGGGCATTGCCGCCACCATTGACCTGCACGGTGACGAACTTGGTGGCACCCTCGCCGTCACGCACGATGGCCTGGGCCAGTTCGGCGAATACCGCGAAGATCGCATCGCGCAGCTGCTCGAAGGCCGTGCCGCTGGGCTGGGTGATTTCCGCCATGGCCGCCTGGCCGGTGGCCACCAGCATGCAGCAGTCGTTGGTGGAGGTGTCGCCATCGATGGTGATGCGGTTGAAGGAGCGGTTGGCGGCATCGGCCAGCAGATCCTGCAACAGGCCCCGCGCGACCTTGGCGTCGGTGGCCACATAGCCGAGCATGGTCGCCATGTTCGGCTTGATCATGCCGGCGCCCTTGCTGATGCCGGTCACGGTAACGGTGGCGCCGTCCACCTGGAACTGACGGCTGGCGCCCTTGGGCAGGGTGTCGGTGGTCATGATGCCGGTGGCGGCAGCGGCCCAGTTGTCCTCGGCCAGATCGGCCAGGGCGGCCGGCAGCGCGGCTTCGATCTTTTCCACCGGCAGCGGTTCGCCGATCACCCCGGTGGAGAACGGCAGCACCGCCTCCTCGCCGACGCTGGCCAGGGTGGCCAGGGTCTTGGTGGTGCGCTCGGCCGCGGCCAGACCGGGCTGCCCGGTACCGGCGTTGGCGTTGCCGGTGTTGGTCAGCAGGTAGCGCACGGGACCGGCGAAGCGCTGGCGGGCGACGATCACCGGCGCGGCGCAGAAGGCGTTTAGGGTGAAGACCCCGGCCACGCTGGAGCCTTCGGCACAGCGCATCACCACCACATCCTTGCGCCCGGGACGCTTGATGCCGGCGGAGGCGATACCGAGTTCGAAACCGGGAACCGGGTGCAGCGTGGAGAGCGGACCGAGACCGACAGCCATGGGAAAACTCCAGTGAAAGAAAAGGAAACGCCGCGAGCGGAAAACCGGTCGCGGCGTGGAAAGCAGCCTTCCCGCGCCCGCCTCGCCCAGCCTGGGCAAGGGGCGCAGACAGCCTAGCGGGTGGAGTTTACAACCTGTCGGCGGCTATGCCGACAGGTTGCCGTCGCCACGGCTGCCCGGGCCGGCCCTCAGTCGAGCTTGCCGTGGCACTGCTTGTACTTCTTGCCGGAGCCACAGGGGCACGGCTCGTTGCGACCGATCTTCTGGTCATTGCGCTGGGGCTGCAAGGGCACCACGGTGTCTTCGCCCTGCTCATCCTCGAGCACCTCGGGGTCGACCAGCGAAGGCGCCTCGGCGTGCTGGAACTGCATGCGCTCGGCCAGGGCTTCGGCCTCGCGGCGCATGCGCTCCTCTTCCTCGGCCGGATCTTCCCGGCGTACCTGGACGTGGGACAGCACGCGAATGGTGTCGCGCTTGATGCTGTCCAGCAGTTCCTGGAACAGGTTGAAGGACTCGCGCTTGTATTCCTGCTTGGGATTCTTCTGGGCGTAGCCGCGCAGATGGATGCCGTGACGCAGGTGATCCATGGTGGTGAGGTGGTCCTTCCAGAGGTCGTCGACCACCCGCAGCAGCATCTGCTTCTCGAAGTTGCGCAGGGCCTCGCGACCGGCCATGTCTTCCTTTTCCAGGTAGGCCGCTTCGAGCTGCTCGAGGATCTTCACCCGCAGGGTGTCCTCGTACAGCTTGTCGTCTTCGTCCAGCCATTGGCCGATGGGCAGTTGCTGACCGAAGACGCTGTAGATCTCGGCTTCCAGGCCGGGAACGTCCCACTGCTCGGGCAGCGACTGCGGCGGGATGTGCTCGTTGACCACCTGGGTCAGGGTCTCCTCGCGGAAGCCCTTGATGGTGTCGCCGACGTCTTCGTTCTCCAACAGGGTGTCGCGCATGTGATAGATCACCTTGCGCTGCTCGTTGGCCACGTCATCGTATTCCAGCAGCTGCTTGCGGATATCGAAGTTGCGGCCTTCGACCTTGCGTTGCGCCTTTTCGATGGCGTTGGTGACCATGCGGTGCTCGATGGCCTCGCCGCCCTGCATGCCCAGGGCCTTCATGAAGTTCTTTACCCGGTCGGAGGCGAAGATGCGCATCAGGCTGTCTTCCAGCGACAGGTAGAAGCGGCTGGAACCCGGGTCGCCCTGGCGACCCGCACGACCGCGCAGCTGGTTGTCGATCCGCCGGGATTCGTGGCGCTCGGAGGCGATCACGTGCAGGCCGCCGGCATCGATGACCTGCTTGTGGCGCGCCTGCCAGGCGGCCTTGATCGCGGCGATCTGCTCCTCGGTGGGATTCTCCAGGGCCGCGACTTCCACTTCCCAGTTGCCGCCGAGCAGGATGTCGGTACCACGACCGGCCATGTTGGTGGCGATGGTCACGGCGCCCGGACGACCGGCCTGGGCGATGATCTCGGCTTCCCGTTCGTGGTACTTGGCGTTGAGCACCTTGTGCTCGATGCCGGCCTGGGTCAGCAGCTGGTCGACGTACTCGGAGCTCTCGATGGAGGCGGTACCCACCAGCACCGGACGGCCTTCGGCCTGGCACTGCTTCACGTCCTCGATGATGGCCTGGTACTTCTCGGCCTGGGTCAGGTAGACCAGGTCGTTGAAGTCCTTACGGGCGATCTCGCGGTGGGTCGGGATCACCAGCACGTCGAGGTTGTAGATCTGGCGGAATTCGAAGGCCTCGGTGTCGGCGGTACCGGTCATGCCACCGAGCTTGTTGTACAGGCGGAAGTAGTTCTGGAAGGTGGTCGAGGCCAGGGTCTGGCTCTCGGGCTGGATCGGCAGTCCTTCCTTGGCCTCGATGGCCTGGTGCAGGCCTTCGGAGAGGCGGCGGCCCGGCATGGTCCGGCCGGTGTGCTCGTCGATCAGCAGCACCTGGTCCTGCTGGACGATGTACTCGACGTTGCGATGGAACAGGGTGTGGGCGCGCAGGCCGGCGAACACGTGAGTCAGGAGGCCCAGGTTGTGCGCGGAGTAGAGGCTCTCGCCCTCGGCCAGCAGACCGGTCTCGGTGAGCATCTCCTCGATGAACTGGTGACCCAGCTCGGTGATCTCCACCTGGCGGGTCTTTTCATCGATGGTGTAGTGGCCGACCTGGGTCGGATTGCCTTCCTCTTCCTCGATGTGCTGCTGCAGGCGCGGGATCAGCAGGTTGATCTTCTGGTAGAGCTCGGAGCTGTCTTCGGCCTGGCCGGAGATGATCAGCGGGGTCCGGGCTTCGTCGATGAGGATGGAGTCCACCTCGTCGACCACCGCGAAGTTCAGCTCGCGCTGGTACTTCTCGGCCATGCTGAAGGCCATGTTGTCGCGCAGGTAGTCGAAGCCGAATTCGTTGTTGGTGCCGTAGGTGATGTCCGAGGCGTAGGCGGCGCGTTTCTCTTCCGGCGGCTGGAACGGCAGGATGATGCCGACCGACAGGCCGAGGAACTCGTACAGCGGCCGCATCCAGTTGGCGTCGCGGCGGGCCAGGTAGTCGTTCACCGTGACCACATGGACGCCCTTGCCGGACAGCGCATTGAGATAGACCGGCAGGGTGCCCACCAGGGTCTTGCCCTCACCGGTACGCATCTCGGCGATCTTGCCTTCGTGCAGCGCGGCGCCGCCGATCAGCTGGACGTCGAAGTGACGCATGCCCATGACCCGCTTGCCGGCCTCGCGGACCACGGCGAAGGCCTCGGGCATCAGCACGTCGAGGGACTCGCCCTGCGCGACGCGCTGCTTGAATTCCTCGGTCTTGGCGCGCAGTTGCTCGTCGCTCAGGGAGGCAATCTGGGATTCCAACGCATTGGTGGCCACCACGACCTTGCCTAGGCGTTTGACATCTCGTTCGTTCTTGCTTCCAAAGAATTTCTTCAACAAAGGCGCAAACATATCGACTGGAATTCTTCCGCTGGAATGAGGGGAGCGAAACGGGCGGCAAGGCCTCTGCAGAGCCTGGCCAGACGCCTGGGCGCGGGGGTTGAAACCCGCGGTGTCCCGCGATGGTAATCGGGCATTCTACTCGGAAATGCCGATGAGGAAAGAACGACGGCCCCCCGGCCGCCAGGACGCCAGAGCGATCTGTTACCATCGGCGTCCTCTCTTCGCCCATCGCGAGTCCTGCGCATGGCCTTTCGCCCCCTCTCCGCCGTCGCTCCCGCCGCCCTGCTGCGCCAGGCCAAACCGCTCAAGGCGCTGTTTCGCGAGGCCGAGCGGCTGGGACGGCTGCAACAGTTGCTGGAAGAGCAGCTGCAACCCGCCGCCCGACCTCATTGCCGGGTGGCCAGCTGGCGCGAGGGCACGCTGTTGCTGGTGGTCAACGACGCCCACTGGGCGACGCGATTGCGCTATCAGCAGCGGCGCCTGCTCAGACTGCTGCAGCAGGCACCGGAATTCGCCGGCTTGCTGCGCCTGCAGTTCAAGATGCAGCCAAGTCCTGGCGTCGCCACCCGTACCCGGCCATTGCGTCAGGTCAGTCAGGTGGGCGCCGACAGCCTGCGCGAAGTCGCGGCCGGCATCCGCGACCCCAAGCTCAAGGCGGCCCTGGAGCGGCTGGCCAGTCGCACTGGCCAGTCCACCGAGTAAGTCCCTAGGTCTTGGCCACCGCCCGCTCGAAGGCGGCGCGGATGCGCTCTTCCGGCAGGTCCATGCCGATCAGCACCACGCGGCTTTCGCGCTCCTCGTCCGGCGCCCAGTCGCGTTCCCAGTCGGCGGCATAGATCTGCTGCACGCCCTGGAACAGCAGGCGGCGCTCCTCGCCAGCGATGTTGAGCAGCCCCTTGTAGCGCAGCAGGTCGCAGCCGAGGGTGTCGAGCAGCATCTCCATAACCTTGCCGATCTTGTCCTGGTCGTAGGGACGCGACTCGCGGATGGCGATGGACTGGATGCGCTCGGTGAGACTGACGGCTTCCGATACCGGTCGCAGCGGACGAAACAGCGTGGGCGGCGCCAGGTCTTCGTCGTGCAGGTTGAAGCCGCGGATGTCCAGCAACTCGGCCAGGTGGATGCGGCCATGGTCGACATGGCGGATTGGCGCGCGGCGGTTGATGCGCTGCAGGCGGTTCTCCAGCGCCTCGACGGCCGCCGGTTCGGCCAGGTCGAGCTTGGTCAGCAGCAGGCGGTCGGCGAACCCGATCTGCGCCTGCAGCAGCGGATCGCTCAGTTGCTCGCTGGCGTGGACGGCGTCCACCAGGGTCAGCACCCCGTCGAGCAGATAACGCTCGCGCAAGAGCTCGTCGGTAAAGAAGGTCTGGGCCACCGGACCGGGATCGGCCAGACCCGTGCACTCCACCACCAGGCGCTCGAAGTCCAGCTCACCGCTGTCCAGCCGCTCCAGCAGCACGGTCAGGGCATAGGCCAGGTCCTTGCTGCCGGTGCAGCAGACGCAGCCGTTGGCCACCTTCATCAGTTGCACGGCGCCGGCGTCTTCGAGCAGTTCGCCGTCGACATCCAAGGCGCTGAATTCGTTTTCGATCACCGCGATCCTGAGGCCGTGCTCGGCCTGCAGGATGTGCTTGAGCAGGGTGGTCTTGCCGGCGCCGAGAAAGCCGGTCAGGACGGTTACGGGAATAGCTTCACGCATGGAAAACTCCAGACAGAAAGAGGCCGGGCATGGAGCCCGGCCTTAGAACCTGCTCACGATCTCGCGAGCTAGAGACAAACAAGGCGAAAATGGCTGAGGAAGCGGAGTTTACGAAGGGTAAATGAGCATTCCGAAGCCATTTTCAACGCGGTTTGGCCGACGCGCAGCAGCTCGTGAACAGGTTCTGAGAGTGACCCTGGGTCAGCAGCAGCGTATGGCGCCCGACTTGCCGCCACCGTAGCGCGCTTCCTGGCGCTCGCGGAAGAAGGCTTCGTAGCTCATCACCGGCTGGTCCGGGTGCTTGCCGCGCATGTGCTCGACATAGGTGTCGTAGTCGGGCATGCCCACCAGCATCTTGGCGGCCTGCCCCAGGTACTTACCCATGCGACCCAGGTCATTGAACATGAGGACTCTCCTTTAAACGCCCGTAGCCGGCTGGAACGGGGTCTCGCGGTCGCTGCGCTCGGGCTTGGCCAGGGCGGCGCGACCGACCTTGATGGAAAAGAACAGGATGCTCATCACCACCACCAGGAACAGCACCGACAGGGTGGCGTTGGTGTAGGCGTTGAAGACGATGTGCTGCATCTGTTCCATGCTCTTGGCAGGGGCGATCACCTGCCCCTGGGCCATGGCGGTGCTGTACTTCTTGGCCAGGGCCAGGAAGCCGACCGCCGGATTCGAATCGAACAGCTTGATCAGGCTGGCGGTGGTGGTGCAGATCAGCAGCCAGACGGCCGGCACCAGGGTGACCCAGACATAGCGCTGGCGCTTCATCTTGATCAGTACCACGGAACCCAGCATCAGGGCGATACCGGCGAGCATCTGGTTGGAAATGCCGAACAGCGGCCAGAGGGTGTTGATGCCGCCCAGCGGATCGACTACGCCCTGGTACAGCAGCCAGCCCCAGAGGGCGACGCAACCGGCGGTGCCGATGACGTTGGCGGTCCAGGAGTCGGTGCGCTTCAGGGACGGCACGAAGCTGCCCAGCAGATCCTGCAGCATGAAGCGCCCGGCGCGGGTGCCGGCGTCCACTGCGGTAAGGATGAACAGCGCCTCGAACAGGATGGCGAAGTGGTACCAGAAGGCCATGGTGTTCTCGCCCGGCAGCACGTTGTGCATGATCTGGGCAATGCCCACCGCCAGCGTCGGAGCGCCACCGGCACGGGCCAGGATGGTGTGCTCGCCGATCTCGGTGGCGGTGGCCTGCAGCATCTCGGGCGTTACCACGAAGCCCCAGGTGCTGATCTTGGCAGCTACCGACACCACGTCGGCACCGACCACGGCGGCCGGGCTGTTCATGGCGAAGTAGACGCCCGGCTCGATCACCGAGGCGGCGACCATGGCCATGATGGCGACGAAGGATTCCATCAGCATGGCGCCGTAGCCGATATAGCGAGCGTGGGTTTCCTTGGCGATCAGCTTGGGCGTGGTGCCCGAGCTGATCAGGGCATGGAAGCCGGACACCGCGCCGCAGGCGATGGTGATGAACAGGAAGGGGAACAGGGTGCCCTTCCATACCGGACCGGTGCCGTCGACGAACTGGGTCAGGGCCGGCATCTTGAGCATCGGCATGGTCACCAGGATGCCGATGGCCAGGGCGATGATGGTGCCGATCTTGAGGAAGGTGGACAGGTAGTCACGCGGCGCCAGCACCAGCCAGACCGGCAGTACGGCGGCGACGAAGCCGTAGCCGATCAGCATCCAGGTGATCTGCACGCCGGTGAAGGTGAAGGCCGGACCCCACACCGGATCGGCGGCGACCACGCCACCGGCCCAGATGGAGGCCAGCAGCAGCACCACGCCGACCAGCGAGATCTCGCCGATGCGACCAGGGCGGATGTATCTCATGTAGACGCCCATGAACATGGCGATCGGCAGGGTGGCGATCACCGTGAACATGCCCCAGGGACTCTCGGCCAGGGCCTTGACCACGATCAGCGCCAGCACCGCGAGGATGATGATCATGATCAGGAAGCAGCCGAACAGGGCGATGGTGCCGGGGATGCGCCCCATCTCCTCGCGCACCATGTCGCCCAGGGAGCGCCCGTTGCGGCGGGTGGAGAGGAACAGGACCACGAAATCCTGGACCGCGCCGGCGAAGACTACCCCGGCGATCAGCCAGAGGGTGCCGGGCAGATAGCCCATCTGGGCGGCGAGCACGGGGCCGACCAGCGGACCGGCGCCGGCGATGGCGGCGAAGTGGTGGCCGAAGAGGATGTGCTTGTTGGTGGGGACGTAGTCCAGGCCATCGTTGTTGAGGACGGCAGGCGTGGCCCTTTTGGCGTCGAGCCCCATCACCTTGGTGGCGATGAACAGGCTGTAGTAGCGGTAGGCAACGAGGTAGATCGCCACGGCGGCGACCACGATCCAGAGGGCGTTGATCGCTTCGCCTCGACTCAGCGCCACGGTACCCAGCGCGAAGGCGCCCAGTACGGCAACGGCGAACCAGGCTAGATGGCTGGCCATTCGGGTCATGCTTGTTCTCCTGCCGCGCGCCAGTGGCCGCGGCGATACTTGTTATTGTTTGAGAGCCTATTCAAAGTCTCGCGAGCTAGAGCCAAACAAGGCGAAAATGGCTGAGGAAGCGGAGTTTACGAGTGGTAAATGAGCATTCCGAAGCCATTTTCAACGCCGTTTGGCCGACGCGCAGCAGCCTTTGAACAGGCTCTGAGAGCCCATAGCGGAGCCATATTACTATCGGCGGCTCGACGCGACAGCGAAATTCGCAGAACTACCCAAGGCCCGCTACGTAGTTCTACGTAGCGGACAGTCCGGACAGGTGCCGATGCAGCTCAAATACAAGATGGTTGCCCTCGGACTGCTGCCCCTGCTGCTGGCGGTGGCCGCGGTCTGCCTGGTGGTACTGGAACAGAGCCAGCGCCTGGGCGAGCAGCAGGCCCGGCTGCTCGAACACAGCATCCTCGGCAGCAAGAAGACCGAGTTGCGCAACTATGTGGAGATGGGCGTCAGTGCCATCCAGCCGCTGTACGGCAGCGGTCGCGACGACGAGGAAACCAAGGCCAGGGTACTGGCGCTGCTGGCCAGTCTGAATTTCGGCAGCGACGGCTACTTCTTCGTCTACGACCAGCATGGCCACAATCTCATGCATCCGCGCCAGCCCGAACTGGTCGGCCAGGATCTCTGGCAACTGACCGACGGTACCGGCCTGCTGGTCATCCAGGCGCTGCTCAGGAGCGCCCGGGAAGGCGATGGCTTCCAGCGCTATGGCTGGCAGAAACCCTCCAGCGGCCAGATGGCGGAAAAGCTCGCCTACGTGACCCAGCTGCAACGCTGGGGCTGGGTGCTGGGCACCGGCCTCTACCTGGACGACGTGGACGCCGCCCTCGCCCAGGTCCGCCACGACGTGGCCGCCGGCATCCGCACCACCCTGCTGGCCAGCGCCGGGGTGGCCCTGGTGGCGGTGCTGCTGGTGTTCGCCGGCGGCCTGACGCTCAACGTCAGCGAGCACCGCCTGGCCGATCGCAAGCTCAAGCAGCTGACCCAACGCCTCATCACCTCCCAGGAAGAGGAAAGGTCGCGGCTGTCACGCGAGCTGCACGACGGCATCAGCCAGTTGCTGGTGTCCATCAAGTTCCAGTTCGAACTGGCCAGCCGCGAGCTGGGTGCGGGCAGGCCCAGTGCCGGCGAGACCCTGCGCGAGGGCACCCAGCGCCTGGCCGCCGCCATCGGCGAGATCCGCCGCATCTCCCACGACCTGCACCCTTCCCTGCTGGACACCCTCGGTCTGCCTGCCGCGCTCGGCCAGCTGGTGGAGGAATTCCGCCAGCGCAGCGGCCTGGACGTGGACTATCGACAGACCCTGGACGACAATCCCGCCGGCGGCGACATGGACGTCGCCCTGTTTCGCATCGTCCAGGAGGCCCTGACCAACATCGAGCGCCACGCCGCGGCCCGGCGCGTGGTCATCGACCTGCAACGACGCGGTCGCTGGATCTGCCTGACCGTGCACGATGACGGCCGCGGCTTCGATACCGGCCAGGTGGAGCGCCTCAGCGGTGGCATCGGCCTGCGCAACATCCGCGAGCGCGTGGAGCTGTTCGGGGGTCGCTGCGCCATCCAGTCCGGACCCGGTGGCACGACCCTCGACGTGGTTCTGCTACGCTCGGACCTCCCGGCCGACGAGGAAAGCCCGACATGACGCCCATCCGCATCCTCCTGGTCGACGACCATGCCCTGGTCCGCGCCGGCGTGCGGGCGCTGCTGGGCACCATCGAGCGCTTCGTCGTGGTCGGCGAGGCCGGCAGCGGCGCGGAGGCCCTCGAACTGCTGGCGCGCCTCGATCCGGACATCCTGCTGGTGGACATCGGCCTCAAGGACATCAACGGCCTGGAGCTGACCGCCCTGATCGCCGAGCGCGCGCCCCGCGCCCGGGTACTGATCCTGAGCATGTACGACAATCGCGAGTACGTGAGCACCTCGCTGCGGGTCGGCGCGGCCGGCTATGTGCTCAAGGATGCACCCTCGGAGGAGATCATCGCCGCGGTGGAAGCCCTGGCGGTCGGCGGGCGCTTCTACAGCAGCGCCATCGCCGCCCGCCTGGGTGAAGGAGGCGCCAGCGAGGGCGACCTCACCCCGCGGGAACGCCAGGTGCTGCTGCTGATGGCTCAGGGCCTCAACAACAAGACCATGGCCCAGCAGCTGGGGCTCAGCGTGCGCACGGTGGAGACCCATCGCCTGAGCATTCGCCGCAAGCTGGACATCCAGAAGCCGGCCGACCTGGTCCGCCATGCGCGCGAGTACGGCTGGCGCCCAGAGGGCACGTCCAGCTTCTGACAAAGGCCACTGCTCGCACCCTGGCGACCAATGAGCGCCCTCGCTGTGGCTCCGCTGGCCGCAGCCGGCTACCCTTCCAGGCGCAGTCGATACGGGACGGCCACGGTCGTCTACAGTGATCAGGAAACCTCAGGAAGCCTTTCCATGAACGACACCAACGAGCGTCGCCGCTTTACCCGCTTCACCTTCGATGCCCCTGCGCAGTTGCACCAGGGTGAGCGCCAGTGGGCGGCGCCCGTGGACGACATCTCGCTCAAGGGTGTGCTGCTGGCACGACCCGCCGACTGGTCGGCCCAGCCAAGCGCCGCCTATGAACTGCGCATCCTGCTCAACGACGAGGCCCAGGTGACCATGGGCGTGGAGCTGGTGCGGGAAACTCCCGAGCAGCTGGCCTTCGCCTGCCGCCAGATCGACCTGGATTCCATCAGCCACCTGCGCCGCCTGGTGGAGCTGAACCTGGGCGACGAGACCCTGCTGGAGCGCGAGCTGGCGGCACTGGGCACGCCTTGAGCGACCTAAGCAGTAGGTTGGGTTGAGCGAAAGCGAAACCCAAGGGGGCGAGCTCAGCCCTGGCTGTCGGGCTTCGATGATGAGGCTGTCTCAACCCAACCGACGGTATCGGTAGCTTCGTAGGTTGGGTTGAGCGATAGCGAAGCCCAACGGGGCGAGTTCAGCCCTGGCTGTCGGGCTTCGATGATGAAGCCGTCTCAACCCAACCTACGGTATCAGTAGCTTCGCAGGTTGGGTTGAGCGAAAGCGAAGCCCAACGGGGCGAGTTCAGCCCTGGCTGTCGGGCTTCGATGATGAAGCCGTCTCGACCCAACCTACGGTATCGGTAGCTTCGCAGGTTGGGTTGAGCGATAGCGAAGCCCAACAGGGCGAGTTCAGCCCTGGCTGTTGGGCTTCGACGATGAGGCTGTCTCAACCCAACCGACGGCGAAATTAGCCTCGTAGCGCAGCGAAGCCCAATGAGGTTTAGAACTCCAGATGCAGACCCACCACCAGGCGCGCGTCGTGGGTGTCCTCGCCCTCTTCGCGCGCCATGGCGGCGGTATTGCCGTGGGTGGCGTTCCAGGATACGCCGACATAGGGCGCGACCTCCGGGGTCACCTGGTATCTCAGGCGCAAGCCCGCCTCGCTTTCGGCAAAGCCGGCGCCCTGGCCGCGAGACTCGTCGTTGCGGCCGTAGAAGTTGAGCTCGGTATGGGGCTGGAGGATCAGCCGCTGGGTCAGGGCCCAGTCGTATTCGGCTTCCAGGCGCAGGGCGGTCTGGCTGTTCTCGCCGAAGAAGGCGGTGATCTCGATGTCGAGATCCTCGGGATCGTGCTCTTGGATGCCCAGGGCCGCCCAGGTCTGTGGCGAGCCGGGTTTGAAATCCTGGCGAATGCCGGCCACGCTGCCCCAGCCCTTGGCCAGGCTGTGTCCCCAGAGCGCCTGCACCTCGGCCTGCTCGGTGTGGCCGTTGGTACGCTCGCCCTGGCTGCGGAAATCCAGGCGATTGGCGCCGCCGCCCAGGGCCCAGCCTTCCAGATCCCAGTTGAAGACGCTGCCTTCGTCGGCATGCTGCCACTCCAGCTGATCCACCTCCAGGCTGGCCGGGGCGGAGCTGCTGGGATCGGCGGCCTGCACCAGGGCACTGGTGGCAAGGCCGGCAAGGAACAGGGAAAGCGGGAGCAGACGAGGCATGGCAGGTATCCGGGTTCGTGGAAGCGCCTGATAGACCACCCTGCCCCACCGAGAGTTTTAAAAAATATTACAAATGCCGCCCAAGGCTACTCGAAGAGCGCATCCAGCGCCTGCTCGAGGCGGGTCACGGCCACCACCTGCAGACCGGGCGGCGGATCCTTGGGGGCATTGCCCTTGGGTACGATGGCGCGCTTGAAGCCGTGCTTGGCGGCTTCCTTGAGGCGCTCCTGGCCACTGGGCACCGGGCGGATCTCGCCGGACAGGCCGATCTCGCCGAACACCAGTAGGTCATGCGGCAGGGCGCGGTCTCTCAGGCTGGAGATCACCGCCGACATCAGCGCCAGATCCACCGCCGTCTCCAGCACCTTGACCCCGCCGACCACGTTGATGAAGACGTCCTGGTCGTAGGTGGGAATGCTGCCGTGGCGGTGCAGTACCGCCAGCAGCATGGCCAGGCGATTCTGGTCGAGGCCCACGGTGACCCGGCGCGGATTGGCCAGGTGACTGGTGTCCACCAGGGCCTGCACCTCCACCAGCATCGGCCGCGAGCCTTCCCAGGTCGCCATGACCACGCTGCCGGCCACTGCTTCCTGGGCGCGGTTGAGGAAGATCGCCGAGGGGTTGGAGACCTCCTTGAGGCCCTTGTCGGTCATGCCGAACACGCCCAGTTCGTTGACCGCACCAAAGCGGTTCTTGACCGCTCGCAGCATGCGCAGACGGCCGTCGGACTCGCCCTCGAAATAGAGCACGGTGTCGACCATGTGCTCGAGTACCCGCGGTCCGGCCAGGGCGCCCTCCTTGGTGACGTGGCCGACCAGGAAGATGGCGGTGCCGGTCTGCTTGGCGAATCTCACCAGCAGGGCCGCGCTCTCGCGCACCTGGGCCACACCGCCGGGAGCGGACTGCAGCTGTTCGGTGAAGATGGTCTGGATGGAGTCGATCACCATGACCCGCGGCTTTTCCTGGCGGGCGGTGGCGACGATGGTCTCGATGCAGGTCTCGGTCATGACCTTGAGCTTGTCTTCCGGCAGCCCCAGGCGTCGAGCGCGCATCGCCACCTGCTGCTGGGATTCCTCGCCGGTGACATAGAGTGCCGGCATGCGCGCCGCCAGGTGGCAGAGGGTCTGCAGCAGGATGGTGGACTTGCCGATGCCGGGATCGCCGCCGATCAGCACCACGGAGCCATCCACCAGGCCACCACCCAGCACCCGGTCGAGTTCGGTGGAGTCGGTGGTGAAGCGCGGGGTTTCTTCGACGCTGACCTCGGCCAGGGTCTTGATGGTCGCCTGTGCCCCGGCCCAGCCGGCGCGACCGGAAGGGACGGCCGAGGTCTCGACGACGGTTTCCACCAGGGTGTTCCAGGCACCGCACTCGCCGCACTGACCCGCCCACTTGGGAAAGGTGGCGCCGCATTCGGTGCAGCCGTAGAGACGCTTGGCCTTGGCCATGGCGGAATTCTCCAGTCGAGAAAGGAAGGTTCCCAGCATATCACGACTGGATGCATAGACAGTAAAAAGGCGCGATCCCGGGGGAGCGCGCCTCTCTCACTAGCGGGCTTGAGCGTTAGTTGCCCTCGCCACCCGGCTGACGCAGCATGGTCAGGGCCTGGTTGGCCTGGGCGATGCACTTCTTCTCGTCGCCGGCCTTCTGGGCCTCCATGGCGCTCTTGCGGAAGCTGGCGATCTGTTGGGCCTGGGAACTGCCCGGGCCGATCATGTTGGTCTTCATCTTGCTGGCATCGTCCAGCTTCTGCAGCTGGACCGCGCACAGATCCTTGGCGAATACGGGTGCAGCGGCGAACATCATCAGGGCGATCAGGGCGGTACGCTTCATGGGGACATCCTCGTTGGGAGGGCCAGGTAGGCCGGATAAACCTCGCTCACCCCGCGAAATTCGCCTGGGGTACCCCATTGACCGCCAGGTACCGCCGGTCGTTCAGCGCTTGATCATCCGGGTCTGCTGCGAGGTTCTGGCGCTAGTGCTTGAGCGTGGACACCATCTCAACATCGCCCCTTAACCAGACCGGCAATGCCTGTTGCCAGCGCTCCTGTTCGAGTAGCTGCAGATTGGCCAGCAGGCGGCTGTATTCGGCAAATTCCAGCTGCACCCGACGACGCTGGGCTTCCACGGCCGCCTCGGTGATCCACAGGTGCCACTGCTGGTACATCGCCACTTCGTCGGTCATCGGTCCTCTCCTGGGAGACCATGATGGCAACGCCAGCGGCCCTTGCCAATCGCATAAACGTGGGCTCGGCGTCACGCGCCGAGCCCGGCACGGCTAGGACGGGTATTTCAGCTGCTGAGCGATCTTGTCCTTGAGCAGGACCCGTTCGCGCCGCAGGCGACCCAGTTCCTCGTCGCCGCTGGATTCTTCGACCTCCTCCAGATCGAGGATCTGCTGGTCGAGCTTGGCGTAGTCTTCCAGCAGTTTGGCAAAGGCCGCATCGGTCTGGGGACGGCTGTCCAGCTGCTCGGCGTATTCGGGAAAGTCTTTGTGCAGGTCGTGTTTGGCAACCATCAGGGGCTCCTAGGGGCGAGAGGTGGAAGTCGCGAGGGTTGCAGCCCTCGACGTACAGGGTGGACCCGGCCCTTTCGACAAAGTGCGACAGCCACGACCAGCTACCGATTTCGCGGCGATTTGCCGCTGCCGGGGAACCTCAGGACCGTTCGCAGGGTTCCAAACCCGAGCGAAGCGAGCACAATCGTCTATCGTCTCTTCGAAACCATCCAAAGGAGTGCAGCATGAGCATCATTGCCGAGTTCAAGAAATTCGCCATGAGAGGCAACGTGGTCGACCTGGCGGTCGGCATCATCCTGGGCGCGGCTTTCGGCAAGATCGTGTCGTCCTTCGTGGCCGACATCATCACGCCGCCGCTGGGCCTGTTGCTGGGGGGCGTGGATTTCTCGCAACTGGCGATCACCCTGAGGGCCGCCGTGGGTGACCAGCCGGCCGTGGTCATGTCCTACGGCAAGTTCCTGCAGACCATCTTCGACTTCGTGATCATCGCCTTCGCCATCTTCATGGCGATCAAGGTGCTCAATCGCCTGCGTCTGCACCAGGAGGCCGCTCCGTCCGGCCCGACCAAGGATCAGGTGCTGCTGACCGAAATCCGTGACCTGCTGAAGGAGCAGAACAGCCAGGCGACCGTGGCCCCTGCAGTGAAGCAGGAACCGCCGATCAACCCGCTGTAAGCCTTTCAAAGGCGGCTGCGCGTCGGCCAACCTGCGTTGAAAATGGCCTGGGTCGCCAGCCCGGCCTGGGCGGCCCCGTCGGAATGCTCATTTACCACTTGTAAACCCGAGCGCGGGTCCGATCCGCTTCCTCAGCCATTTTCGCGGGGCCGCCTAGGCCTTGTTTGACTCTAGCTCGCAGCCTTTGAACAGGCTTTCAGAACGCCCGCCTCGCTAGGAGGCGGGTCGCTCCAGGCGGATCCAGCCGATCCGCCGATCCTTGACCGACTCCACCGTCAGCTGCCAGCCCTGGTATTCCAGGCGATCGCCGGCCACCGGCAGGCGGCCCAGCAGGTCCACCACCAGGCCGCCGAGGGTCTGATAGTCCTCGTTTTCGGCGATCTGGAAGCCGGTGCGCTGGGCCAGGGGATGCAGCGTCAGGCCACCGCTGGCGCGATAGCCGTTTTCCACCTTCTCCAGCTCCGGCAGGCTTTCCTCGCTGGCGTCCGGCATCTCGCCGGCAATGGCCTCGAGGATGTCGGTCAGGGTCAGCAGACCTTCGAAGCCACCGAATTCGTTGACCACAAAGGCCACGTGAGTCGAGGCCGCACGCAGTTGCTCCAGGGCCCCGAGTACCGAGGCCTGGGCCGGCAGATGGATGGGCGTGCGCACGCGATTGCGCAGGTCGGGCGTCTGGCCCTGCAGGATGTCGGTGAACAGCTCCTTCTTGTGCACGTAGCCCAACGGTTCATCGATATTGCCGTTGACCACCAGCGGCAGGCGCGAGTGGGCCGAGGCCAGCAACTGCTCGCGCAGGCGCTCCGGGGCGGCGTCGGCATCGAGGATGTCGACGTCGGCGCGAGCGGTCATCACCGTGCGCACCGGGCGCTCGCCCAGTTGCAGTACGCCACTGATCATCAGTCGCTCGCGGCGATCGAAGATCGGGCCTTCGCCCTTCTCGCCGTCCATCAACTCGGCGATGTCCTCGTCCACCTCGTCTTCGCGCAGGCGACCGCCCAGCAGGCGCAGCACGGCCTGGGAGGTCCGCTCGCGCATGCCGAGGCGCTCGTGCAACTGGCGCTTGCGCTTCCAGCGCACCACCTGGTTGGCCAACTCGATAAGGATCGAGAAGCCGATGGCGGCATAGAGATAGCCCTTGGGGATATGGAAGCCCAGGCCTTCGGCGGTCAGGCTCAGACCGATCATCATCAGGAAGCCCAGGCACAGCATGATCACCGTGGGGTGGGCGTTGACGAAGGCGGTCAGCGGCTTGCTCGCCACCAGCATCAGACCGATGGAGATGATCACGGCGATCATCATCACGCTCAGGTGCTCGACCATGCCCACGGCGGTGATGACGGCGTCCAGCGAGAACACGGCGTCGAGCACCACGATCTGCGCGACCACCGGCCAGAAGGCCGCATAGGCACGATTGCCACCGGTCTTGTGGGTATGGCCCTCGATCCGTTCGTGCAACTCGGTGGTGGCCTTGAACAGCAGGAAGATACCGCCGAACAGCATGATGAGGTCACGGCCGGAGAAGGCCTTGCCGAATACCTCGAACAGCGGTTCGGTGAGGGTCACCATCCAGGAGATGCTGGCCAGCAGGCCCAGACGCATGATCAGCGCCAGCGACAGGCCGATCACCCGCGCCTTGTCACGCTGCGCGGGCGGCAGCTTGTCGGCGAGGATGGCGATGAAGACCAGGTTGTCGATGCCCAGGACGATTTCCAGGACGATCAGGGTGAGCAGTCCCAACCAGGCGGTGGGATCGGCGATCCATTCCATCAGCGGCGGACCTCCGTCTGAAGGGGCCGAACGGCCACGGAGGGGATAAGGCGAGAGGGGGTGTCAGCCGCACCTGGCACAAGGGCCGGGGGCGGCTCGGATCTGTCACTGCTCATCGGAACTCGAAAGGTAGCCTTGGAAATTCCGATCCTAGAGCAAGGCGGGCCCAAAACTAAAGGCCCAACCTTTTCCAATTGTGAAGAAAACGTAAAGACGCCGGTGCGACGCGGCCTTTACCAGTAGTTCTCCACCGCCACCTGGCCGGGCCGGCGACTCAGGGCCAGCTGCAGATCACGGGTCTTGAGCAGCTGGCGGGTGTCGTCGACCATCTCCGGGTTGCCGCAGATGAGGATGCGCGAGTGCTCGGGCGAGAGTTCGACGCCGGCGGCGCGTTCCAGCTCGCCGTTCTCGATCAGGGTGGTGATGCGGCCACGCAGGGCGCCGGGATGCTCCTCGCGAGTGACCACGGGGACATATACCAGGCGATCGGTGAGGCCTTCGAGGTGTTCCACCTGGCCGTAACCGCGGATGACCTCCTGGTAGGCCAGGTCACGGGCTTCGCGCACACTGTAGACCAGCACGATGCGCTCGAAGCGCTCCCAGGTATCGGGTTCCTGCAGCATCGACAGGAAGGGCGCCAGACCGGTACCGGTGGCCAGCAGCCAGAGATCGCGACCGCCGCCGAAGCGCTCCAGGGTGAGATAGCCGTAGGGCTGCTTTTCCACCAGCAATTCGTCGCCCTCGCGCAGGCGGCTCAGCTCGCTGGTGAAGGCCCCGCCCGGCACCACGATGGAAAAGAATTCGAGGAAGTCGTCGTGGGGCGCCGAGACCATGGAGTAGGCCCGCCAAACGACGTCGCCATCGGCCTTGCGCACGCCCAGACGGGCGAACTGGCCGGCGCGAAAGCGATAGCGCGCATCGCGGGTGGTCCTCAGGCTGAAGAGGTTGTCGCTCCAGGGCCAGACGGCGGTGATCGTCTCGTGGGTGAACTTGTCTTCGGTGGCGGTCATACTGGCCTCTTTTTCCCGATTGCTTAGAGCCTGTTTACGATCTCGCGAGCTAGAGCCAAACAAGGCCTAGGCGGCCCCGCGAAAATGGCTGAGGAAGCGGACCGGTCTCGTGTTCGCGTTTACGAGTGGTAAATGCGCATTCCGACCGGGCTGGCGACCCAGGCCATTTTCAACGCCGTTTGGCCGACGCGCAGCAGATCGTAAACAGGTTCTTTGCGCCATTGTCCCGCACTGGGCCGCCGATAAACACCGACAGAAACCATGCCTTCTCTCGTCTCGCCCTTCGCCACCCTCGAACTCGACCGTCAGCCACCGCGCCGCGACGATCCCCTGCAGGCCTTCGACGCCGCCGACGAGTACCTGCTGCAGCAGGTCGCGGAGAGCGGCCTGGACCCCGCCGCCCGGGTGCTGGTGCTCAACGACGGCTTCGGTGCCCTGGCCGCCAGTCTCGCCGGCCATGCCCGGGTGACCTCCAGTGGCGACTCGCACCTGGCGGCCCTGGCGCTGGCGGCCAACCTGGCGCGCAACGGCCTCGCTGCCGAGACGGTGACCTTCGTCCCGGCCAGCGAGGCGACCAGCGGTCCCTTCGATCTGGTGCTGGTGCGGGTGCCCAAGACCCTGGCGTTGCTGGAGGAACAACTGATCCGCCTGCACGGCCAGCTGGCGCCCGGTGCGCGGGTGATCGCCGCCGGCATGCTCAAGCACCTGCCCCGCGCCGCCGGCGACCTGCTGGAGCGGCATATCGGCCCGGTGCAGGCTTCGCTCGCGGTGAAGAAGGCGCGGCTGCTGTCTGCCACGCCCGAGACGCGGCCGGCGGTGGCCTCGCCCTACCCGAGTCGTTATCGCCTGGATGCACCGCCGCTGACCCTGGTCAACCACGCCAACGTCTTTTGCCGCGAGGGCCTGGATATCGGCACCCGCGCCTTCCTCCCGCACCTGCCTCAGCAGCTGGGCCAGGCCCGGGTAGCCGATCTCGGGTGCGGCAACGGCGTGCTGGCCCTGGCCTGTGCCCTGGCCAATCCGGAGGCGCAATTCACCCTGGTGGACGAGTCCTACATGGCGGTGCAGTCGGCGCGGGAAAACTGGGCCGCGGCCTTCGGCGACCGTCCGGTGGCGATCCGCGCGGCCGACGGCCTGGCCGACCAGCCGCCGCGGTCGCTGGACCTGATCCTCTGCAACCCGCCGTTCCACCAGCAGCAGGTAGTGGGTGACTTTCTCGCCTGGCGCATGTTCCAGCAGGCGCGAGCGGCGCTGACCGAACAGGGCGAACTCTGGCTGGTGGGCAATCGCCACCTGGGTTACCACGCCAAGCTCAAGCGGCTGTTCAGGCGCGTCGAACAGATCGCGGCCACTCCGAAATTCGTGGTGCTCAGGGCGGTCCAACCTCTCTGACATCCACCCCGGAGCGAGAGCTGCCCGCGTGCCTTCCCTGCCCCTCGATCTCCACTACATCGCCCTGGTCCTCGAACTGATCGGCATCAGCGCGGCGATCCACGCCATCATCACGGTGCGTACCGCCCAGGGCGCCATGGCCTGGGCCATGGCGCTGGTGTTCATGCCCTTCCTCAGCCTGGTCCCCTATCTGGTGTTTGGCCGGCGGCGCTTCGACAGCTATGTGAAGGCGCGGCGCCAGGCCGACGAGGAGATGGCGCGCCAGGCCGCCGAGCTGGACTGGCGGCCCTGGATCGCCGAGGCCATGGCCGCCCAGCAGTGCAGCGCCGCCAATCGCAAGCTCAGGGCCATGACCGCCCTCACCGGCACCCCCTGCGTCGCGAACAATCAGGTGCGTCTGCTGATCAACGGCGAGGAAACCTTCGCCGCCATCCTCACGGCCATCCGCGGCGCGCAAAAGGTGGTGCTGGTGCAGTTCTTCATCATCCACGACGATGCCCTCGGCCTGGCCCTGCAGAACACCCTGCTCGACCGGGCCCGCGCCGGGGTGCAGGTCTTTCTGCTGTACGACGCCATCGGCAGCCATGCCCTGCCGCGCGCCTATGTGGAAAAGCTGCGCGAGGCCGGTTGCGAGGTGAAGGGCTTCAGCAACAGACGCGGGCTGATCAACCGTTTCCAGGTCAACTTCCGCAACCACCGCAAGATCGTCATCGTGGATGGCGAGGTGGGCTTCACCGGCGGGCTCAACGTCGGCGACGAATACATGGGCCTCAAGCCGCCCCTGGCGCCCTGGCGCGATACCCACCTGGAATTGCGCGGTCCGGCGCTGGCCACCCTGCAGGAGACCTTCGCCCAGGACTGGTACTGGGTCACCCGGCGGCTGCCCACCCTGCTGCTGCCGGAACGCTACGAAGAGGGTGGCGTGCTCTGCCAGGTGGTGCCCAGCGGGCCGGCGGACGACCAGGAGACCTGCTCGCTGTTCTTTGTCGAGGCCATCCACTCGGCGCGCCACCGGGTCTGGATCACCACGCCCTATTTCATCCCTGACGAAGCCGTTTCGGCCGCCCTGCGTCTGGCTGCCCTGCGCGGGGTCGACGTGCGCATCCTGCTGCCCTCGCGACCGGACCACAAGGTGGTCTATGCCGCCTCCTATCTCTATGCCTTCGAAGCGGTGCACGCCGGGGTGCGGGTGTTCCGCTACGGCCCGGGCTTCCTGCACCAGAAGGTGGTGCTGATCGACGAGGACGTGGCCGCGGTGGGCAGCGCCAACCTGGACAACCGCTCCTTCCGCCTCAACTTCGAGGTCATGGTGATGGTGATGGACGTCGCCTTCGCCTGGGAGGTGCGCAAGATGCTCGAGCAGGACTTCAGTCGCTCGCGCGAACTCACCCCCGAGGACAACACCGCCCTGCGCCGCTGGCGGCGGGTGGCCATGCGGGTGGCGCGGGTGTTCTCACCGGTACTCTAGGGCCTCGGAACCCGCTCCGCGACGGTTCGGTCCGATAGCTCATGGCGCCACGCCCGGAGCGCCCCGCGCCCCCGGAGTCGCCCGCCATGCCATCCTTTGCGCCCCTGCATTGCGCCTGCCTGCTGGCCGGCTGCCTGGCCGTGGCGGCCCATGCCGCGCCACGCAGCGTGCCCTCCATCGAGAGCGAGGACGCCGCCCTGGGCAGCGTGGAGGTCAGCGAGGCCGCCGGGCGCTTCCATCCGCTCCTGGGCGTGGACGTGCGCAACGGCGACTTCTCCCGTGGCAACTACGATGACGACGCAGCCAGCCTCGACCGCATCCCCTTGCACCTGCAGGCGGGCTTCGCCCTGGATCTGCACCAGGGTGCCGACGGTATAGCCGATGCCTGGCTGGTGTTCAGCAGCAGCAATGGCCTGCACAGCCCGTCCAGCGAGGAGCAGGTCAGCCCGCGGCGCTGGTACGAGAGCAACAATCTGCTGGGGTTGGTGGTGTCACCGGTCGACGGCCTGAGGGTCGGCTTCGTCTACACGGTGAAGAGCAGCCCCAACGACGTCGCCGCGACCACTCAGGAAGCCAGCCTGACCCTGGCCTATCAGGCCGATACGGGCCTGGGTGCCTGGCGCCCGGGACTGGCGGTGACCACCCGCGCCCAGGGCGATGGCGGTCTCTACACCCAGGGCAGCCTGGAACCCGGACTGGACCTCTCGGCCAGCGGTCTGCGCCTGAGCTTCCCCAGCGCCCTGGGGGTGGGCTGGAACGGCTTCTATGGGCCGGACTCCGGTGACCGCCTCTATGCCCGTACCGGCCTGGCCCTGGAGCAGCCCTTTCGCTGGGGCGAGACACGCTGGAGCGCTCGCGCCGAAGCCCTGGCGCTCTATCGCGACGGCGCCCTGCGCGACTTGAGCGGTCCGGAGGGCGAGACCGACGGCGTGGTCCCCCAGGTGACCCTCAGCCTGTCCATGGCCTATTAGAAGCTGTTCGCGATCTCGCGAGCTAGAGCCAACAGGGCCCAGGCGGCCCCACGAAAAGGCCTGAGGAAGCGGATCGGACCCGGGTTCGCGCGGGAACTTACTCAGGGTGAATGCGCATTGCGACGGGGCCGCCCAGGCGGGGCTGGCGACCCAGGCCATCGTTAACGCCGTTTGGCCGACGCGCAGCAGACGCTGAACAGGCTCTTAGCCCAGCGGCGCCACGCCCAGCCCTTCAACCAGGGTCTCCAGGGCGCGCAGGCCGGCGACCGAGTTGCCGTAGCTGTCCAGCCGGGGCGACCAGACGCAGATGCTCATCTGCCCGGGCACGATGGCGACGATGCTACCCCCTACCCCGCTCTTGCCCGGCAGGCCGACGCGCCAGGCGAAGTCGCCCGCCGCATCGTAGAGGCCGCAGGTCAGCAGCAGGGCATTGAGCTGGCGGGTCTGCTGGGGCGTCACCACGGCCTGGCCATCCTGGGGATTGACCCCGCCGTTGGCGAGAAAGGCGAAGGCGCGGGCCACGTCGACGCAGCTCATGGCCAGGGCGCAGCCGTGGAAATAGACGTCGAGGACGTCATCGACCTCGCTATGGAGATTGCCGTAGGCCTTCATCAGATAGGCCAGGGCGGCGTTGCGCGCCTTGTGGTCCATCTCCGAGCGGGCCACGCGGTCGTCGAAATTGATCGCCGGATTGCCGGCCAGGCGCCGCGCCTGTTCGCGCATCATCCAGTGGATCGACATGATGCGCGACACCAGCAGTTCGCAGACCTGCACGGCGCCGGCGTTGATGAAGGGATTGCGCGGCACGCCCTTCTCTTCTTCCAGCTGCGCCATGGAGTTGAAGGCATGGCCGGAGGGTTCGCGGCCGACGCGGGTCCAGATGTCCGGCTCGTCCAGGCGCTGCATGGCGATCACCAGGTTGAGCACCTTGGAGATGGACTGGATGGAAAAGGCCGTGTCGGCCGCCCCGGCGCGCCAGACCTGACCCTTGACGTCGCAGACGGCGATGCCGAACTGATCCGGTGCCACTTCGGCCAGGGCCGGGATGTAGTCGGCCACCTCGCCTTCGCCGAAATGGCGCGGCGCGGCGGCGGCGATACGGTCGAGCAGGGGTTGCAGCGGCTGGCGGTCGAAGGGCTCTGCCATGACGATTCCGAAACGGGCGGGGGCGCCAAGTGTAGGGGTCGCGGCGGCCTCAGGCGAGCCCCGGGCGCGGCCGCAGCGGCAGGCGGATCTCGAACCGGGCGCCACCCCCGGCGCCGGTGCTCAGGTCCAGGCGGCCACCCTGTTTTTCCACCGCGCGACGACTGATGGCCAGGCCCAGGCCGAAGCCACCGGTGGCGCGATCGCGGCTGCGATCCAGCCGGTAGAAGGGCTCGAAGACCCGTTCGCGCTCCGCCGCGGGAATGCCTTCGCCGTCGTCCTCGATCGCGATCAGCAGCGCTTCGCCATCGCCGCGGACCGTTATCCAGACCTCTCGCTGGCCATAACGCAGGGCATTGCCGAGCAGATTCTGCAGGGCGCGGGCGGTGAGGCGAGGCGCCAGCTCGACTCGCCTGGGCGCCCGCGTCACGTCCAGGTGCACCTCAAGCCCGCGGCGCTCCTGCTCCTCGGCGAAGTCGGCCAGCACGCTGTCGAGAAAGGCCTCGAGCTCCAGACTCAGGTGTTCGGGCGGCTGCTGGCTGCTCTGCAGTCGGGCGAAGGACAGCAATTCGTCGACCAGGGCATCCAGTTCGCGCACATGACGCACCAGTTGCTCCAGCTGCCGCTGGGTCTCGGCGGGCAGCGGATCGGCCTGCAGCAGCGCCAGGCCGAATTCCAGACGCGACAGCGGTGTGCGCAATTCGTGGGAGACGGCGTTGAGCAGGTCGCGCTGCTGGACGATCAGTGCCTCCAGCTCCTGAGCCATGTCGTCGAAGGCCCGCGCCACCTCGCCGATGTCCGAGCGCGGCGAGATGGCGGTGCGTTCGCCCAGATGACCCTTGCCCAGGCGCGCCGCGGTACGCCGCAGCCGTTCCAGGTCACGCCAGTGCGGTCTCAGCCAGACGTAGAGACAGACCAGCAGGGCCGCGCCGATCAGGGCGTTCATCGCCCAGTAGGTCAGGGCGATGTCGGTGGGCGCCTCGGGGATGCCGACCCAGAGCACCTGCTCCGCCGGCAGCGGCACCAGGGCCGCGCTGGGCTCGCCATAGTCGCCCAGGCGCACCCGCCGCTCGCCGGCTTCGAGCGCCGAGCGCTCTTCCGCGGTGAAGACCGGATCCTCGACCGCGACCAGGCGCAGGGTGATGGGTGCCAGATCCGTGGCCAGCTCCTGCTGCACCACCGGCCAGCGCTCCAGCGGCGTGGTGACGAAGGCCCGCTGCGCCAGGCTGAGCGGGCCGTGCAACTGCTCCAGGGCGTAGCGGCTGTAGCGTTCGTCGAACACCCTGATCAGCGCCTCGGGCACCAGGTAGCTGGCGGCGCCGTAGGTCACCAGCAGGATGAGGTAGAGGCGGACGAGGATCTTGAGCATCAAGTGTGGTGCCTCAGAAGTTCGCGCAAGAATTGGCGAGTGATTTTTGTTCGGTTCGGCGCTCCGAATGGGCTAGGCGCCGCGACGAGTCATAGCAGGGCTATGGCGAGGAGGGGCAACGACGCTCAGAAGCAAAAAGCGCCGCCAAAATTGTGCAGTTAACTTCTGAGACACCACACTAGTCCCACTCGGCGCGAGACAGCAGATACCCCTTGCCCCAGACGGTCTTGATCCGTCGTGCTTCGCCGGGATGCTCCTCGAAACGCCGGCGCAGCTTGGAGATGGCCACATCCACCGAACGGTCGACGCCGTTGAATTCGATGCCGCGCAGCTGCTGAATCAGCTGGTCGCGACTGAGCACCTCGCCGGCATGGCGCATGAGGATCGCCAGCAGATTGAATTCGGTGGACGACACCTCCACCAGCTGGTCGCGCCACCAGACCTGGCGTTCGCCCGGCAGCAGCTGCAGCTGACCGATCGTCAGGCGGTCATCGGCAGGCGCCTCGACCAGCTGGCAGCGGCGCAGCAGGGTGCGGATGCGTGCCAGCAGCACCCGCGGTTCGCAGGGCTTGCTGACGTAGTCGTCGGCGCCGATCTCCAGCCCCAGCACCTGGTCGTGGCTGTCGTCCAGGGCGGTGAGCATCAGGATCGGCAGACTCGGCTGGGTCGCGCGCAGCTGGCGACAGACCTGCAGACCGTCCAGCCCGGGCAGCATGACGTCGAGCACCACCAGCTGCGGGCGCAGTCGCTGCACCGCGGCCAGGGCTTCGTCGCCGCGACCGATCACCGTCACGGCATAGCCCTGGCGGCCCAGGTAGGTGGCGATGAGCTCGGCCAGGGAGGTGTCGTCTTCGACGATGAGCAAGGGGATCACGGCAGGTCTTCGTGGCGGGAAAGTGCCGAGCATAGCCGAGCCCCGGGCGGGCGGGCGCAAGGCTTAACACTCTTTCACAAGAGACCTACAGACGTTTACAGGGTGGCTTGAGCGAGACGCCTACCATGGCGCTCTTCTGGAGGAAGCCCCGATGTCCCTGTCCCGCACTGCCCTCGGCAGCCTCGTGCTGCTCTGCCTGCTGCTCGCCGCTTGCGACCGTCCGGCCCCGGACGCCGCCGCCCCGCCCGCGCCCAGGGTGCAGGTGGAGACACTGCACCCTGGGCCGCTGGCCATCGCCAGTGAACTCAGTGGCCGCCTGGTGGCGCCACGAACCGCCGAGGTACGGGCACGGGTCGCCGGCATCGTGCTGCAGCGGGTGTTTCGCGAGGGCAGCGAGGTCAAGGCCGGCGAGGTGCTGTTCCGTATCGATCAGGCGCCGCTGCAGGCCGAGGTGGACAGCGCCGCGGCCGCCCTGCGCAAGGCCGAGGCCAGTGCCTTCCAGGCGCGGCGTCTGGCCGAGCGCTATGCGGCGCTGGTGGAGAGCGAGGCCATCAGTCGCCAGGAACAGGACAACGCCCGCGGTGCCAGCCTGCAGGCGCAGGCCGAGGTGGCAGCGGCCCGGGCGGCGCTCAAGCGGGCGCGACTGAACCTGGGCTACGCCACGGTCAAGGCGCCCATTGCCGGGCGCATCGGCAAGGCCCTGGTCACCGAAGGTGCCCTGGTCGGCCAGGGCGATGCCACGCCCCTGGCGATCATCCAGCAGCTGGACCCCATCCATGCCGATGTCACCCAGTCGACCCGCCAGCTCAAGACCCTGCGCGATGCGCTGCGGGACGGTCGTCTGCAGCAGGTGGCGCCGGACCAGGCCCGGGTGACCCTGTTGCAGGAGGACGGCAGCCCCTACCCCGAGAGCGGCCGCCTGCTGTTCGCCGATCTCGCGGTGGACGCCAGCACCGGGCAGATAACCCTGCGCAGCCAGTTTCCCAATCCACGGCGCGACCTCCTGCCGGGCAGCTTCGTGCGGGTGCGCCTGGAGCAGGCGCGCCTCGACCAGGGCCTGAGCGTGGCGCAGCGGGCGGTGCAGCGCAGCGTCGATGGCGGGGCCCAGGTCTGGGTGGTGGACGCCGAAAACCGGATGGCCCTGCGCGAGGTGCGCCTGGGACCGGTGGTGGACGGTCGCTGGGTGGTGGAGTCCGGCCTGGCCGCCGGTGAGCGGGTGTTGCTCTCCGGCCTGCAACAGGCGCAGCCGGGCCTGGTGGTGGAGCCCGAAGAGGCCCGGGCCACCGCGGCGGAGGTGCGCTGATGGCCAGCTTCTTCATCGACCGCCCGGTGTTCGCCTGGGTGGTGGCGCTGTTCATCCTGCTCGCCGGCCTGCTGGCCCTTCCGCAGTTGCCGGTGGCCCAGTACCCCAATGTGGCGCCGCCGCAGATCGAGTTGACCCTGAGCTATCCGGGCGCCTCGCCGCAGACCCTGGACGAGAGCGTGGTCAGCCTGGTCGAGCAGGAGCTCAATGGCGTCAACCATCTGCTCTACTTTTCCTCCAGCAGCAGCCAGGGCAGCGCCACCCTGACCGTGACCTTCCAGCCCGGCACCGATCCGGAGCTGGCCAAGGTGGACATCCAGAATCGCCTCAAGGTGGTGGAGCCGCGCCTGCCGCGGGCGGTCACCCAGCAGGGCATCCAGATCGAGGAGACTTCAGCCGGCTACCTGCTGTTCGTCACCCTTACCGCGACCGACGAGCGCCTCGACACCACCGCGCTGAGCGACTACCTGGCGCGCAACGTGGTCAACGAATTGCGCCGGCTGGACGGGGTGGGCAAGGCCCAGCTGTTCGGCGCCGAGCACGCCCTGCGCGTCTGGCTCGATCCCAGTCGCCTGGTGGCGGTCGGCCTGACCCCGGCGGACGTGACCCGGGCCATCGCCGAGCAGAACGCCCAGGTGGCGGCCGGCAGCCTTGGCGAATTGCCCGCGCCCGCGGGCCAGGAGCTGACCGCGCCGGTATTGATCAAGGGCCAGTTGAGCGACCCGGCGGAGTTCGCCGGCATCCTGCTGCGCGCCGGGTCCGATGGCTCCAGCGTGACCCTGGGCGACGTGGCCCGGGTCGAGGTGGGCAGCCAGAGCTACAACTTCGGCACGCGGCTGGACGGCAAGCCTTCGGTGGCGGTCGGGGTGCAGCTGGCACCCACCGCCAACGCCCTGGCCACCGCCAAGGCGGTACGCGCCAAGCTGGCCGAGCTGTCCCGGTACTTTCCGCCGGGGATGAAATACGACATCCCCTACGACACGGCGCCCTTCGTCGAGATCTCCATCACCCAGGTCATCCATACCCTGCTGGAAGCCATGGCGCTGGTGTTCGCGGTGATGTACCTGTTCCTGCAGAAGCTGCGCTACACCCTGATCCCGACCCTGGTGGTGCCGGTGGCGCTGCTGGGCACCTGCGCCGTGCTCCTGGCGCTAGGCTATTCGATCAATGTGCTGACCCTGTTCGGCATGGTGCTGGCCATCGGCATCCTGGTGGACGACGCCATCGTGGTGGTGGAGAACGTCGAGCGGCTCATGGCCACGGAGGGACTGGATCCGAGCGCCGCCACCCGCAAGGCCATGGGCGAGATCTCCGGCGCCATCGTCGGCATCACCCTGGTGCTGACCGCGGTCTTCGTGCCCATGGCCTTCATGAACGGTTCGGTGGGCGTCATCTATCGCCAGTTCTCGGCGTCCATGGCGGTGGCCATCCTCCTTTCCGCCTTTCTCGCCCTGAGTCTGACCCCGGCGCTGTGCGCCACCCTGCTCAAGCCGATTCCCCAGGACGCCCATGCCCGCGGCGGCTTCTTTGGCGCCTTCAACCGGGGCTTCGAGTGCCTGACCGCCGGCTTCGAAGGCTGGGTGGCCCGCGCCATCCGCCGGCTGCTGCCCAATCTCCTGCTGTTCGCCGTCCTGCTGGTGGCCCTGGTGGCGCTCTATGGCCGGCTGCCCGGCGCCTTTCTGCCTACCGAGGACCAGGGCTATCTGATCACCGACATCCAGCTGCCGCCCGGCGCCACCCAGGAACGCACCCTCAAGGTGCTCGAGCGCCTGGAACGCCATTACGCCGCCGAACCCGGGGTGGCCAACGACCTCGTGCTGCTCGGCTTCAGCTTTTCCGGCAGCGGCCAGAACGCCGCCCTGGCCTTCACCACCCTCAAGGACTGGTCCGCCCGTGGCCCGACCGACTCCGCCGCGGCCATCGCCGAGCGCGCCAATGCCGCCCTGGCGGGCGAAAGCGAGGCCCAGGGTTTCGCCGTGCTGCCGCCACCGGTGGAAGGCCTGGGCACTTCCAGCGGTTTCGAGGTGCGCCTGCAGGACAGGTCCAATCGCGGCCAGGCGGCGCTCAAGGCGGCGCGGGATGAATTGCAGGCCCGGCTGGCGGGCAATCCGATCATCGCCTACGTGCGGGAGACCGCCCTGGCCGACAGCGCCCAGGTGCAGCTGGTGGTGGATCGCCGCCAGGCCGCCGCCCTGGGGGTAGGCTTCGCCGCCCTCGGCGAGACCCTGGGCACCGCCCTGGGCTCAAGCTATGTCAACGACTTCCCCAATCGCGGCCGGATGCAGCAGGTGATCGTGCAGGCCGAGCTGGGCAGCCGCAGCCAGGTGGACGACCTGCTGCGCCTGGAGGTACGCAACGAGCGCGGGCGCATGGTGCCGCTGTCCGCCTTCGTCAGCGCCGACTGGACCCAGGGCCCGGCGCAGCTGTCGCGCTACAACGGCTATCCCGCCATCAGCCTGTCCGGCGAGCCGCTGCCCGGTCACACCACCGGCGAGGCCATGGCCGAACTGGAGCGCCTGACCGCCGAGTTGCCGCAGGGCTTCGCCCTGGAGTGGACGGCGCTGTCGCTGCAGGAACGCCTCTCCGCCGGCCAGGCGCCGCTGCTGCTGGGGCTGTCGCTGCTGGTGGTGTTCCTCTGTCTGGCGGCGCTCTATGAAAGCTGGTCGATTCCCACCGCGGTCTTGCTGGTGGTGCCCCTGGGCGTGCTCGGCGCGGTGCTGGCGGTGACCCTGAGAGGCATGCCCAACGACGTCTTCTTCAAGGTCGGCCTGATCACGGTGATCGGTCTCACGGCGAAGAACGCCATCCTGCTCATCGAATTCGCCAAGCGCCTGCACGACGGCGGCCTGGACCTGTACCAGGCCACCTGTCGCGCCGCCCGGCTACGCCTGCGACCCATCGTCATGACCTCGCTGGCCTTCATTCTCGGTGTGGTGCCCCTGGCCCTGGCCACCGGTGCCAGCTCGGCGAGCCAGCAGGCGGTGGGCACCGGGGTGATCGGCGGCATGCTCAGCGCCACCCTGGCGCTGGTCTTCGTGCCGGTGTTCTTCGTGCTAGTGCTGCGGTTGGTCCGGCGCTGGCGCGCGCCGGAACTCTAGCCTCAGGAGTTGAGAGAGCGCTTGTCGCCCAGCAGCGCGGCATCCTCGACCGGCGCGGGCTCCGGCTTGCGGGCGCCGATCTTGTCCGAGGTCCGCAGACTCTGCGGCAGTGCCCAGAACATCAGGCCGGCGGCCAGCAGACTGGTGCAGCCGATGAGATAGAGCGCCGGGGTGGTGCTGCCGGTCATGTCCTTGATGTAGCCCACCATCACCGGACTGACGATGCCACCGACCTGCCCCAGGGTGTTGATCAGGGCGATACCCCCCGCGGCCCCTGCGCCCGCGCCGGCCAGCAGTTTCGGCGGCAGCGACCAGAAGGTCGGGATGGCGGCGATGATGCCGGCGCCCATCAGGGCCGGGGAGAGGATCAGGAAGGTGGTGTGGTCGGCGAAGAGTCCCGCGCTGAAGAAACCCAGGGCGCCGGCGATCACCAGACCGCAGACGAACTTGCGTCGCTCGCCGCTGGCGTCCGACAGCCGGCCCACCACCACCATGCTGATGGCGCCGAAGACGTAGGGCACGGCGGTCAGCAGGCCGATGAGGGTGGGACTCTCGGTACCGGCACTGCGGATCAGCTGTGGCGCCCAGAAGTTGAGGCCATAGGAGGCGACCTGGATCAGGAAGTAGATCACCGCGAGCAGCAGGAAGCCCGGCAGCCGGATCGCCGCCAACAGCGAGCCATGGCTGTTGTTTTCATGACGGGCGATGCGGCTGGCCAGGAAGGTCTTCTCTTCGGCGTTGAGCCAGGGTGCGTCGGCGATGCGGTCGTGCAACAGGCGCAGCACCAGCACGCCCAGCAGTACGCAGGGAATGCCACCGACCAGGAACAGCCAGTGCCAGCCGCGAATGCCGAGCAGGCCGTCCATCTGGCCGAGGATCACCCCCGAGACCGGGGCGCCGATCAGCCCGGCGAAGGCCGAGGCGAGAAACAGCGTCGAGGTGATGCGCACGCGATAGCTCTGCGGAAACCACAGCGTCAGGTAGTAGAGGATGCCCGGCGCGAAGCCGGCCTCCATGGCGCCGATGAGGAAGCGCAGCACATAGAACTGCCATTCGGCGGTAACGAACATCATCAGCGCCGTGGCGATGCCCCAGGAGATCATGATGCGCGCGATCCAGCGGCGGGCGCCGACCTTGTACAGCATCATGTTGCTGGGTACCTCGAACAGCACGTAGCCCACCACGAAGAGTCCCGCGCCCAGGCCATAGGCGGTGTTGCTCAGCGACAGGTCGGCCTGCAGCTGGAACTTGGCGAAGCTGATGTTGATGCGATCGAAGAAGGCGAACAGGTAGCAGATCATGATCAGCGGCATGAGCCGCCAGGCGACCTTGCGGACGATGGCCTGTTCGGCGGCCGCCACGGCGGCAGCGGAGGTTGCGGATAAGGGCATAGCGGTCTCCCGGGAGCGGCCAGACTGGCGCTCCTTTGTTGTTGTAGTCAGGGCGAACGAATGAAAGCGGGTGCGACTCAGCCAGTGGCCGCGGGCGGTGGATGCAGATCGCAATTGCGCCCGGCCTTGGCCACTTGGCCGGGGGTGTCGTGCCCCAGCAGCGCCGGCAGGGTGCGCGACAACTCGATCAGCCGTTGCAGATCGATGCCGGTGTCCACGCCGATCTCGGCGCAGAGATTCACCAGGTCCTCGGTGCAGATGTTGCCGGAGGCGCCCGGGGCGAAGGGGCAGCCACCGAGGCCACCGAGGGCGGCGTCGAAGCGCCGGGCGCCGGCTTCGTAGGCGGCCAGGACATTGCTCAGGCCCAGCCCGCGGGTGTTGTGGAAATGCAGGGTCAGGGCGGACGCCGGGATCAGTTCCAGCACCTGGCGGACGATCCGCGCGACCTGCCGCGGATTGGCCATGCCGGTGGTGTCGGCGAGGGTGATGCCGGTCATGCCCAGCGCCAGATAGCGCTGCACCAGTTCGAATACCCAGCCTTCGTCGATGCGCCCTTCGAAGGGGCAACCGAAGGTGGTCGCCACGGTGCCATTGAGCGAGACCGCCTGCCCCTGGGCCAGCTGCACCACCTCGGCGAAGCTGGCGAGGGACTGCTCGCAACTCATGCGCATGTTGGCGCGATTGTGGGTCTGGCTGGCGGAGAGCACCAGGTTCAGCTCGTCGGCGCCTGCCGCCAGGGCGCGCTGGGCGCCCTTGAGATTGGGCACCAGGGCGACATAGGTCACCCCGGGCCGGCGAGCGATGCCCTGGAACACCGCCTCGCCGTCGCGCAGCATGGGCACCGCCTTGGGCGAGACGAAGGAACCGGCTTCGATCCGCGAGAAACCCAGCGCGGAGAGCCCGTCGATCAGGGCGATCTTGTCGGCGGTTTCCACCCAGCTCGGCTCGATCTGCAAGCCGTCACGGGGCGCGACTTCCTGGACGATCAGGCGTTCGGTACTCATTGCACCACCCCGCCCTTCCTGAGTCGCTGGATGTCCGCTTCGCTCAGCCCCAGCTCGGCCAGCAGGCCATCGGTGTGCTCACCGAGGGTCGGACCCTGCCAGTTGACCTGGCCCGGGGTGGCCGACAGCTTGGGCACGATGCCCGGCATCTTCAGGGTGGCGCCGTCGGGCAGGGTGGTGTCCAGCAGCATCTCCCGCGCCTGGTAGTGGGGATCGGCGACGATGTCGGCGGCCGAATAGATGCGGCCGGCCGGGACCTCAGCGCCTTCGAGGATCTCCAGCACCTCGTCGATGCCGCGACTGCCGGTCCAGGCGGCGATGGCCTCGTCGATCAGCTCGCAGTGGCGGGCGCGCCCGTCGTTCTGCGCCAGATCCGGACGCTCGGCCAGATCGGGGCGGCCGATCGCCTGCATCAGCCGGACATAGATGGGATCGCTGTTGCCGGCGATCACCACGAAACCGCCGTCGCCGGTGGGATAGGTGTTGGACGGGGCGATACCCGGCAACGCCCCGCCGGTGCGCTCGCGCACATGGCCGAGCCTGGAGTACTCGGGCACCAGGCTTTCCATGACGTTGAAGACGCTCTCGACCAGGGAGACATCGACCACCTGGCCGTCGCCCTGGCCGGTCTTGACCCGCAGCACCGACATCAGGGCGCCGATCACCGCGTGCATGGAAGCCAGGGAATCGCCCAGGCTGACCCCGACCCGCGCCGGCGGCACGCCCGGAGTACCGGTGGTGTAGCGGATGCCGCCCATGGCCTCGCCGATGGCACCGAAGCCGGGGCGATCACGATAGGGGCCGGTCTGGCCGTAGCCGGAGATGCGCACCAGGGTGAGCTTGGGATTGAGAGCGTGCAGCACGTCCCAGCCGAGGCCGAGCTTTTCCAGCGCGCCCGGGCGCAGATTCTCGATGAGCACGTCGGCGCCCTCGACCAGCTGCTTGACCAGGGCCACGCCTTCGGCGGAACGCAGATTCAGGGCCAGGGACTTCTTGTTGCGCGACTGCAGGTACCACCAGAGCGAGGTGCCCTCGTGCAACTTGCGCCACTTGCGCAGGGGATCGCCCTTGTCCAGGGCTTCGATCTTGATCACTTCGGCGCCGAATTCGGCCAGCAGGCGGGCGGCGAAGGGGGCGGCGATGAGCGTGCCGATCTCGATGACACGGAGTCCGGTGAGAGCCGTCATGGCGGGCGAGCCTCTTTGTTATTGGAATGAGGCCGATGCTAGGACAATAGAGCAGCCGGTGGTTAACGTCTTTCGGCAAGGGGTCTTCGCGAATCGCGAAGACCCGGATTCAGACCTCCAGCAGGTGGTCGTAGAGCAGCCGGCTGACCGGCGACAGCGTCTCGACGTCGCGCACCACCAGCGCCAGGCTGCGCTGGGACCAGTCGTCATCCAGCGCCGCGGCGATCAGTCCGAGCGGTCGCCCGATGAGTTCGAAGGCCTGCAGCGGCAGCACGCCCAGCCCGAAACCCGCCTGTGCCATGCGGCACACGGCATCGAAGCCGGGTACATGGATGCGCAGGCGCAAGGCCTTGCCGTGACTGCGGGCGGCCGCCTTGGTGCGCAGGTTGATGAAACTGTCGGCATGCAGGCCGACGTGGTCATCGTCCAGGGTCTCGGCGAAGGCCAGCCGCGCGCGAGCGGCCAGGCGATGATCGGGCCGCATCACCACCACCAGGGTGTCCTGCCGGTAGGGCACGGCCAGCAGGCCGCGGGTGTCGGTATCCGAGGAACAGATACCCAGGTCGGCGGCGCCTTCCAGCACCCCCTTCACCACCCCGGCGCTGGGCCGTTCGTCCAGGCTGACCTTGACCTGGGGATGGCCGACGGTGAAGGCCTGCAGGTCCTCGGGGAGGAATTCGATGATGGCGGAGATGTTGGCCATCATCCGCACGTAGCCGCGCACGCCCTGCAGGTGTTCGCCGACGTCGATGCTGATGCGCTCGACGTCGGCGAGGATGCGCTTGGCGTAATGCAGCAGCGTCTCGCCGACCGGGGTGAGGGTGGTGCCCTTGGCGTTGCGCTCGAAGAGTTCGATGTCGAGCGACCGCTCCAGATCATGCAGTCGCTTGCTGGCGGCGGACAGGGCGATCATCTCGCGCTCGGCGGCGCGGGTCAGGGTGCCCTCCTCGTGCACCGCCAGCAGCAGCTGCAGCGAGACCAGGTCGAGGCGGCGGAGCAGGTTGCGGTAGTGCATCGTCTTGGGGTCCTGGCGGCCAGAGGTCCTTGTACAGGACCCCGCTCGCCCGGGCTAGCCGCCCGCTTCCGGTCAGAGACCCAGGGCGCTCAAGCCGGGATGGTCATCCGGCCGCCGCCCCTGGGGCCAGTGAAACAGCCGCTCGGCCTCGGTGATCGGCAGGTCGTTGATGCTGGCGTGACGCTCGGCCATCAGGCCCTGGTCGTCGAACTGCCAGTTCTCGTTGCCGTAGGCGCGGTACCACTGGCCGTCTTCGTCCCGCCATTCGTAGGCGAAGCGCACGGCGATGCGCGCGCCGTCATGCGCCCAGAGTTCCTTGATCAGCCGGTACTCGTGCTCGCGCTGCCACTTGCGGGTGAGAAAGGCCTCGATGGCGGCGCGACCCTGGAGGAAATCGCTGCGATTGCGCCAGCGGCTGTCGGCGGTATAGGCCAGGGCCACCTTGGCCGGATCGCGGCTGTTCCAGCCATCTTCGGCAGCGCGGACCTTTTGCTGGGCGGATTCGAGGGTGAACGGCGGGACGGGGGGACGGGCAGCGCTCATGGGACACTCCTGGGCAGATGAGGCCCCAGTGTCGGGCCGCGGCGGGGGGTGTCACAAGGTCGAACGGCCCACGGATCCGGCCAAGTCGCTCAGAGCCTGTTCAAAGTCTGCTGCGCGTCGGCCAAACAGCGTTAAAGAGGCCCTGGAAGGCCAGCCCCGTCGGAATGCTCATTTACCATGCGTAAACCCCAGCGCGGGTCCGATCCGCTTCCTCAGCCCTTTGCTCCTTGCTTGGCTCTCGCTCGCGAGACTCTGAACAGGCTCTCAGACCTCGACCAGGCGATAGTGCAATCCCCGCACCACCGCCTCGACCCTGTTGCGTGCGCCCAGTTTGCGGGCGGCGGAGTTGAGGTGCAGGTTGACCGTGGCGGTGGAGCGGTTGAGGGTCGCGGCGATGCGCTTGGCGGTCAGGCCCTTGGCCGAGTACTGCAGGCATTCGCGCTCGCGCGGCGTCAGGCGGACCTGGCCACAGCGACGCTCGGCCGGGGCAAGCAGCTCGTCGGCACGGGCCTGGAAGGCATGGGCCAGCACCAGGAAGGCGCCCAGGCAGGCTTCGCCAGCGGCCTCGGCGTCCGGAGCATCGGCATCGAGGATGCCGGTCAGGGTGGCGAAGGCACCGCCCGGCAGGTGCAGCGGCACCGTCACCCCGGTGGCCAGGCCGCTGTCGCGCACATAGCAGGTGACAGGGCGATGACTGTCACCCAGGTACTCGCGCAGCGCGCTGCGGGTTTCGCTGCGAAACGACCAGACGAAGGGCGCCGCACGCCGACTGGCGCACTGTTGCACCGGATCGATCTGGTAGTAGCCGCGCTCGCACCAGAAGGCATGCATGTCCGCCGGGGCGTTGCGCACCTTGAACACCGAGGGGGTGATGAGTACCCCGTCGTGACTGAGGGGCACCGGGGCATAGTCGTAGATCAGTGCCTTGCAGCCCAGGTGATCGGCACTGGCCTGGACGGCATCCAGACAGGCGTCGAGCGTGGGCAGCCCGACGAGGCGGCTGCTGACGGTGAGCAGATCGGCATGCATCTTGGATGCTCCTCCCCTGATGGCGATGGGGAAAGCGAAGCAAAGGCTCTGCCAGTCGTCCCCAGCCGGCCGCAAACCTAGCACTTTTGTGGATGGGGCCAGGGCCCACCCTGGCCTAGAGTCGAGCCTACCCCGCCCCTTCGAGGAAGCCCCCATGACTCAGCACGCTCCGTCCGGCGACGCCACCGACCTCGCCCGCTTCGGCTACACCCAGGAACTCCGGCGCCAACTCGGGCTGAAGGATCTGCTGATCTATGGTCTGGTGTTCATGGTGCCCATCGCGCCCTTTTCCATCTTTGGCGGGGTGTTCGACGCCAGCCACGGCATGGTGCCCCTCACCTACCTGATCGGTTTCGTCGCCATGCTGTTCACCGCGGTCAGCTACCAGCAGATGTCGCGCGCCTTTCCGGTGGCCGGCTCGGTCTACGCCTACGTCGGTCGCGGCCTGCACCCGGCCCTGGGCTTTCTCGCCGGCTGGGCCATCCTGCTCGACTACCTGCTGGTGCCCACCCTGCTCTATGTGATCGGCGCCAACGCCATGGCCAACGTCATCCCGGCCATTCCCCAGCCGCTGTGGATCCTCTTCTTCGTCGGCCTCAACACCCTGGTCAACCTGCGTGGCATCGAGACCACCGCCCGCGCCAACCGGCTGTTCCTCTACGGCCAACTGGCGGTGCTGCTGGTGTTCGTGGTGCTGGCCTCGCTGGCCATCAGCCGCGGCGTGAATGGCGCGGAGTGGACCATGAAGCCGCTGTACAACCCCCAGGAATTCTCCCTGCCACTGATCTTCAGCGCGCTGTCGGTGGCGGTGCTGTCCTTTCTCGGCTTCGACGCCATCTCCACCCTCTCCGAAGAAACCCGCGGCGGCAGCCGGGTGGTGGGTCGCGCCACCCTGCTGGCCCTGACCCTGGTAGCCGCGCTGTTCATGGTGCAAACCTGGCTGGCCGCCCTGCTGCAACCCAACCTGATCCAGTACCCCGACGCCGATGCCTCGAACAACGCCTTCTACGAGATCGGTCGGCTGATCGCCGGCCCCTGGCTGCAGGTGGTGATCGCCCTGGCGGTGGCCATCGGCGCCGCCATCGCCAACGCCCTGGTGGCCCAGGCCGCCACCTCGCGCCTGCTGTTCGCCATGGCCCGTGATCGCCAGATGCCGCAGTTCCTGCGGCAGATCCATCCCACGACCCGGGTGCCGCAGCGCGCCATCCTGCTGGTGGCGGGCCTGAGCCTGGTGCTGGGGCTGTTCTTTGTCGGCCAGATCAACCTGCTCGCCTCCATGTGCAACTTCGGTGCGCTGACCGCCTTCCTGCTCCTGCATGTGGCAGTGGCCTGGCACCACCGCGGCGCCGGTCGCCCGCTGCTGCATGCGCTGGTCCCGCTGGTCGGTTTCATCATCCTCGCCTATGTGCTGTTCAACGCCGACGTCTACGCCAAGGTCGGCGGCAGCTGCTGGATGGTGCTGGGCCTGGCCGTGCTGGCCTTCCTCAGGCTCAGCGGCCGGACCACGGAATTCAAGGCCAACGACGCCGTCCATTAGGCACAGACCCGCCGCGGAGGCTCCCGATGATCAAGACTCTGCACAGCCAGCACTGCCATTGCGGCTGGGATCACAGCCTCCCCCCGGCGCTGGAGGTCGCGCCGGGCGAGACGGTCAGCTTTGCCTCGGACGGCCACTTCCACGCCCAGTCCAGCGCCACCGACATCGCCACCCTGCCCTTCGAGCGGGTCAATCCGGTCTGCGGTCCGCTGTGGATCGAGGGCGCCGAGCCGGGCGACGTGCTCAAGGTGACGCTGGACAGCTTCACTCCCAGCGGCTTTGGCTGGACCGCCAACATTCCCGGCTTCGGCCTGCTCGCCGACCAGTTTCCGGACCCGGTGCTGCAGCTCTGGCATTACGACCGCAGCGGTCAGACGCCGGCCGCCTTCGGCGAGCTGGCGCGGGTCCCGCTCAAGCCCTTCGCCGGCACCCTGGGGGTGGCGCCCGCGGCGCCAGGTCTGCACTCGGTGGTGCCACCACGACGGGTGGGTGGCAATCTGGATATCCGCGACCTGGCCGCCGGCACCAGTCTCTACCTGCCGGTGGAGGTCGCCGGCGCGCTGTTTTCCATCGGCGACACCCATGCCGCCCAGGGCGATGGCGAGGTCTGCGGCACCGCCATCGAGACCGCCATGGCGGTCACCGCCACCTTCGAGCTGATCAAGCAGCAACCGCTGGCCATGCCACGCTTCAGCACCCCGGGGCCGGTTACCCGACACCTCGACGGCGCCGGCTACGAGGTCTTCACCGGGGTCGGACCCGACCTGCTGGCCGCGGCGCGCATGGCGGTCAGCGGCGCCATCGACTGGCTCGGGCAGACCCGCAACCTGCCGGCGGAACAGGCCTATCTGCTCTGCTCGGTCTGCGGCGATCTGCGCATCAGCGAGATCGTCGACGTGCCCAACTGGGTGGTCAGCTTCTATTTTCCGCGGGTCGTGTTCGAATAGCCGGGGCCGAACGGTCTGGCGTACGCCGCGGCAACGTCCCCCACAGCGAGGCGATGACGATCAGCAGGCCGCCCAGCCAGCCCCAGAGACCCAGGCGCTCGTCCAGCCAGAAGCTGGCGAACAGCGCCCCGAACAGCGGCTCGGCGCCCATCAGCAGGGCGACGCGGGTGGCACTGGTGCGGCCCAGGGCGTAGTTCTGGGCGAGAAAGGCGCCCAGGGTGCAGAACAGCACCAGGTAGCCGGTGGCGAGCCAGAAGCCCGCTTGCATGGGCAGCGGTGCCAGGCCCGGGCCCAGGGCGAACAGCAGCAGACAGGCCAGGCCCACCACCCCGGTCTGCACCGCGGTCAGCGCCAGGGCCGGCACCGGGGCACCTGCCTGCTGCAGACGCCGCCGCACCACGCAGACATTGACCGCGCGCAATACGGCCGCCAGCAGGATCAGGCCATCACCCAGGTTGAAGCTCAGGGTCACGCCGCGGGTCAGCAGCCCGGCGCCCGCCACCGCCAGCCCCGCGGCGCCCAGGGCGCGGGCCTCGGGACGCTGACCGAGCAGCCACCATTCGGCGAAGGGCGTCAGGGCCACGCAGAGGCTGATGAGAAAGGCGGCGTTGCTGGCGCTGGTCAGGGCCACGCCATAGGTCTCGGCGAGAAAGATCGCCAATAGCAGCAGACCGGTCGGCACCCCGGGCCGCCAGGCCCGCCGGCCCTCGCCTCGCAAGGTAGGCAGCAGCAGCGCCGCGGTGAGGCAGAAGCGCAGCGCCAGGTAACCGAGCACCGGATAGAGCATCACGGCGTCCTTGACCACGGCGTAGCTGGTCCCCCAGACCAGGGCGGTGGCGAGCAGCAGGCCTTCGGCGAGGCCGAAGGTGGGGCGTTGCGACATGACGGCTTCTCCCTGAATCAGGCCGTCAGTGTGCCCGCCTCTGACACGCACGATAAGCCCGCCAGCGCGCATAGCTCTTGTTCCCCCAGGGAAGCAATGGCAGCCTTTCCAGCCCTATTGCTACCTGCGGACATTGGCATGGACCCCCTGCGCGCCCTTCCCCTGCTGCCCTGCATGGTCGCCTTCGCCAAGGTGGTGGAAACCGGCAGCTTCACCGCGGCCGCCCGCCTGCTGGACGCCACGCCTTCGGCGGTCAGTCGTCAGGTCGCGCGGCTGGAACGGGAGCTGGGGGTGCGTCTGCTGCAGCGCACCACCCGCCAATTGCGCCTGAGCGAAGCCGGCCGCGAGGTACTCGGCCACTGCCGTCAGCTGCTGGCTGCCGCCGGTGCGGCGCTGGACAGTGGCCTGCAGCACAGAGAGGAACCGCGCGGGCAGGTGCGACTGGCGGTGCCCAAGGCGGTCGGCTACCGGCTAATCGCCCCCCTGCTGCCGGAATTCTTCCAGCGCTATCCGCAGGTGGATCTGCAACTGCGCCTGGACGATCGCCCGCTGGACCCCATCGCCGACGACCAGGATCTGCTGGTGCGCATCACCGAGCAGCCACCCGCCGGCTTCGTCGCCCGGCCACTGCGCGAGATGGACTTCGTGCTCTGCGCCAGCCCGGCCTATCTGAAAGGGCGCGGCACGCCGCAGCAGCCCCAGGCACTGGCCGAGCACGATTGCCTCTACCTCGGCGAAACGCCGGGCGACCAGCGCTGGCAACTGCGCCGCGGCGACCGGGTGGAAAGCGTGACGGTGCGCGGCCGCCTGGCCTGCAATCACAGCGGCGTGCGCCTGGAAGCCACCCTCGCCGACCTGGGCATCGCCTGCCTGCCGGCCTTCGCCGCCGACGCCGGTCTGGCCGCCGGCAGCCTGCGGCGGGTGCTGCCCGACTGGCAATACCTCGGCCCCTACCAGGGCACCGCCTGGCTGCTCTATCCGCCGGATCGCCAGTTGCCGGCGGCGGTCAGGGTGCTGGTGGATTTCCTGCTGGAGCGGCTCAGGTCAGCCCCAGGTTCAGGCTAGAACCGCCACCGACTTCAGCTGCGCCCAGACCCGACTCCCCGGCTGCAACGCCAGCCGCTCCAGCGAATAGCGGGTGATCCGCGCCAGCAGCGCCGCGCCGCCCAGGTCCAGGCGCACCAGCACCTGGGCCAGCGAGCGGGTCGGGGCGATCTCGGCGACGATGGCCGGCAGCACATTGAGGATGCTGCTGTGCTGGCGTTCCAGGCTGAGGCTGACATCCCGTGCCAGCACCTTGATGCGCAGCGCCTGTCCGGGTGGCAGCGGGGCATGGGCCAGCAGCACGCGCTGCTCGCCGGCCAGGCCCAGGCTGAGCAGGCCGTAGTCAGGGTCATGGCCGAGCACCCGCCCTTCCAGCACCACGCCGGCGTCATCGGCCAGGGCGATGGGCAGGTCGAGGCGCGCCAATACCTCGGTGGTCGGCCCGCTGGCCAGCACCCGACCCCGCTCCAGCAGCACCAGGTGATCGGCCAGCCGCGCCACCTCGTCGGGGGCATGGCTGACATAGAGGATCGGCAGCGCCAGCTCCCGGGTCAGGCGTTCCAGGTAGGGCAGGATCTCCGCCTTGCGCTCGGCGTCCAGCGCCGCCAGGGGTTCGTCCATCAGCAGCAGCCGGGGACTGGTGAGCAGAGCCCGGGCGATGCCGACCCGCTGGCGCTCGCCACCGGAGAGGCGCGCCGGCATCCGGGTGAGCAGTCCCTCGATGCCCAGCAGCTCGACGACCTGCTCCAGCTCCAGCCGGCGCTCGTGCGGCGCGACCCGCTGCCAGCCGAACAGCAGGTTGCGGCGCACGTCCAGGTGCTCGAACAGATTGGCGTCCTGGAAGACATAGCCCAGGGCGCGCCGGTGCGGCGGCAGGAACAGGACGCGGTCGCTGTCCTGCCAGATCTCTCCCGCCACCACCAGGCGCCCGCGGGCGGCGGGTTCGAGGCCGGCCACGCACCTCAGGCAACTGGTCTTGCCCGAACCCGAGGGCCCGAACAGGGCGGTGACGCCGCTGCCCGGCAGGGCGAGGTCCACCGCCAGCACGAAGTCGGCATGCCGCAGTTCGAAGCGCGCGGCGAGACTCATGTCCAGGCCGACCGCCCGCGGCGGCCATAGAGCAGCAGGAGGATCACGAAGGAGAAGGCCAGCATGCCCCCGGCCAGTAGGTGCGCCTGGGGATATTCCATGGCTTCCACGTGATTGAAGATCTGGGTGGAGACCACCTGGGTCCGCCCGGGAATGTTGCCGCCGATCATCAGCACCACGCCGAATTCGCCCACGGTATGGGCGAAGCCGAGGATGGCGGCGGTGACGAAGCCCGGCCGCGCCAGCGGCAGCACCACGTGGAAGAAGGTATCCAGGGGCCCGGCGCGTAGTGTGGCCGCGGCCTCCAGGGGGCGCGGGCCGATGGCCTCGAAGGCGTTCTGCAGCGGCTGCACCACGAAGGGCAGCGAATAGCACAGCGAGCCCACCACCAGCCCGGCGAAGGTGAAGGGCAACCGCCCTAGCCCCAGGGCCGAGGTCGTCTGTCCCACCCAGCCCTCCGGTCCCATGGCCAGCAGCAGGTAGAAGCCGATCACCGTGGGCGGTAGCACCAGCGGCAGGGCCACCAGGGCGCCGACCGGACCCTTGAGCCGGGAGCGGGTGCGCGCCAGCCACCACGCGAGGGGCGTACCCAGCACCAGCAGCAGCAGCGTGGTCACGCTGGCCAGTTCCAGGGTCAGGCGAATCGCCGCCCAGTCCGCCGCGCTCAGGCTCATGGGATCACTGCCGGTAGCCGTAGGCCTTGAGCACCGTGGCCGCCTGGGGTCCCTTGAGATAGGCCAGCAGTGCCTTGGCCGCCGGCTGATCCTGGCCCTTGTCCAGCAGCACGGCGTCCTGGCGGATCGGCTCATAGAGTCCGGCCGGTACGATCCAGGCCGAGCCTTCCTTGACCTTGCCGTCCTGGTAGATCTGCGACAGGGCGACGAAGCCCAGCTCGGCATTGCCGGTGGCGACGAACTGGTAGGTCTGGGTGATGTTCTGGCCTTCCACCCGCTTGGTCGCGACCGCTTCGGTCAGGCCCAGCTTGGCCAGCACCTGGGTGGCGGCCAGGCCATAGGGCGCGGTCTTGGGATTGGCCACGGCCAGGTGGGTGAAGGCGTTCTGCTTGAGCACCGCGCCTTCACTGTCCACATAGCCGGTACTGGGCGACCAGAGCGCCAGGGTGCCGATGGCATAGGTGAAGCGCGACCCCTTGACCGCCGCGCCTTCGCTTTCCAGCTTGGCCGGGGTGCTGTCGTCGGCGGAGAGGAAGACCGCGAAGGGCGCGCCATTCCTGATCTGGGTGTAGAGCTGGCCGGTGGCGCCGCTGGAAATCACCAGCTGATGGCCGGTGTCCCGGGCGAATTGCTCGCCAATGGCCTTGAGCGGCGCGCTGAAATTGGCGGCCACGGCCACCTGGACCTCGTCGGCCAGAGCCGGGGTGGCCAGGGCCGCGGTGAGCAGGGAAAGCAACAGGCGGGAACGGCTGGAGATCATCGGTTCTGGCTCCTTGGGATGGTCAGGATGCGCTCATCAGCAGGACGCTGGCGGCGCTGAAACAGGCGCAGGCGGCCAGGCCGGGGACGAGTCCCAGCTGGCGACTGCTAGTGGCGGTCAGGGTGGCGGTGACGCGGCGACCGGCCGGCAGCGCCAGTACCACCTCGTGGTTGATCGGTCCCTCATGGACGCGCTCGACCTCTCCCCACCACAGATTCTGCGCCGACAGGCGCAGCCCCGGATCGGTGCCGATCAGCACCGCCGAGGCCTTGACCAGGGCCACCACGGCGCGGCCTGGCGCCAGGCCGAGCTGCGCGGCGCTGTCGCGGGTGACCAGGGCGGTGAGTCGCGTGGCATCGTCCAGGCGCAGCACCACGGCGCTTTCCACATCGCCCTGTTCGAGCGTCTCGACCACGCCGGAAAACTGGTTGCGGGCGCTGCTGCGCCAGTTGAGGTTGAGCAGCAACTGGCGAAAATCGGCCACTTCGGTGCGACTGGCCTCGTCCAGTCCGGCCGCCACCTGGTCCAGGGTGGTCTGGTAGTGCTGCTCCAGCGCCCGGTAGAAGGCCACCACCCGCTGGCCATAGGCGGTCAGCCGGGTGCCGCCGCCGCCACTGCCCCCCGCGCTACGGGCGACCAGGGGCTGGGCGGAGAGATTGTTGATCTGGTCCACCGCGTCCCAGGCCGCCTTGTAGGACAGCGGCACCCGCTTGGCCGCCTGGCTGATGGAGCCGGTGGCGGCGATGGCCTCCAGCAGGCGGATACGGGTCTGGGTCAGCTCGGCGCCGACGCTGCTTTCCAGGGACAGGTGGGCAATGAAGGGCGAGGCGCTCATGGCGGACACCCCCGGCGCTCGGGTTGTATGACTACAACGCTCCGACCTAGAGTGGCGCCCCTTGCCTCTTCCATCCCAACGTTCAGGAACGAAATCCAATGAAGGTCAGTGCCCGCAATGTCTTCCAGGGAACCGTCAGCCAGGTGCGCGAAGGCGCGGTTAATGCGGAGGTGACCCTCACGCTGCCAGGCGGTACCGCGCTGGTGGCGGTGGTTACCCTGGACAGCGTCACCAGCCTGGGCCTGGCACCGGGCAAACCGGCCGTGGCCCTGGTCAAGGCGCCCTGGGTGATGGTGATGACCGCCGATAGTGGCCTGCGCCTGTCGGCGCGCAATTGCCTGACCGGAACCGTGGAGAGCGTCAGCGATGGCGCGGTCAACGCTGAGGTGGTCATCGCCCTGCCCGGTGGCAGCCACGTGGTGGCCATGGTCACCCGCGACGCAGTGCAGGAACTGCAGCTGACTCCGGGCGTGGCCGCCACGGCGGTGTTCAAGGCGTCTCATGTGATCCTGGGTGTCCCGGCCTGATCCTGGGGGCGGCGGATCCGCTCCGCCAGGGCGTTATAGCCTCAAGTATATAGCGTGAGACAAAAGAAAACGCCGGCAGGTTTCCCTGCCGGCGTTTCGCTTGCCGCTTACGCGAGTTTCTTGTACTTGACCCGCTTGGGCTGCGCCGCAGCCTCGCCCAGGCGCTTCTTGCGATCGGCTTCGTACTCGGTGTAGTTGCCTTCGAAGAACACCACGTTGGAATCATCCTCGTAGGAGAGGATGTGGGTGGCGATGCGGTCGAGGAACCAGCGATCGTGGGAGATCACGATGGCCGCGCCGGGGAAGTCCAGCAGGGCGTCTTCCAGGGCGCGCAGGGTTTCCACGTCCAGGTCGTTGGAGGGTTCGTCCAGCAGCAGCACGTTGCCGCCCTGCTTCAAGGTCAGCGCCAGGTGCAGACGACCGCGCTCACCACCGGAGAGGTCCTTGACGAACTTCTGCTGGTCGGCGCCCTTGAAGTTGAAGCGACCCACGTAGCTGCGCGAAGGCACCTCGTAGTTGCCGATCTTGATCACGTCGGAGCCGTCGGACACCTGCTCCCAGACGGTCTTGGTGTCGGACAGGTTCTCGCGGCTCTGGTCGACGCTGGCCAGTTGCACGGTGTCGCCGATCTCGATGCTGCCCGCGTCCGGCTGCTCCTTGCCCATGATCATGCGGAACAGGGTCGACTTGCCCGCGCCGTTGCCGCCGATGACGCCGACGATGGCGCCCTTGGGCACCACGAAGCTCAGGTCGTCGATCAGCAGGCGATCGCCATAGCCCTTGCTGACGTTCTTGAACTCGATGACCTTGTCGCCCAGGCGCTGACCGGCGGGGATGTAGATCTCGTTGGTCTCGCTGCGCTTCTGGAATTCCTGGGACTGCATTTCCTCGAAGCGCTGCAGGCGGGCCTTGGACTTGGACTGGCGGGCCTTGGCACCGGAGCGCACCCATTCCAGCTCGGCCTTCATGGCCTTGGCGTGGGCGGCTTCCTGCTTGGCTTCCTGGGTCAGGCGCGCGGCCTTGGATTCCAGCCAGCCGGAGTAGTTGCCCTCGAAGGGGATGCCCTGGCCACGGTCCAGTTCCAGGATCCAGCCGGCGACGTTGTCGAGGAAGTAGCGGTCGTGGGTGATGGCCACCACGGTGCCGGGGAAGTCGTGGAGGAAGTGCTCCAGCCAGGCCACCGAGTCGGCGTCCAGGTGGTTGGTGGGTTCGTCCAGCAGCAGCATGTCGGGGGCCGACAGCAGCAGGCGGCACAGCGCCACGCGGCGCTTCTCGCCACCGGAGAGCACGCCGACCTTGGCGTCCCAGGCCGGCAGGCGCAGGGCGTCGGCGGCGACTTCCAGCTGGCGCTCCAGGTTGTGGCCGTCGGCGGCCTGGAGGATGGCTTCCAGCTTGGCCTGCTCGGCGGCCAGGGCGTCGAAGTCGGCATCCGGCTCGGCATAGGCGGCATAGACCTCGTCCAGCCGGGCCTGGGCCTGCTTGATCTGACCGACCGCTTCCTCGACCACGTCACGAACCGTCTGCTCGGGATCAAGTTTCGGTTCCTGCGGCAGATAACCCACATTGATACCGGGCATCGGCCGCGCTTCACCTTCGATCTCGGTATCGACGCCGGCCATGATGCGCAGCAGCGTCGATTTACCCGCACCGTTCAGACCGAGCACGCCGATCTTGGCACCGGGAAAGAACGACAGGGAAATGTTCTTGAGGATTTCACGCTTGGGCGGCACGACCTTGCCGACCCGATGCATGGTGTAGACGTATTGAGCCATGGTGGGACCTTGGGACCGGAATGAAAAACAGGGGACACAGTATGGCGTCAGCAGCGAAGGCTGTCGAAACCCCGCGCGACGAAAGCGCCGGCGCTGATCACGCGGAAAAAACCGGCGGAGACACCGTCCGGTCCCTTATCATAGGCCATCCCTGCCCCGCGGAATCGGGCGCAGCCGAACGGCCATCGCCTCTGCAGGAACGCAGTCCGTCGTGAACAGCCCGCCCTCCTCGCTGCCGGAAGAGCCGCTCGCCCCCGCTTCGCGACGCCTGACCCGCGGCCTGCTGATCCTCTCGCTGGTGGCCATGCTGGCCCTGATGTTCTGGCAGACCTTCGCCAGCGTGGCCGAGCGCGAGACGCTGCGGCGCGAACAGCTGGATGGCCTGACCCGACAGCTGGCCAACACCGTCGAATTCGGGCTGGCGCTCAAGGCCCAGGCGGTGCGCAGCACCCTGCGCTGGTCGCTGGACCCCACCCTGCCGCTGGCCCCCAATCTGCTGCTCGGCCTCAAGGACTTCTTTCCCGGGCTGCAACAGGTACGCTGGCTGCCGGCCAATGCCAACCTGCGCAGTGCGCGCCTGGGCGATACGCCGGACGCCGCCTTCATCCAGCAACTGATCGCGCGCGCCGGCCAGGCCGACTTCCGTTACGGCTACAACGCCCAGGCCACCGCCGCGCCCCTCTATGTGCTGCTGGCCGGCGATCCGCACCTGCAGGACGGCTGGTGGGTGCTGACCAGCGCGCCCCTGCTCGAACCCCTGTGGCGGCCGACCCGGGTACCGTCCGGTCTCGACTGGCGCCTGGAGGATCGCTCCCAGGGCACCCTGCTGTTCCGCGGCGGAGAAGCCCCGGCGGCGAACAGCGTCGACGAGGTGCGCCAGGAGCTGGCCTACAGCAACTGGCAGGTGGTGGGCAGCCATCCCGCCGAAGCCATGGGCACCACGCTGCTGGGGGCCTCCTTCGGTCGCCTGGCGCTGTTCAGCCTATCCGGTCTGGTGACCGTCATCCTGCTCTACCTGCTGCTGCGCGAAGAACGTGGCCTGCGCGCCCTGACCCTCGCCTCGCGACGCGGCCTGCGCCTCGCCGGCATCGCGCTCAACGGCATCGAGGAAGCCGTCTGCATGACCCAGGCCGACGGTCGCCTGGTCCATGTCAACGCCACCGCCGCGCGGCTGCTGGGCATCGCCGCCAATGACGCCCGGCAGTATTTTCTCGCCAGCCTGTTGCCCGAGGTGGTGGCCCTGACGCCCGCCGAGCGTGACAGCGGCGCCCTGGTCACCCTGGCGGTGGAAAGCCAGCCGCGTCGCTTCGCGGTCAGCTGCCACGCCCTGGCGGACAGCCAGCCCAGTGCCCGGGTCCTGCGCGACCGCACCCAGACCCAGGATGGCTTCGTCTGGGTCCTGCGCGATGTTACCGAACAGCAGCGCAACCTGGAGACCATCCAGACCACCCGGCAGCGCTACGAGAGCATCTTCAACGGGGTGCACACCGGCATCTGCGTGGTGGATCTGAGCGCCGTCCAGCCGCACATGCAGGCCCTGGGCCTGGAGCGCCCCGAGCAACTGGCGGAGCTGTTCGCCCGCGAGCCCGAAGTCCTGGATAGCCTGGGCCGCCAGGTGCGCATCACCGAGATCAACCAGCGCGCCCTGGAAATGCTCGGCATCGAGCACCTCGACCAGGCCTGGGCGCGGCTGGTGGGTGACTCCCGCGTCCAGCTCGGTGGCAAGAGATACCGCCTGCTGGCGGGCCTGCTCTCCGGCCAGCAGGTACTGGAACTCGAGACCTGCATCAGCACCGCCGAGGGCGAACGGCACCTCTGGCTGACCATGCACCTGCCAGCCGACCCCCGGCACCTCGACGCTACCCTGCTTAGCCTCAACGACATCACCCAGCGCAAGCTCGGCGAATTGCGCCTGCTCGAGCGCGACAGCTTCTGGTCGAATCTGATCAGCGCCATCCCCGACACGCTTTACACCTATGACGTGGCCAGCGGCGACCTGACCTACGAGAGTCGTTCGCTGGCCCTCAAGCTCGGTTATCCGCCGGAGGCCTTCGCCAGCCTCGGTCGCGCGCGCCTGCACCCGGATGACCTCGAACTGCACGAGCGAGTGGTGAGCATGCGGCCGACGCTCTCCGACCAGCCCAGCAGCAGCCTCTTGCGCTGGCAGCACCGCAACGGCGGCTGGCGCTGGTTCGACGTGCGCGAGCAGCGCCTCGCCCGTGCGGCGGACGGCACCGCGGCGAGCGTGGTCGGGCTGGCCCTGGACGTCACCGACATGGTGCGGGCCAGCGAGCGCCTGCGCGAAAGCGAGAATCGCTACCGGCAGCTGGCGGAAAGCATCAGCGACGTCATCTTCACCACCGACGCCCAGCTGGTGCTCAACTACATCAGTCCCTCGGTGGAGGAATTGCTCGGCTATCCCGTCGGCGAGCTGCAACAGCGCACCCTGGCCGAACTGGTGGTGCACTCGCGCCAGTGGCAGGAGGTGCGCCGCACCCTGCAGCGGCTGCTGCGCAGCCTCGACAATCCGCGCGCCCTGGCCGAGTTGCGCCGGGAACACTTCGCGCCCCTGTTGCTCGACTGCCTGCACGCCCAGGGTCACACCCTGCAGATCGAGTTGCGCCTCAAGCCGCTGTGGGACGACCACGAGCGCTTCGCCGGCCTGCTCGGCATCTGCCGCGACATCTCCGCCCAGCGCCGCACGGAAAAGGACATGCGCATGGCGGCCACGGTATTCGACCACTCCGCCGGCGCCATCATGGTCACCGACCCGGCCGGCTACATCGTGCGGGTCAACCGCACCTTCACCCGCATCACCGGCTTCAGTCCCGAAGAGGTGTTCGACCAGCAGCCGATGATGCTCTGCGCGGACAAGCAGGAAGCCAACCAGCTGCAGCACGTGATGCAGCAGCTGCGTACCCAGGAGAGCTGGGAAGGCGAACTCTGGCAGCGCCGGCAGGACAACGAGCCCTATCCCTCCTGGGTCGGCATCACCGCCATCCGCGACGACGACGGCGACCTGATGAGCTACGTCTGCTTCTTCGTCGACATCAGCGAGCGCAAGGCCAGCGAAAGACGCATCCACCGCCTGGCCTACTACGATGCCCTGACCCTGCTGCCCAACCGCACCCTGTTCCAGGACCGCCTGCACAACGCCCTGCAGCAGAGCCGCCACAACGGCAGCTGGGTGGTGCTGATGTTCCTCGACCTCGACCGCTTCAAGCCGATCAACGACAGCCTCGGCCACGCCGCCGGCGACCGCCTGCTCAAGGACGTGGCCATGCGCCTGACCGCCTGCGTCGGCACCGAGGACAGCGTGGCGCGCATGGGTGGCGACGAATTCACCCTGCTGCTGTCCGGTCTGGAAACCCGCGAGGTCGCCCTGGCCCAGGCGATCCGCGTCGGCGAGCAGATCCTCACTCAGCTATCCGAGGCCTTCGTGCTCGAAGGCCGCGAATTCTTCGTCTCCGCCAGCATCGGCATCGCCCTCTCGCCCCAGGACGGCCATGAGCTCAGCCAACTGATGAAGAACGCCGACACCGCCATGTACCACGCCAAGGAGATGGGCAAGAACAACTTCCAGTTCTACCAGGCCGAGATGAACGCCCGCGCCCTGGAGCGCCTGGAACTGGAAGCCGATCTGCGGCACGCCCTCCTGCAGGGTGAATTCCGCCTGCACTACCAGCCGCAGTACCGTTGCGACAACCGGCGCCTGACCGGGGTCGAGGCCCTGCTGCGCTGGGAGCATCCGGTGCGCGGCCACGTCTCGCCGGCGGAATTCATCCCGGTGCTGGAAGAGATCGGCCTGGTGGTCCAGGTCGGCGACTGGGTGATTCGCGAGGCCTGCCGGCAGATGCGCGAATGGCACGCGGCTAGGGTGCGCATTCCCAAGGTCTCGGTGAATCTCTCCGCCCGCCAGTTCAGCGATGGCCAGCTCGGCCAGCGCATCGCGGCCATCCTCGCCGAAACCGGCCTGGCGCCGGCCTGCCTGGAGCTGGAACTGACCGAGAGCATCCTGATGCGCGACGTCGGCGAGGCCCTGCAGCTGCTCGGCGAACTCAAGAACCTGGGCCTGTGCATCGCGGTGGACGACTTCGGCACCGGCTATTCCTCGCTCAACTACCTCAAGCAATTCCCCATCGACATCCTCAAGATCGACCGCAGCTTCGTCGACGGCCTGCCTCACGGCGAGCAGGATGCGCAGATCGCCCGGGCCATCATCGCCATGGCCCACAGCCTCAATCTCTCGGTGATCGCCGAGGGCGTCGAGGAGCCGGCACAACTGGAGTTCCTGCGCCTCCACGGCTGCGACGAGGTGCAGGGCTTCCTCTTCGACCGTCCGCTGCCGCCGGATCTGCTGCGCGAGCGGCTGGAGCTCCAGGGGCTGTTCCCCGTCCTGACATGAGACCAATGGCGGCGGTGCATGACCGGCGCTCATACCTCAGAGTTCCCGCGATGGGGTAGAATGTTGCCCCTCACGAGCCCCATCGGGCTCGCTCTTCGCCATGCCTCAGGGGACCCTGCCGCCATGTTCAGCCGTGAAACCACCCTCGCCCGCTTCGACGCCGACCTGTATGCCGCCATGCAGCAGGAAGCCCAGCGTCAGGAAGATCACATCGAGCTGATCGCCTCGGAAAACTACACCAGTCCGGCGGTCATGGAAGCCCAGGGCAGCGTGCTGACCAACAAGTACGCCGAAGGCTATCCCCACAAGCGCTACTATGGCGGCTGCGAATACGTCGACGTGGTCGAGCAACTGGCCATCGACCGCGCCAAGCAGCTGTTCGGCGCCGACTACGCCAACGTCCAGCCCCACTCCGGCTCCCAGGCCAACTCGGCCGTGTACCTGGCGCTGATCGAAGCCGGTGATACCATCCTCGGCATGAGCCTGGCTCACGGCGGTCACCTGACCCACGGCGCCACCGTGTCTTCCTCCGGCAAGCTGTACAACGCCGTCCAGTACGGCATCGACGAGCAGGGCCTGATCGACTACGCCGAAGTCGAGCGCCTGGCCCGCGAGCACCAGCCCAAGGTCATCGTCGCCGGCTACTCCGCCTACTCCCAGGTGCTGGACTTCGCCCGCTTCCGTGCCATCGCCGATGCCGTGGGTGCCTATCTGTTCGTCGACATGGCCCACTTCGCCGGTCTGGTCGCCGCCGGTGTCTATCCGAACCCGGTACCCTTCGCCGACGTGGTCACCAGCACCACCCACAAGACCCTGCGCGGTCCGCGCGGCGGCCTGATCCTGGCCAAGGCCAACGAAGCCATCGAGAAGAAGCTCAACTCGGCGGTGTTCCCCGGTGCCCAGGGCGGTCCGCTGATGCACGTCATCGCCGGCAAGGCGGTGTGCTTCAAGGAAGCCCTGCAGCCCGAATTCAAGACCTACCAGCAGCAGGTGATCAAGAACGCCCAGGCCATGGCCAGCGTGTTCATCGAGCGCGGCTTCGACGTCGTCTCCGGCGGCACCGACAACCACCTGTTCCTGCTCAGCCTGATCAAGCAGGAAATCACCGGCAAGGACGCGGACGCCGCCCTGGGGCGCGCCTTCATCACCGTGAACAAGAACTCGGTGCCGAACGATCCGCGCTCGCCCTTCGTCACCTCCGGTCTGCGCATCGGCACCCCGGCCGTCACCACCCGCGGCTTCCAGGAAACCGAGTGCCGCGAGCTGGCCGGCTGGATCTGCGACATCCTCGGCAACATGGGCGACGAATCGGTGATCGACGCCGTGCGCGAGAAGGTCAAGGCCGTCTGCGCCCGCCTGCCGGTGTACGGCAAGTAAGAGGTACGCCTTCCCCCTCTCCCCCCGGGAGAGGGTTGGGGTGAGGGAACCCCAACAACCGAAAGCCCCGGCCAAACAACCGGGGCTTTTGGCATTTTCAGAGGGGTCGTCAAGGCAGCCAAGCCAGATCTTGCCGCACGCCGGAAGACCCCGGAAATGAAAAACCCCGGCCAGTGCCGGGGTTTTTCTTTGTCAGGCGCTGATCAGGCCCTAGAGGACCTGCAGATCGCCAAGGCCATCCAGGTAGCGTTCGGCGTCCAGGGCGGCCATGCAGCCGGCGCCGGCCGAGGTGATCGCCTGACGATAGGTGTGGTCGGCCACGTCGCCGGCGGCGAACACGCCCGGCACGTTGGTGGCGGTGGCATTGGCCTCGCGACCGCCCTTCACCACCAGGTAGCCGTCGTGGGTCTCCAGCTGGCCTTCGAACAACCCCGTGTTGGGGGTATGGCCGATGGCGACGAACAGACCGGCCACCTGCAGCTCTTCGGTGCTGCCATCGTTGTTCCTGATCCGCACCCCGGTGACACCCATGTTGTCACCCAGCACCTCGTCGACGCTGGCGTTGAGCTTGAGCGCCATCTTGCCTTCGGCGACCCGGGCGCGCAGCTTGTCCTGCAGGATCTTCTCGGCGCGGAAGGTCTCGCGGCGGTGGATCAGGGTCACCTTGCTGGCGATGTTGGCCAGGTACAGGGCTTCCTCGACCGCGGTGTTGCCGCCGCCGACCACCGCCACCTCGCGATTGCGATAGAAGAAGCCGTCGCAGGTGGCGCAGGCGGACACGCCCTTGCCCATGAAGGCTTCTTCGCTGGCCAGGCCCAGGTAGCGGGCGCTGGCACCGGTGGCGATGATCAGGGCGTCGCAGGTGTAGGTGGCGCTGTCACCCTTGAGGGTGTAGGGCTTGCCACCGAAGTCCACGGCATTGATGTGGTCGAAGACGATCTCGGTCTCGAAGCGCTCGGCGTGCTCGCGCATCCGCTCCATCAGCGCCGGACCGGTCAGGTCGTGGGGATCGCCCGGCCAGTTGTCGACCTCGGTGGTGGTGGTCAGCTGGCCGCCCATCTGCATGCCGGTGATCAGCAGCGGCTTGAGGTTGGCACGGGCGGCATAGACCGCGGCCGTGTACCCGGCCGGACCGGAACCGAGGATGATGAGACGCGAATGGCGCGAGTTGCTGGCTTCAGACATGACATTCTCCCTGCCGGGATCTCCGGCAGACCTAAGAGTAGAGTGGCCGGCGCGCCCTGTGGGCATGCCGGCCGGTTGTGCGTGCGGAGCCGTTCCGCAGCGCCTGTCGCTCCTGGCGACGGCGCGACCGGCGCCGATAGGCGGACACCGGGTCCAGGGATGGGGCTCAGCCTAACGGGTGCCGCCCCTCCACAGAAGCGAGCATTCTAAATCCAGACCATAGGTCGCGCCTATGTCGACCGCTGCGGCAATGCAGCCCTGAGGTAAGCTGTGCATTCCCGCCACCCGTCAGGAATCTTCATGGCTGTCGCTCCGCTGTCCGGCTCCGCCTATTTCGCCGAAGGGCTGCGCCTGGTGACTCGCCCCGGCATGCGCCGCTTCGTGGTCATCCCGCTCACCATCAACCTGCTGCTCTACGCGGCCATCCTCACCTTCGCCGTGCGCGGTTTCGAGGGCTGGCTGGAGCAGCTGATGCCGAGCCTGCCGGCCTGGGCGAGCTTCGTCGAATGGCTGCTCTGGCCGCTGTTCGTGCTCCTGCTGCTGGCGATCATCTTCTTTACCTTCACGCTGCTGGCCAACCTGGTGGCGGCGCCCTTCAACGGCTTTCTCGCGGAAAAGGTCGAGGTCTTGGTCCGCGGCCAGGACGATTTCCCGCCGTTCAATCTCGCCGAACTGGTCACCATGGTGCCGCGCACCCTGCAGCGCGAACTGCGCAAGCTGGGCTACTACCTGCCGCGTGCGCTGGGCCTGCTGGTGCTGACCTTCATCCCCGGTCTCAACCTGATCGCCGCGCCGCTGTGGATCCTGTTCGGCGTCTGGATGATGGCGGTGCAATACATCGACTTCCCCGCCGACAACCACAAGCTGGATTTCCGCAGCATGCTCACCTGGCTGCGTACCCGCCGCCTGCGCTGCCTGGGCTTTGGCGGGGTGACCTACCTCGCGCTGCTGGTCCCCGGCCTGAACGCCCTGTTCATGCCCGCCGCCGTGGCCGGGGCAACGCTGTTCTGGGTGCGGGAAGGCGGCGACAAGGCGTTGGTGGTGCGCGCCTGAGGAGCGGATTCGTCGGACTTCCTGACGTAGGTTGGGTTGAGCGCAGCGAAGCCCAACGATTCCAGGCCGTCACACCGGACATCACGGTTTCCGCCTGTTGGGCTTCGGCAATAGAGCCGCCTCAACCCAACCTACGGCGCCTCCCGCTCACATCACCCGACCAGCCCCCTCTCCCGCGGGAGAGGGTTGGGGGTGAGGGTCACCCTGCACAGACTCCATAAACGACAACGCCCGCGCCGGCTGGGCCGGACACGGGCGTTGTGGGAGCCTGTTGCCAGGCTTAGTGCTGGTGACCGCCTTCGCCATGGATGTGGCCGTGGGCGATTTCTTCGTCGCTGGCCGCACGCACGTTGACCACCTTGACGTCGAAATTCAGACGCTGGCCGGCCAGGGGATGGTTGCCGTCGACGGTGACCTGATCGCCGTCGATGTCACGCACGGTGACGATCTGCATGGCGCCGTCCGGGCCGGAGGCGTGGAACTGCATGCCCACTTCCAGCTCGTCCACGCCTTCGAACATTTCCTTGCTCAGGGTGGCAACCAGTTCGGGGGTGTATTCGCCATAGGCGTCTTCCGGCTCGATGGCCACCTTCAGCTCGTCACCAGCCTGCTTACCGGACAGGGCGCGCTCGAGGCCGGGAATGATGTTGCCCGCGCCTTGCAGGTATACCAGCGGAGCACCACCAGCGGAGCTGTCGATGACTTCGCCGGCGTCGTTGGTCAGGGTGTAGTCGATGGATACTGCCGTGTTCGCCGCGATCTGCATGGCCAGAACCTTCATGCTGGGAAAAAAATAGGATGACGCATCAGTCTACGCGTCCAACCTAGCAATTGCGAATGCGTTCGGTCAGTCCCCTGGCGCCCGGAGGCATCTGGAGGGCGCCCCTGCAACGGTGCTCGACCGCTCGTCACGCAATCGCCATGGCCGCTTCACGGCGCTGTCATCCCGGCTACCTAGGGTTTGCTGCATACCCACTGCCGGAGCCCTGCCATGCCGATTCCAGTGTCCGCACCGCCCGCGCTGCGCGCCGAACGCCTGTCGACCGCCGCGGATATCCGCGCTGCCCAGCGCCTGCGGGCCGCGGTCTTCGGCAGCACCTACGGCGTGCATTTCGCCGACAACCTCGACCAGGACGCCTACGACGCCCACTGCCTGCACCTGGGGGTGCGCGACCTGCGCAGCGGCGAGCTGATCGCCACCACGCGGCTGCTCGACGGGCGCCGCCGCGAGCGCCTGGGCAGTCTCTACAGCGAAAGCGAATTCCAGCTGGAAGGCCTGGATGGCCTGCAGGGTCCGCTGCTGGAAATCGGCCGCACCTGCGTGGCACCCGGGCATCGCACCGGTGCCGCCATCGCCCTGCTGTGGGCGGAACTCGCCGAGATCATGGCCTGCGGCGACTATCGCTACCTCATGGGCTGCGCCAGCGTGCCCATGGCCGACGGCGGTCTGCAGGCCGCCGCCCTGCTGCGCCAGGCCGCGCGGGACGAGCGCACCCCGGCGATCCGCGCCACGCCGCGGCGCCCGCTGCCCTTCGTCGCCGTGCCCGACAACCTAGTGGTACAACTGCCACCCCTGCTCAAGGCCTATCTGCGCCTGGGCGCCCAGGTCTGCGGCGCGCCCTGCTGGGATCCGGAATTCGGCGTGGCCGACGTTTTCATCCTGCTCAAGCGCGAAGACCTCTGCCCGCGCTATGCCCGCCACTTCAAGGCCGCGGTATGAGGCGACTGCGCCTCGCCGTGCGGCTGCTGCCGGTCCTGGCCGCGCTGCTGCTCGGGGCGCTGTTCGCCCTGACGGTGGCGCTGGCGGTAGTGCTCAGTCGCCGGCCCTGCCTGGGGCTGCGGCAACGGCTGACGCGACGTTTCTTCCAGCTGCTGGCCCGGACCCTGCGCCTGCGCCTGGAGGTCCGGGGCGAGGTACCGCGCGGCACCCACCTGTGGCTGGCCAATCACGTGTCCTGGCTGGATATCGTCGCCCTCGGCAGCTTGCGGCCGCTGGGCTTCCTGTCCAAGGCGGAGGTGGCGGAGTGGCCCTTCGCCGGCTGGCTGACGCGCCAGGCCGGCACCCTGTTCATCCGCCGTGGCGCCGAACGCGGCGACGCCCTGGGCGAGGCGCTGACCACGCGCCTGACCCAGGGCCTGTCACTGGCGCTCTTTCCCGAGGGCACCACCACCGACGGCAGCGTGCTGCGGACCTTCCATGGCCGGCTGCTGAGTCCGGCCATCGCCACCGGCACCCCGCTGCAACCCGTGGCCCTGAGCTACTGGCGCCACGGCGAGCCTGACCGGGCCGCGGCCTTCATCGGCGACGACGACCTGGTGAGCCACCTGCTGCGCCTGCTGGACAACGGCGGCACCACCCTGAGGATCGAGTTGCTGCCAGCCATCCTGCCCCAGGGCCGGCCGCGTCAGGCGCTGGCAGGTGAATGCCAGGCGGCCATCGCCGCCCGCCTCGGGATTCAACTGGAAACGCGCGCCGCGCGCTCGGCAGCGGCGAAGGCCTGCAGCTGCGGATAGAAGTCGCGAAAGTCTGCCAGCAGGCCGTCGTAGGCGGCCTCCAGCTCGGCGAAGGCGCCCGCCAGCAGGTCCGGGCGCGACAGCCGCCGTGCCATGCCCTCCACCACTCGCTCCAGCACGGCGAAGTCGCGATAGCTGCCCAGCCAGTCCTGGCGTGCCATCAGGGGGGCGATAGAGGCCAGCCGTGGCGGCAGTTCCGGCTCCTCCAGCAGGGTCTGGTAGCAATCCGCGACGAAATCCGGCAGCGGTTGCTCGGCATAGTCGTGCCAGAGGCGCGCCAGGCAGTGATCGAAGAAGACATCCACCAGCAGTCCGGCCACCCGCCGCCGCGCCGCGGGCAACCGTGTCTTGGCCCTGATCACCAGGAGGTGGTCGTCGGTATAGACATCGATGCGCCGGTGCAGCCGGATACCGGCGGCGATTCCAGCGGGCCAGGCGTCCGCCGAGCCCTTGACGAAATCGCCATAGAGACTGCCAAGGCGGTCTTCGCGGCTGGGGCCGCCCAGGTGCAGGTGCGCGAGATAATTCATCCCCTCAGCATACTCCAGCCGCAATCGGGCGGTTTTCCTGGACGACCCGCGGCTGCTAGGCTCGGACCTCCCTTCCCTTTCCGCTGGAGTCGTCATGCCCGTTCGCGCCGTGTTCCTCGACTATGCCTCTCTCGACCTCGGCGATCTGGACCCGGCGCCCTTGCGCGCGGTGTTCGACGAGCTGGAACTCCATCCGGCGAGCGCCCCGGACGAGGTTGCAGCGCGCCTGGCCGGTGCCCAGGTCGCCATCGTCAACAAGGTGGTGCTGGACGCCCGGACCCTGGCCGCCTGCCCGGAATTGAAACTGGTACTGGTCAGCGCCACCGGTACCAACAACATCGACCTGGAAACCACACGCGCTCAGGGCGTGCGCGTCTGCAACTGCCAGGGCTATGGCACCGCCTCGGTCGCCCAGCACACCCTGGCGCTGCTGCTGGCCCTAGCCACCCGCCTGCCGGATTACCAGACGGACGTCCGCGCCGGGCGCTGGCAGACCGCCAGCCAGTTCTGCCTGCTTGATCACCCCATCGTCGAGCTGGAAGGCAAGACCCTCGGCCTGCTCGGCCTCGGCGAGCTGGGCAGCGCGGTCAAGCGGCTGGCCGAAGCCTTCGGCATGCGGACCCTGGTGGGCCAGTTGCCCGGTCGCCCGGCCCGCCCGGGCAGCCTGCCGCTGGCCGAGCTCCTGCCCCAGGTGGATGCCCTGACGATGCACTGCCCGCTGACCGAACAGACCCGCGGCTTGATCGGCGCAGCGGAACTGGCGGCGATGAAATCCACGGCCTTCCTGGTCAACACCGCCCGCGGCGGCATCGTCGACGAACAGGCCCTGGCCGATTGCCTGAGACGCGGCCACCTGGCCGGCGCCGCCACCGATGTGCTCAGCGTGGAGCCCCCACGCGACGGCAATCCGCTGCTGGCCGGGGACATTCCGCGGCTGATCGTCACCCCGCACAACGCCTGGGGCAGTCGCGAGGCGCGCCAGCGGATCATCGGCCAGCTCGCCGCCAATGCCGAAGGCCATTTCGCCGGCACGCCGCAACGGGTGGTCTGCTAAAGTTCGCGCTTTTTTCGCCAGGTAGCCCCATGGATCCGCGCAGCGAAGTCCTCCTCCGTCACCCCGAGCGCTTTGGCGGCGCCTTGCTGCTGGCCGGCTTGCCGGCCGATGACCTGCTCGGCACCCTGCCCGCGGCCAGCGGCTGGAGCTGGCATGCGGGCGAGGCCGAACAACTGACACGGCGCTTTCCCGGGCGCGTCAGCCTGGGGATCGAACCCCCGGCGGGCGACTTCGCCAGTGCCGTGCTGTTTCTGCCCAAGTCCCGTGAGGCCACCGACTTCCTGCTTACCGCCCTGACTCGCTGCCTGCCGGCCGAGGGCAGCCTCTACCTGGTTGGAGAAAAGAAGGCCGGTATCGAACGCGCCGCACGCCAGCTGGGTGCCTTCGGTAAGGCCAGCAAGCTCGACAGTGCCCGCCATTGCCAGCTGTGGGTGGTCCAGGGACCGCGCACCTCGGCCGATCCGCAGCCGGACGCCTGGCTGCAACGCCAGCCACTGGACCGGGCAGGGGTGAACCTGGACATCCTCAGCCTGCCGGGCGTGTTCAGCCACGGGCGGCTGGACGTGGGCACGGCGCTGCTGCTGGAACAGCTCGACGGTCTGCCCGAGGGCGCGGTGCTGGACTTCGGTTGCGGCGCCGGCGTGGTCGGCGCCGCCCTGGCTCGCCGCTATCCCGCCAGCACCCTGCATCTGCTGGACGTGGACGCCTTCGCCGTCGCCAGCAGTCGCCGGACCCTGGCGGCCAACGGTCTGAGCGGAACGGTGATCAGTGGTGATGGCATCGCCGCGGCGCCCACGGGACTGGCCGCCATCGTCAGCAATCCGCCCTTCCACAGTGGCGTGAAGACCGACTATCGCACCACCGAGACCCTGCTGGCCGAGGCGGTGCGTCATCTCAGGCCCGGCGGCGAATTGCGCCTGGTGGCCAACAGCTTCCTGCGCTATCCGCCACTGATCGAGGCGGCCTTCGGCAATTGCCGTACCCTGGCCGAACGCGACGGCTTCAAGATCTACAGCGCGCGACGGCGGTAGCGAAAAGCCTGGCCGTTGGGCTTCGCTGCGCTCAGCACCAACCTACGCGGCATCCGCAGGTTGGGTTGAGACGGCGCCATCGTCGAAGCCCAACAGTTGCGGTCGAACCGCGGCAACGTTGCCCCCGCAGTACCCAACCAGCCCCCTCTCCCCCTTGGAGAGGATTGGGGTGAGGGAATCCTCAACCCCAGGACCGAAAAACCTCAACCCTTCTTCGCCGCCTCGTACAGCGGCATCACCTTGGGAATCGCCGCCTGCAAGGCCTTGGTACGGTTGGCGTCGGACGGGTGGGTACTGAGGAATTCCGCCGGCTGCTTGCCCTGGCTGGCCTGGGCCATCTTCTGCCAGAGGGTGATGGCGGCATTGGGGTTGTAGCCGGCGCGCGCCGAGAGCTCCAGGCCGATCAGGTCGGCCTCGTTCTCGTTGCCACGGCTGAACGGCAGGGTCAGGGCCACCTGGGACACCTGGTCGGCCAGCTGCATGCCACCCTGACCGACGCCCAGCAGGGCGCCACCGAGGTTCTCGCCCATCTGGATGGCATAGGCCCGCGACATCTGTTCGCGGCTGTGCTCGCGCAGGGCGTGGGCGATCTCGTGGCCCATTACCGCCGCCAGCTCGTCATCGGTCAGCTTGAGCTGATCGATCAGCCCGCTGTAGACGAAGATCTTGCCACCCGGGCCGCAATTGGCGTTGAGTTCGTCGCTCTGCACCAGGTTGACCTGCCAGTCCCAGTTCACCGCATCCGGGCGGAAGGCCGCGGTCTGCGGGATCAGGCGCTTGGCGATGGCGGCCACGCGCTTGCCGTCGGCGGTGTCGTTGGCCAGCTTGCCGGCGGACTGGGCCTCGCTGACCGTCTTGGCATAGGACTGGGCGTACATCTGGTTGACCTGCTGCTCGGACAGCATGCTGAACATGTACTGCTTGCGCTGCACCCCGACCGCACCACCCGAGGTGGTATTGACGGTCTGGCAGGCGACCAGCAGCAGGCTCAGGGACAGGCCTGCGAGGGGAAGGATACGGCGCATGGGAATCTCCAGGTATCGAGGCGGATACAGTCTAGAGAGGGGCGTCAGACCCGGCAACGTCCGGTAACGCCCGGCAACGCTCTCTTGCCAGGCGACCGGAGGCCTCAATGGATAGACGTTACCGCCGATAGCCCCGGCATCGAACGTTCCCGGAGTCCCCCATGAATTCCCGCTCCATCCGCACCTCCATCACCCTGCTGGCCGGTGCCTGCATCCTGGCGGTGGTCGCTGCCCTGATCGCCTATACCCTGTTCGCCGGTCAGCGCACCCGCGCCCTGGTCGACAGCCACACCGAGGCGCTGGCCGCCACCGCCGCCGAAGCCCGCCTGACGGCCGAGGCCGAGGCCGTGGGCAACCAGCTGCAACGCCAGCTGGACGTCCCCCTGCAACTGGCCAATCAGCTGGCGCAACTCAGCGTGGCCATGGGCAGTCCGGGCGACCAGCAGGTCGAGCTGGATCGCCAGGGCCTGGTCCGCCTGCTGGGCCAGACCCTCAAGCGCCAGCCCGGCCTGCTCAGCCTCTATACCGTCTGGGAGCCCAATGCCATCGATGGCCAGGACGACCGCCATCGGGGCGACGCCGCGGCCGGCTACGACGAGCAGGGGCGCTTCACCCCCTGGTGGCACAAGACCCTCGACGGCGACGTGACGGTGGAACCGATCGGCCCGACCGTGGAAAGCCAGACCCGCCTGCCCTCGGGCGTGCGCGAAGGCGAGTACTACCTCTGTCCGCGGGAAAATCGCACCACCTGCGTGCTCGACCCCATGCCCGACACGGTCAACGAGCAGCAGGTGCTGATCGCCTCCTTCAACGTGCCCATCCTGGTCGGCGCCGCCTTCAAGGGCGTGGTCGGTGCCGACGTGCCGCTGGACTTCATCCAGCGCCAGCTGGTCAAGGCCAATGGCCGCCTCTATGGCGGCGTGGGCCGCATGGCCCTGGTGGCCGGGCGCGGCACCCTGGTCGCCTACACCGCCGACGCCAGCCAGCTGGGCAAACCGGCCGAACCGGCGCTGGGCGCGACCCTGGCCGGCCTCAAGGACCTGGGCGACGGCGTCACCCGTCGCTTCGACGCCCAGAGCGAGCGCTATCAGGTCTATCTGCCGCTGCGCTTCGCCGGCGACGACCGCCAGGTCTGGACGCTGATCATCGAATTGCCCCGCGAAGCCGTGCTGGCCGACCTCTACAGCCTCAAGGACACCCTGGGCAGCCAACGCCACCAGGACGTGGTCGGCATGCTGCTGGTGGGCCTGGCAGTAGCCGGCGCCGGTCTGCTGGTGCTCTGGCTGATCAGCCTGCGCATCGCCCGGCCGCTGCGGCAGATGGTGACCATGCTCGACGCCATCGGTCAGGGTGACGGAGACCTCACCCAGCGCCTCGCCACCGAGCGCCGCGACGAGGTCGGCGCCATGGCCGGCGGCTTCAACCGCTTCCTGGCCTCGCTGCAGGGCCTCATCGGCAAACTGATCCATTCGGTGGGCGAGGTGGCCTCGGCCGCCGAGCACACCTCCCATATCGCCCAGCGCACCCGCGACGGCGTGGAGCGCCAGCTGCAGGAGATCGAGCAACTGGCCACCGCCATGCAGGAGATGACCGCCACCGCCCAGGACGTAGCCGGCAACGCCGGTCGCGCGGCGCGGGCGGCCACCGAGGCGGACGGCGCGGTCAACCAGGGCCAGCGCCTGGTGCAGCAGAACGTCGCCAGCAGCGCCGCCCTCGCCGAGGAGATCGAGCGCGCGGTGGAGCAGGTCCGGCGGGTCGCCGAGGACAGCGAGAACATCGGTTCCATCCTCACCACCATCAATGGCATCGCCGAGCAGACCAACCTGCTGGCGCTCAACGCCGCCATCGAGGCGGCACGCGCCGGTGAGCAGGGTCGCGGCTTCGCCGTGGTGGCCGACGAGGTGCGCAACCTGGCGCAAAAGACCCAGGTGGCCACCGGCGAGATTCAGGCGATGATCCAGCGCCTGCAGCAAGGCACCCGCGAAGCGGTGACGGTGATGCAGGCCAGCGGTGCCCAGACCAGCAACCAGGTCGCCCAGACCGAAGCCACCCGGCGCGCCCTGGACACCATCCTGGCGGCGGTAGGCGAGATCACCAGCATGAATCTGCAGATCGCCAGCGCGGCGGAAGAACAGAGCGCGGTGGCCGAGGACATCAACCGCAATGTGGTCAACATCGGCCAGAGCGCCCAGGCGGTCCACGGCGAAGCCGACAGCGCCTCCCGCGCCGGCCAGCAGCTGCGCGAACTCGCCGAACAGCAACGCCAACTGGCAGGGCGGTTCCGGGTCTAGCCCCCTTGCCCTCGTGCGCTACCCCGTCCCACTGGGAGAAGGCCGCGTCTGCAGCGGCAACGGGCCGGCGCAAGGACGCAGGGCTACAGCGGCGTCAGACACTCCGGCCCGTCCACCTCGGGTCGGTTGACGATATCGGCCAGCACTCGCTCGCGCAGCGGCATGCCGCCCGCGGCCAGCAGCTCCTGCAGGGCTTCGGGCGAGCTGTCCGGATCCTGCCAGAGGGCACGCCCCGCTTCATCGAGCAGGATGGGCCGCCGTAACGGGCCGGCGGCCTGGGTGACCATGGCCACCGACAGCCAGAGCTGATCCCCGGCCGGATAGGCTTCCCAGAGCGCGGCGAACCAGGCCAGGGGTTCGCCATTGAGCATCCAGTAGGGGCGCTTGCGGTGGTTGCCGCGCCATTCATAGAAGCCGTTGGCCGGCAGTAGGCAACGCCGCAGGCGAAAGGGCTCGCGAAACATCGGCTGGGTGGCCAGGCTTTCGGCGCGGGCATGGGTGGGGGTGCGGGAAAGATCGGTGAGCCAGGGCGGGGTCAGTCCCCAGCGGCCGCTGTCGACCCGCTCGCCCTCCGCCGTGCGCCGCTGCAGCAGCACCTGCTGATGGGGAGAGATGTTCCAGCGCGGCGGGTGTTTCTCGGCAAATCCCGGCAGGGTGGCGAATTCGGCAGGCCAGCGGAACAGGGCGTAGCGTCCGGACATGAAGACCTTTTTAGCAGACGAGGATGCCCTGCTCGGGAGAAGGATCCTCTCCCGGCAGGGGCGTGGCGGCATTGTACGCGGCGATCAGCGCCTGCGCGCGCTGGGCCTCCTCGTCATCGACCAGCAGGCCGAGCAAGCCTGCCGCTGGCAGGTCGCCGATGCCACCGAGCAGGTGGCGACCGGCGAGGAAGCCACTGATGCCCTCGCTGGCGAGCACCGCCAGGAGCAGTTCGCCCTCGTGCAGCGACCCCGGCTCATAGATGCGGCGCATCAGTCATCCTCCCGCCGAACCTCGAGATTCCAGTCCTCGCCGTCGGTATGCAGGCCGAAGCGGATCGGTCGGCAGCAGACTTCGCAGTCTTCGTAGTAGTCCTGATCACCGCCGCTGAGGTCGAGCACCACCTCGCCCGGTTCGCCGCAATAAGGGCAATCGTATTCCTGGCTTTCCAGCATCTGCCTGTACTCCTTGACCGCCAACCTGCCGCCCATCCGGCCCCTGGCGCTTGCATCTGGCGCCACGCCCACTACTATGGCCGCCGGAATTTCTACAAGAGAACACCATGGGCGAGTTCGAAGCCATTCGACCCTATAACGACGCGGAAGTCCCCGGGGTTCTGGCCCGCCTGATCGACGACGACCACTTCATCGGCATCCTTGCCGGCTACCGGTTCCCGCGCCTGTCCAGGGGACTGGGCTGGGTAGTGCGCCCCCTGCTGCGCACCCGCCTGCGCCAGGAACTGAGTGGTATCCAGAGCGTCGCCGCGCTGCAGGACAAGCTCGAACCCTATGTGGATCGCGCCATCGAGAAGGCCTCCGACGGCGTTACCTACTCCGGCATCGACCAGCTGCGTAGCGGCCGTGCCTATCTGTTCCTGGCCAACCACCGCGACATCGTGATGGACCCGGCCTTCGTCAACTATGCCGTCTACCACGCCGGTCTGCCAACGCCCCGCATCGCCATCGGCGACAACCTGCTGCAGAAGCCCTTCGTCAGCGACCTGATGCGGCTGAACAAGAGCTTCATCGTGCACCGCTCCATCAGCGGCCGGCGCGAAAAGCTGGCGGCGTACCAGAATCTGTCCGCCTACATCAATCACTCGATCCGCCAGGACGGCCAATCCATCTGGATCGCCCAGGCCGAGGGCCGGGCCAAGGACGGCGACGATCGCACCGATTCGGCCATCCTCAAGATGTTCCACATGAGCTGCAAGGACGAGCCCTTCGCCGAGTTGGTCAAGGCGCTGAACATCGTCCCGGTGTCCATCAGCTACGAATTCGATCCCTGCGACCAGGCCAAGGCCCGCGAACTGCACACCCGCGCCGCCACCGGCAGCTACGCCAAGGCCCCGGGCGAGGACGACGTCAGCATCGCCCGGGGCATCACCGGCTACAAGGGCCGGGTGCACGTGGCCTTTGGCGAGCCGGTCACGGGTGAGTTCGAGGATGCCAAGGCGCTGGCCCAGGAAATGGACCGGCAGATTCTCGGCAACTACCGGCTGTTCCCGGCCAGTTACCTGGCCTATGCCGCCTGGGAGGGCCGCGATCCGGACCTGGCCGTGCCCGCGGTGGACACCCTGTTTCCCGCCGAGGAAATCGAGGTCGCCCGCGGCGAGTGGGAAAGGCGTCTGGCCGAGTGCCCGGCGGAATACCGGACGCAACTGGTGCGCCAGTACGCCCAGCCGGTGCTGAACAAGTACCGCGTCCTGGCCGGTCTGGAATAGCCCACGCGCGCTCATGAAAAAGCCCGGCACGAGCCGGGCTTTTTTGTGCGCGTCAGGTGCTCAACGACCGCTGAGCACCTGGACCACGGTCGGATCCTTGAACACCCGGGTCAGGGCGTCGCTCAGCACATCGCTGACCAGCTTGGTGTTGGCCTCGGCGTTGGGCGCCATGCCGAAGCGCTGGTTGAGGCTGGCGCCATAGCGGCCGCGGTAGCCGCGCTGGCTGTTGCGCACGTCGACCTGGAAGGCCGCGGCGACATCGGAGGCGGTGACGTACAGCTCCTTGGGCGACTGATAGTTCAGTTCGGCCAGGGTCAGGGTCAGCTGGGGCGCGCCCGGGCCGGCATTGGGCGACGGGGTGAAGCCCATCTGACGGACCGCCTTCTCGGCTTCGGCCTGCAGCTTGGGAATCACGTCCTGGGTCTGCACCACCACCACGCTGGTGTCGGGATAGAGACCGCCGCGGGTGCCGAGGGTGAAGGAGGAGCGGCCGTCGACCACCCGGACCGAGACCGGCTGGCCCTGGCCGACCGGGGCGATGGGCGCGGTGATCTGGGGTTGCGGACTCAATTGCTGAGGGCTGCTGGCGCAGCCGGCCAGGGTCAGACCAGTGGCGGCGAGCAGGCCGAGCAACAGGCGATAGCGCATGCAGAGACTCCGAAGAAAGGGACAGGGGGCAGTATACCCAGCCCCCCAGCGGCGTCGATAGACCGGCCTTCCGGACAAGGAAACGCCGGCACGGGGCCGGCGTCGTTCAGACCAGGTGTTACGGCTTGGCCGCCAGCGGCGGCCGGGTCTGGCTGCGTTCCAGCCAGCCGCCACCGAGCGCCTTGTACAGGGTGACCTCGCTGTTGAGCTGGTTGAGTCTGTCGGTGATCAACTGCTGCTGGGCGCTATACAGCGAGCGCTGGGCGTCGAGTACCGTGAGGTAGTTGTCGATGCCCTGGCGATAGCGCAGGTTGGCCAGGTCGTAGTACTCCTGGCTGGCCTGCACCAGGTCCTGCTGGGCCTGCAGCTGGTCGTCGTAGGTGCCCTTCGCCGCCAGGGCATCGGCCACTTCACGGAAGGCGGTCTGGATCGACTTCTCGTAGGTGGCGACGTTGATGTCCTTCTGGATCTTCGCCGCATCCAGGCTGGCCTTGAGACTGCCGGCCGTGAAGATCGGGATGTTGATGCTTGGCGAGAAGGTCCAGTAGCCGGAACCGGCGTCGAACAGGCCATTGAGATCCCGGCTGGCCGTACCGCCCTGGGCGGTCAGGCTGATGCGCGGGAAGAAGGCCGCCCGGGCCGCGCCGATGTTGGCGTTGGCGGCGCGCAGCTGCAGTTCGGACTGGAGGATGTCCGGACGCTTCTGCAGGAGATCCGACGGCAGGTTGGCCGGCAGATCGGCGAGCAGATCGGTGCCGTCCAGCCCCTTGCTCTGCGGCAGCTCCGCCGGAATCGAGGTACCCAGCAGCAGGGTCAGGGCATTGCGATCCTGGGCCACCTGGCGGGTGTATTGCGCCAGATTCGCCCGCGCCCCTTCCAGGGCGGTGCGCGACTGGCGCAGGTCCAGGCCGCTGGCCACGCCATTCTCCACGGTCTGGCGGGTCAGGTCGTAGGAGCGCTGATAGGCCGCCAGGGTCTCGCGGGTCAGTTGCAGCATGCGCTGGTCGGTGAGCCAGGCGTAGTAGGCGTTGGCCACTTCCGAGACCAGCGAGATCTGGGTGCTGCGGCGTCCTTCGCTGGTGGCGAAGTAGTTGAGCAGCGCCTGCTCGCTGAGGCTGCGCAGGCGACCGAAGAGGTCCAGCTCATAGGAGGTGAACCCCAGGGTCACGCTGTACTGGCTGCTGATGCTGCCACCACCGCCGCCGCCCGCGCCATTGGCGCTGTTGCCGGCGAGCAGTTCGCGGATGGCGGAGACCTGGCTCAGGTCCTCCGGCTGGCGGGTACGGGTCCCGGTGCCGCTGACCGCGATGTCGGGAAACAGCTCGGCGCGCTGCACGCGGTATTGCGCCTGGTAGAGGCGCACGTTCAGCGCCGCCTGGCGCAGGTCGCGGTTGTTGTCCAGCGACAGCTGGATCAGCTGCTGCAGGGCCGGATCGCGATAGAAATCGCGCCAGCCGATGTCGGCCGCCTGCTGGTCGCGATTGACCGTCAGGGCATCGTAGGCCTGGCCATGGGGCCAGGCGTTCTCCACCGGCGCATTGGGTCGCTGGTAATCGGGGATCAGGCTGCAGCCGGACACGGCCAGCATGCCCACGACCACCGCCAAGACAGACTTCTTCATATCAGTGTCCTTCCTTGCCATGGGCTTCCTGGTCCTTGGTGGCCTTGTCCTTGAACAGGCTGCTGACCACCACGTAGAACATGGGAATCCAGAAGATCGCCAGGATCGTGGCGGTGAGCATGCCGCCGATCACGCCGGTACCCACGGCGTGCTGGCTGCCGGAGCTGGCGCCCGAGGAGATCGCCAGGGGCACCACGCCCAGGATGAAGGCCATGGAGGTCATGATGATGGGGCGCAGGCGCATGCGCGAGGCTTCCACCGCCGCATCGACGATGTTCTTGCCGCCTTCGTGCAGCTCCTTGGCGAATTCCACGATCAGGATGGCGTTCTTCGCTGCCAGGCCGATGGTCGTCAACAGACCGACCTGGAAGAAGACGTCGTTGGCCAGACCACGGAAGTAGGTGGCCAGCAGGGCCCCCACCACCCCCAGCGGCACCACCAGGATGACCGCGATCGGGATCGACCAGCTCTCGTACAGCGCCGCCAGACAGAGGAACACCACCAGCAGCGACAGCGCATAGAGCGCCGGCGCCTGGGAGCCCGACAGCCGTTCCTCGTAGGACAGACCGGTCCAGGCGATACCCACGCCCTGCGGCAGGTCCTTGGCCATGCGCTCGATCTCGGCCATGGCGTCACCGGTGCTGTAGCCGGGCGCTGCGGAACCGAGGATCTCCAACGAGGAGATGCCGTTGTAGCGCTCCAGCTTGGGCGAGCCGTAGATCCACTCGCCGCGGGCGAAGGCCGACACCGGCACCATCTCGCCAGCGCTGTTGCGCACGTACCACTTGTTGAAATCCTCGGGATTCATTCGCGCGCTGGCTTCGCCCTGCAGGTACACCTTCTTCACCCGACCGCGATCGATGAAGTCGTTGACGTAGCTGGACGCCCAGCCGATGGACAGGGTCTGGTTCACGTCGCTCTGCGACAGGCCCAGGGCGCGCACCTTTTCGTCGTCGACGATGAGCTTGAACTGCGGCTCGTCGTTGAGGCCGTTCGGACGGGTCTGCATCAGCTTGGAATTCTGCGCGGCCATGCCGAGCAGCTGGTTGCGCGCGGCCATGAGCGCCTCGTGGCCGATGCCGCCCTGGTCCTGCAGGTAGAAGTCGAAGCCGGTGGCGTTACCCAGCTCCAGTACCGCCGGCGGGACGATGGCATAGACGATGGCGTCCTTGATGCCCGACAGGTAGCCCATGGCCCGACCGGCCACGGCGCTGGCGCCGTCCTTGGCGTCCGGGCGCTGTTCCCAGGGCTTGAGCTGGATGAACGCCAGACCCGAGCTCTGGCCGCGACCGGCGAAGTTGAAGCCGTTGACGGTGAACATCGAGCTGACCGCGCTCGAATCGTTCTTCATCATCATCTCGCGCATGGTGTCGAGCACCTTCTGCGTCCGCTCGGCACTGGAGCCCGGCGGCGTGGTGACCTGGGCGAAGATCACGCCCTGGTCTTCTTCCGGCAGGAAGGACGACTGGATGCGGGTGAAGAGGAACACCATGACGCCGACGATCAGCACATAGAGCAGCAGGAAGGGCACCTTGTGCCGGATCACCGTGGCCACGCTGCGCTCGTAGCGATGCTGACCGCTTTCGAAGGTGCGGTTGAACCAGCCGAAGAAGCCACGCTTCTCGTGATGGCCCTGCTTGACCGGCTTGAGTAGGGTGGCGCACAGCGCCGGGGTCAGGATCAGGGCCACCAGCACCGACAACACCATCGAGGAAACGATGGTGATGGAGAACTGGCGATAGATCACCCCGGTGGAGCCACCGAAGAAGGCCATGGGCACGAACACCGCCGACAGCACTAGGGCGATACCGACCAGGGCGCCCTGGATCTGACCCATGGACTTGCGGGTCGCCTCCTTGGGCGAGAGCCCCTCCTCGGCCATCACCCGCTCGACGTTTTCCACCACTACGATGGCATCGTCCACCAGCAGGCCGATGGCGAGCACCATGCCGAACATGGTCAGGATGTTGATGGTGAAACCGGCGGCCAGCAGCACCGCGAAGGTGCCCAGGAGCACCACGGGTACGGCGATGGTGGGGATCAGGGTGGCCCGGAAGTTCTGCAGGAACAGGAACATCACCAGGAACACCAGCAGGATCGCCTCGCCCAGGGTCTTGACCACCTCGTGGATCGAGGCGGTCACCACCGGGGTGGTGTCATAGGGATAGACCACTTCCATGCCCGGCGGCATGAACGGCTTGAGGCGTTCGATGGTGGCGCGGACCGCCTTGGCGGTGTCCAGGGCATTGGCCCCGGTGGCCAGACGCAGGGCCATGCCGGAGGCCGGCTTGCCGTCGAACTGGGCATCGATGGAGTAGTTCTCGCCTCCCAGTTCGACCCGCGCCACATCGCGCAGGCGTACCTGGGCACCGCTCTGATCGACCTTGAGGAAGATCTTGCCGAACTCCTCGACGCTGGTCAGGCGGGTCTTGCCGATGATGGTGGCGTTGAGCTGCTGCCCTGGCACCGCCGGCAGGCCGCCGAGCTGACCGGAGGCGATCTGCACGTTCTGGCTCTGGATGGCGCTGCTGACGTCGACCGGCGTGAGCTGGTACTTCACCAGCTTCTGCGGATCCAGCCAGATGCGCATGGCGTACTGGGCGCCAAACACCTGGAAGTCGCCGACACCGGTGGTCCGCGCGATGGGATCGCGCATGTTGGAGACGATGTAGTTGGACAGGTCTTCCTTGGTCAGGGAGCCGTCCATGGACACCAGGCCCACCACCATCATGAAGTTGCGCTGGTACTTGGCGACGCGCATGCCCTGCTGCTGGACTTCCTGCGGCAGCAGCGGCGTCGCCAGCTGCAGCTTGTTCTGCACCTGGACCTGGGCGATGTCCGGGTTGGTACCCTGGTTGAAGGTCACGATGATGGTCATGCTGCCATCGGAGTTGGACTCCGAGGAGATGTACCTGAGGTTGTCGATCCCGTTCATCTGCTGTTCGATGACCTGGACCACGGTGTCCTGCACCGTCTGCGCCGAGGCGCCCGGGTAGCTCACCTGGATCGAGACCGCCGGTGCGGCGATGTTCGGGTACTGGTTGATCGGCAGATTGAGGATCGACAGGATGCCGGCGAGCATGATCACCAGGGCGATTACCCAGGCGAAGATGGGCCGGTCAATGAAGAACTTGGACATCAGGCGCTCCCCTTACTGACCCTGACCCGCCGGCTTCTGCTCGGCGGAGGCGATGTTGCTCGCCGGCTTGGCGGTGACGGTGGCACCCGGCTTGATCTTCTGCAGGCCTTCGGTGATGACCTTGTCACCGGCCTTGAGGCCGTCGGTAACCAGCCAGTCGGAGCCCACGGTTCGCTCGGTCTTGAGGATCCGCTGCTCGACCTTGCCTTCGCCGTTGACCACCATGGCGGTGGGCTGGCCCTTGAGATCGCGGGTCACGCCCTGTTGCGGTACCAGCAAGGCATTCTGGCGCACCCCGGACTGCAGCTCGGCACGGACGAACATGCCGGGCAGCAGCAGCTTGTCGGGGTTGGGGAATTCGGCGCGGATGGTCACCGAGCCGGTGCCCTGGTCCACCGACACCTCGGCGAACTTGAGCTTGCCGGGACGGCTATAGGCACTGCCGTCTTCCAGCATCAGCTTGACCTCGGCGGCATTCTCGCCCTGCACCTTCTGCAGCTGACCGCTGTCCAGCTCGCGGCGCAGGCGCAGCAGATCGGTGGCGGACTGGGTCACGTCGACATAGATGGGATCGAGCTGGGTGATGCTGGTCAGGGCGGAGGTCTGGTCGGCAGTGACCAGGGCGCCTTCGGTCATCATCGAGCGTCCGATGCGCCCGGAGATGGGCGCGGCGACCTTGGTGTAGGCCAGGTTGATCTCGGCATTGCGCAGGGCGGCCCTGGCCGACTCCACCTGGGCTTCGTTCTGCCGCTGCATGGACAGCGCATCGTCGGCTTCCTGCTTGCTGATCGCCTGCTCCTTGACCAGGGCGCCATAGCGCTGGGCCTTGAGCCGGTTGGAAGCCAGGGTCGCCTGGGCCTGGGCCAGGGAGGCCTTGGCCGAATTGACGTTGGCCTCGTAGGTGCGCGGATCGATCTGATAGAGCTGGGTGCCGGCCTTCACGTCGGCGCCTTCGGTGAAATAGCGCTTGAGCAGGATGCCGCTCACCTGCGGCCGCACCTCGGCGATGCGGAAGGCGGCGGTGCGCCCGGGAAGCTCATCGGTCAGGGTCACGGTACGAGGATGCATCGTCACCACCCCGACCTCTGCGGGCTTCTGCTGCTGTTGCTGCTGGTCCTTGTTGTCCTGCTTGCCGCAGGCACCCAGGGCCAGGGCCACGGCCAGCAGGGCGGGAGCGAAAAAGGCATGCGCCGGCTTGATCTGCATATCAAAAGTCCTTGAAAGCGGGGAAATGAGCATGCGCAGCGCGCCTTGTGGATCCGCACCGGCTCGAGCATAGGAATTATTATCAGACGAATATACTTACGTTCACGACTGTTTGTAAATAACCCAAGCGCCATGCTCGGGTATCGCCGGATGCTCCGACGCCTCGTGAAAACGGCTATTCCGACAAAAGTCAGGCCCGTGCGACCGACCTCGGTAGCAGACCATGAGGTGCGAGCCGAGTTCTGCCGGGGAATCCCGGTGTCGCCCGCCTCGTCGGCAAAAACGACCAGGCATAAAAATGCCGGACGAATCCGGCATCTTTGGTTACAACCCGAGGGCGTCCCGTTACTGGCGCACGCCTTCGAAGGACAGCATGAATTCCACTTCCTGGGATTTCGGGCCGAGGTCCTTCTGGATGTTGAAATCCTTGAGCTTGAGGGTGGTGGTGCCCTCGAAGCCGGCGCGGTAGCCACCCCACGGGTCCTTGCCCTCGCCCATGAAGTGGGCCTTGATGGTGACCGGCTTGGTCACGCCGTTCAGGGTCAGGTTGCCGGTGACGTCGGCGGTGCCGTCGCCGGTGGCGGTGACCTTGGTGGATTCGAAGCTGGCCTGGGGGTGGGCGGCGACGTTGAGGAAGTCGGCGCTGCGCAGGTGCTTGTCACGCTCGGCGTGGTTGGTGTCGACGCTGTCGGTGTTGATGGTCACCTTGACCTTGTCGGCGGACGGATCCTTGGCATCGAAGCTGAAGTTGCCATCGAAGTCCTTGAAGGTGCCGTACAGCCAGCTGTAGCCCAGGTGCTGGATACGGAACTGGATGAAGGCGTGCTGGCCCTGCTTGTCGATCTTGTAGTCGGCGGCCATGGCCTGGCCGGCGCCCAGCAGAGCGGTACCCAGGGCCAGGGCGGCAACGGTTTTCTTCAGCATTGGATGGAGCTCCAGGTGGTGGTGGGAAGCGAACATCAGGAAGGGGTATGGACCCGGCCGAGCATGCGGACCAGGGTGCCGTCGCGGTCGACGAAATGGTGCTTGAGTGCGGCCAGGATGTGCAGACCGGCCAGGACGATCAGCGTCCAGGCGAACCAGAGGTGGATCTTGCCGGCGGTATCGGCCTGATCCGGCAGGCCGCTCAGGATCGCCGGGACGTTGAACCAGCCGAACACATCGATGGCCACGCCATCGGCGGTGGAGATCAGGTAGCCAGCCACCATCACGGTGAGCATCAGCCCATAGAGCAGGAAGTGCCCGGCACCCGCGGCGCGGCGTACCAGGGGGCTGCCCTCCACCGGCGGCGGCGGACTGACCAGGCGCCAGAGCAGGCGCAGCACCAGGGCGATCAGCAAGAGGATGCCGGCGCTCTTATGCAGTTCGGGGGCGGTGTGGTACCAGGTGTCGTAGTAGTCCAGGGTGCGCATCCACAGGCCGGAGGCGAACATGGCGACGATCGCCAGGGCCATGACCCAATGCAGAACCAGACTTACCAGACCGTAGCGAAGGCCATCGTTGCGCCAGTGCATCGCTTTTATCTCCTGAAAAAGCTTTGCCTAAGCCTAGCCGCAAACGTATCGATGGAAAGCGAAAAAAGTATCGAATCAATATCGAAGGAATCGATGGATCGGACGGCACGCGAAGGCCCCGTCCGCTCCGGCCCAGACGCTGCGCGATGGCAGCGCCCGAGCCTAGGCCGGGATCAGAACGACCAGTGGAACAGCTTCCAGAAGAAGCCGTGCTCGCCACTGTCCTTGGCCGGCGCAGCTGCGGCAGCCTTGGGCGCGGAGGTCGGCTGGGCAGCGGTCTTGGCACTGGCCACGACCGGCACCACGGCCTTGCCGGCCTTGAGGTCGCGGACCTGACCGGCAGCGCGCTGACCGCTGGCCAGGGCGCCTTCCAGGGTGCCCGGATGCAGCGGATCGGTGTGCTCGCCGGCGAAGATCACCCGGCCGGCGGGCTTTTCCCACAGCCGCCAGTAGCGGGTGATCTGGCCCGGACCATAGGCCAGATAGGCACCGCCCACGCCCGGATCGCGGCTGTAGCGGCGGACCTCGTAGCCGGAGAAGGCCCCGCGCGCCTTGGGATAGAAGGCGTGGAAGCGGATCAGCACCTGGTCGACCATCTGCTTGTCGCCAAAGGCCTGCACCAGACGCGCGCTGTCACCAGCCAGGTTGACCAGCACATTGGCGCCGCCCTTGACGTCCGGCTCCACCCACAGCATGCCCAGGCCCTGGTCGCTGTAGATTTCGCCACTCATGCGCGACTTGCTGTCCCACACCGGGGTCTTGAACTTGAGCAGGATCTGGTCGCGCCAGCCATAGGTGGTGCCCTTGATCGCCGCCTGCTGAGTAGCATCCAGCGCCGGGGTCATCTGCACCTGGCCGAGGGCGCGCAGCGGCACCGCCATCACCACGTAGTCGGCCTTGTAGCCGGTGGCACCGGCCTTGACCACGACACCATCCTTGTCCTGGACGATGCTGGAGACCTTGTTGTCAGTCTTGATCGTCTTGATCTGCTTGACGAAGGCCTGGGCCAGGACGTCGCTGCCACCGGGCAGACGGGAGGCGCGCAGGTCCTTGTCCTCGACGCCGCGATAGACGCGAGTCTGCTGGGCCAGATAGAGCAGCGACAGCCGCGAGGGCTCGTCGTAGCGGACGCGGATGCGCTGGTTGATCAGCTGGCGGGCCACCGGCGGCAGGTTCTGCTTGTCCAGCCAGTTGGCGGCGTTGATCTGGTCGAGGGCGTGCAGGGTCGGGGTGGCGGTCGGCTGCAGCGGATCGCTGATGGCGGCGGCCAGGTCGTCCAGGGACTTGTCGACGCGCTTGAGGGCATCGGCCACGGCCGGCATCTTCTGCGCCAGGTCTTCCTGGGAATAGTACTGGCCTTCGATCAGATAGCCCGGGGTGCGCACGAAGGACGGCGCGTCCACGGTCTTGAGCTTGAAGGTGTCCAGGTAGTGGTTGAGCACCGGCTGGGCCTTGGTGTCGCCGATCCATTCGCTGGAGGCGAGACCGGAACGACCCCCGACGCGCGCGCCGGCCTCCAGCAGGGTCACGTTCCAGCCGGCCTGCTGCAGTTCATAGGCCGAGGCCAGGCCGGCCATGCCGGCACCGACCACGATCACCGAGGGACCACTGGGCGCGACGGGCGCCGCGGCAGCCTTTTCCGGCGCCTTGTGCGTCTCCTTATGGGCCTTCTCGGCAGCGCCTGCGCTCAGGCTGGTAGCGAATACGCCGGCTGCCAAGCAGACGGTAAAACCTGTCCAACGCGACGACATCTTTTCTAGACTCCTGGGACCGGGAAACGGCGGTGGCGCAGCATACGCCAGCGGCCCCGGGGCAACCAGACGGCGCCATGACCGGCAATCGGCCCGCGCCTTGCTCCCGTCGCGCGCCCTGGCTTAGGCTTGCGCCCCCTTTTTATCGCCGGGCCCGCCGCCAGGAGACGCCAATGACCAATCACGACTGGATGCGCCGTGACCTGGAGGTGCTCTGGCACCCCTGCACCCAGATGAAGGATCACGAGCAGCTGCCGGTGATCCCGATCCGCCGCGGCGAAGGCGTCTGGCTGGAGGACTTCGACGGCAAGCGCTACCTGGATGCCGTCAGTTCCTGGTGGGTCAATGTCTTCGGCCACGCCAATCCGCGCATCAACGACCGCATCAAGGCCCAGGTCGACCAGCTGGAGCACGTCATCCTCGCCGGCTTCAGCCACCAGCCGGTGATCGAGTTGTCCGAGCGCCTGGTCGCCCTGACCCCGGCCGGCCTCGACCGGGTGTTCTATGCCGACAACGGCTCCTCGTGCATCGAGGTGGCCCTGAAGATGAGCTACCACTACTGGCGCAACGTGGGCCAGCCGGAAAAGCGCCGCTTCGTCACCCTGACCAACAGCTACCACGGCGAGACGGTGGCGGCCATGTCGGTGGGTGACGTGGCGCTGTTCACCGAGACCTACCAGGGCCTCTTGCTGGACACCCTCAAGGTGCCCAGTCCCGATTGCTACCTGCGTCCCGAGGGCATGGACTGGGAAGCGCATTCGCGGCAGATGTTCGCGCACATGGAGCGCACCCTGGCCGAGCACCATGCCAGCGTCGCCGCGGTCATCGTCGAGCCGCTGATCCAGGGCGCCACCGGCATGCGCATGTACCATCCGGTCTATCTGCGCCTCCTGCGCGAGGCCTGCGACCGCTATGGCGTGCACCTGATCCACGACGAGATCGCCGTGGGCTTCGGTCGCACCGGCACGATGTTCGCCTGTGAACAGGCCGGCATCCGCCCGGATTTCCTCTGCCTGTCCAAGGCCCTCACCGGCGGCTACCTGCCGCTGGCCGCCTGCCTGACCACCGATGCGGTCTACCAGGCCTTCTACGACGACTACCACACGCTGCGCGCCTTCCTGCACTCGCACAGCTACACCGGCAATCCGCTGGCCTGCGCTGCCGCCCTGGCGACCCTGGACATCTTCGCCCAGGACGACGTCATCGAGGCCAACAAGCCCCTGGCCCGACGCATGGCCGAGGCCACCGCGCACCTGGTCGATCATCCCCACGTCGGCGAGGTACGCCAGACCGGCATGGCCCTGGCCATCGAGATGAGCGCCGACAAGGCCCGCCGCACGCCCTACCCCTGGCAGGAGCGCCGCGGCCTCGCCGTCTATCAGCACGCCCTCTCCCGTGGCGCCCTGTTGCGGCCCCTGGGCAACGTGGTCTACTTCCTGCCGCCCTATGTCATCACCCCCGAGCAGATCGACTTCCTCGCCGAGGTGGCGAGCGAAGGCATCGACCTCGCCACCCGTACCTCGGTCAGCGTCGCCCTGAGCGACCTGCACCCCAACCACCGCGATCCCGGCTGATCTGGAGTCCGCCATGCGTCTCACCCGCTGCCACCTCGACCTGCCCCTGGCCCTCGGCCACCTCGACCTGCCCGAGGCCCAGGCCCACTACCTGGGCCGCGTGCTGCGCCTGGCGCCGGGGGATGCCGTGCAACTGTTCGACGGCAGTGGCCGGGAATACCTCGGCCAGGTCGTTGCGGTGGGCAAGAAGACCCTCAGCGTCGACCTGACCGAGGAACTGCCCGGCCAACCCGATTCGCCGCTGCGGATCCACCTCGGCCAGGGCCTGTCCCGCGGCGAGCGCATGGACTGGGCGATCCAGAAGGCCACCGAACTGGGCGTGACCGAGATCACCCCGCTGGTCAGCGAACGCTGCGAGGTGCGCCTCAAGGACGAGCGCGCCGACAAGCGCCTGCAGCACTGGCGCCAGGTCGCCATCAGCGCCTGCGAACAGTGCGGTCGCTCCACGGTGCCACTGATCCATCCGCCGCAGCTGCTGGCCGACTGGCAGGCCGGGCTGGACGCCGACCTCAAGCTGGTCCTGCACCCGGTGGCCGCCGCCCTGGAAAGCCATGCCCGGCCCACCCGCCTGGCCCTGCTGATCGGCCCGGAAGGCGGCCTGAGCGAGGCCGAAGTCACGGCCGCCCGCGCCGCCGGTTTCCAGCCGGCCCGCCTGGGGCCGCGGGTGCTGCGCACCGAGACCGCGCCGGTGGTGGCCCTGAGCGTGGCCCAGCAACTCTGGGGTGATTTCCAGACCCCTTGATCTGCCCCGCGGGCCGCTGTCCTCGGCGGTCCGTCCCTTCCCCACGGATAGTTTTGGAGCCCCGGATGACCCTGCCTTCTCGCCCCTACGCCGCCTTCCTGTTCGACATGGACGGCACCCTGCTCACCAGCGTGGCATCCGCCGAACGCGCCTGGAGCACCTGGGCACTCGGCCACGGCCTCGATCCGGCGGACGTCCTCGCCGTGATGCACGGGGTGCGGGCGGTGGAAACGGTGAAACGCTTCGCCCCGGCGGGTGCGGACATCGACGCCGAGACCCGCGCCATCACCGAACTGGAGATCGCCGATGTCGCCGACATCCAGGAGATTCCCGGCGCGGCAGCCTTCCTCGCCAGTCTGCCAGCCGGCAGCTGGGCGCTGGTCACCTCGGCCTCGCGCCGGCTGGCGGAAGTGCGGCTCGCCGCGGCCGGCATGGCCCTGCCGCCAGTGATGATCTGCGCCGAAGACGTCACCCAGGGCAAGCCCGCGCCGGACTGCTTCCTGGCGGGTGCGCGCAAGCTGGGGGTGGCGATCGGCGACTGTCTGGTGTTCGAGGATGCCCACGCCGGCTTTGCCGCGGCCAAGGCCGCCGGCGCCGATGCGGTAGCCATCACCGCCACCCATCGCCAGCCACTGGAGCTGGGCCTGCCGACCCTGGTGGACTACCGCGGAGTTGCTGTCAGCCTGGATGAAAACGGCGGGATGCGCCTGACCCGGAAGGACTAGGGTGGTGTTCAAGAAGTTCGTGCACGAATTGGCGAGCGATTTTTGGGCTTGGGCCAGGCGCCGCGACGAGTCATAGCAGGGCTATGGCGAGGAGTGGCAACGCCGCCCAGGACGAAAAATCATCGCCAAAATTGTGCAGTCAACGTCTGAAGCACCACGCTAGAACACGCCTGCAGCGGCCAGCCGTTCTTCCACGCCGATCAGATCGGGAATGCGCGCCGTGCCGCCTTCGTAGGCCACGGCGCCCAGCTCCAGGGCGGCCAGGGGCACCTCGGCGGCGACCAGCTCGGGGGTGATGCGCAACGAGCGCGGAATGCTGCGGATCAGCAGGGCCAGGAAGCGCACCCGCTCACGCCCGCCCAGGGCGTTGAGGATGGCCACCCGCGCATGGCGATCGCCATCGAATTGCGCGGCACTGCCGCTGGACAGCGCCTCGAAACTGATCAGCGGCAGGCGCAGATCGCGCCAGGCGACCTGGCCCAGGCACCAATCCGGCTGCACCGGCAGCGGCCGGATCTCGCGGCAGGGCACCAGCTCGGCGACCGCCGCGTTGGGCAGCAGCAGGGTACGATCGGCCAGGGTCAGCAGCAGACCGGTCAGGTGTTCGGCGGGAGCGGCGGTCGACATGGGCAATTCCTTTAGCTTCGCTGCTCGGCCAGGCGCGCCACCAGGGCTTCGGCCAGGCCGCGGGGATCGGCGGTAAGGGTCGCGAGACCCGATTCGCGCAGGCTTTCCGGCATGCTCGGGACGATGCAGGTGCTCGCCGACTGGGTCCAGAGCGTGCCACCGCGACGCCGCACATAGGGCGCCGAGGCGGTGCCGTCGTTGCCCATGCCGCTGAAGACGATGACCCCGCAGCGCGCGCCGAAGTGCTGCGCCAGGTTGAGCATCATCTGGCTGATCGACGGCGTATAGGGCTCGGGCCAGGCGCGCTCGACGATGTCCAGGGCACCTGAGGCGCGAAAGGTCAGTTCCTGCTGGGTCGGCACCACCACCACCTCGCCGCAGCGTACCGGTTCACCCGGGCGCGCGCCCTGGATATGCCACTGACTGTGCCGGCCGACCGCGCGCAGCAGGCTGGCGGCAAAGCCGTCGCCGATATGCTGGGCATAGAGGAAGCCGACCGGCAGACCACCCGGCAGGGCGTCGAGAAAGGCCTTCACCGCCGCCGGACCGCCCAGGGAGGCAGCCAGCAACCAGACCTCGGGGGCCGGATCGCCGGCTGGCAGCGGCAGATTGGCCAGGGGTTCCGGCAGGGTCAGGCGCGGCGGTCGCGGCTGGTCCTGCAGCAGGGTCTCCAGCGCCGGACCGACCGCCGCCACCGGATCGCCGATCAGCCGCTTGAGCTTGCCGATCAGGCGCTTCTCCCATTGCGTGAAGGGGTCGGTGAAACGCTCGGGGGCCTGGCCTTCACCGAACAGGATGGGCACCTCGGCGCCCTCCAGCAGCGCGTCCACCAGTGGCGACTCCTCCGTCTGGCTCAGGTCGATCAGCCACAGGTCGGTCGCTACCGTGGGCCAGGCCGCTTCGTCGAAACGCTCCGGATCGCTGTTGAGGACGACGTGATAGCCATTGTCGGCCAGCACCTGCTGCAGCACGTGGCGCTGCAGCGGACTGTCGGCCAGGATGGCGACGCGGGCGGTGTGCATCTCAGTCATCTTGCCTGACCAACCGATGGATGTGGGCCAGGAGTTCGCTTTCCTGGTAGGGCTTGCCCAGGTATTCGTTCACGCCCAGGCTCAGCGCCCGCTCGCGGTGCTTTTCCCCGGTCCGGGAGGTGATCATCACGATCGGCAGGTCCTTGAGGCGCGCGTCATGGCGCACCAGGGTCGCCACCTCGAAGCCGTCCATGCGTGGCATCTCGATGTCCAGCAGCAGGATGTCCGGCTGCCGCTCCTGCAACTGGGCGATGGCATCCACCCCGTCCTTGGCGGTGAAGACCTCCATGCCGTGGCGTTCCAGCAGGCGGCTGGTGACCTTGCGCACCGTGACCGAATCGTCCACCACCATGACCAGCGCCGGCCGGGTGACCTCGGCCACCGTGGCCGGGCCCTGCGCCAGGCGGGCGAGCTCTTCGCCGCTGGCGCCCTGGCTGCGGATCATCGCCAGGAGGTCGAGAATCACCACCACGCGCCCGTCCCCCAGCAGGGTGGCACCGGACAGACCCGGTACCCCGGCGAATTGCGGACCGAGGCTCTTCACCACGATCTCCCGCGAGCCGGCCACCGCATCCACCTGCACGGCCACCGCGTATTCGGCGGAACGCACCAGCACCACCGGCAGCGGCAGACTCTGGCCGCTCAGCTTGGGCTGCTGGCCGTTGTTGAGCAGATGCCCCAGGTAGCGCAGGTCATAGTGCTGGCCGCCATATTCGAAGGTCGTCGCCCCCGGGCGGTAATAGCGCTCGAGATCGGCCGCGGTCACCCGCACGATGCCCTCGATGGTGTTCAGCGGCACGGCATAGAGGTCATCGCCGGCATGCACCATCAGCGCGCGGTTCACCGACACGGTGAACGGCAGGCGGATGGTGAAGCGCGTCCCCTCGCCCGCCACGCTGTGGATGTCCATGTTGCCGCCGAGTTGCTTCACCTCCTGGTGCACCACGTCCATGCCCACGCCACGCCCGGAAATCTGGGTGACGGTCGGCGCCGTGGAGAAGCCGGATTCGAGGATGAATTGCAGCAGCTCCTGATCGGTGAGTTGCGCGTCTTCCGCCATCAGGCCGCGCTCGATGGCCTTGCGGCGCACCGCGGCCAGGTCGATGCCACGGCCGTCATCGGCCAGGGTCAGGATGATGTCGCCGCCTTCGCGGCGCAGATCCAGGCTGATCACGCCCTCGGCCGGCTTGCCGGCGCGCTGGCGCCCGGCGGCGTCCTCGACCCCGTGGTCGATGGCGTTGCGCAGCATGTGCTCCAGCGGCGGAATGATCCGCTCCAGCACCGTGCGGTCCAGCTCGCCTTCGGCGTTGCCGACCCGCAGCTCGATCGGCTTGTCCAGTTCGGCGCTGACCTGGCGTACCACCCGGTGCAGCCGCGGCACCATGCGCTCGAAAGGCACCATGCGGGTCTGCATGAGGCTTTCCTGCAACTCGGTGTTGACCCGCGCCTGCTGTAGCAGCAGGGTCTCGGCATCGCGATTGCGCTGGCCTAGGGTGTTCTTCAGATCCAGGAGGTCGGAAGCCGATTCGAACAGCGCCCGGGACAGCTGCTGCAGCTGGGAATAGCGATCCAGCTCCAGGGGGTCGAAATCCTCGTAGCCGGCGCGATCCACGTCTTCGTGGTGGCGACTGATGATCTGCGCCTGGGTCTCGGTATCCAGCCGGCGCAGCTGATCGCGGACCCGCTCGATGGTGGCTTCCATCTCGCCGAGGGTGGTACCGATGTCGCTGACCTGCTGTTCGACGCGACCGCGGAAGATCGAGGTCTCGCCGGCCAGGTTGACCAGCTGCTCCAGCAACGCGGCCGGCACCCGCACCAGTTCCTGGGAGGAACGTCGCTGCGCCGCCTGCTGACGAACCTGCTGGAGGCGCTGCACGAAGGGCAGCGGCGCAACCACCGTCGCTGGCGTCTCGGCCGCCACCATGACGGGTGCCGCGATGTCCTGCTCAGGCGATATGGCGAGCGGGCTCGCGACGACGGACCCGGCGTCCGGGCCTGGCGTCTCGCTCTCCCCGGCCAGGTCCGCGGCCGCTGGCCGCTCAGGCGCGATAGCGGCTTCGGCTTCGGCCGGCTCGACCGGCACCGGGGGCGTATGCTCCGGGGCGGCGGCCGGCAGTGCCAGCTGAGCCACCGCCAGCTGCAGTCCGTCGACCCCCTGGGTCGCCAGGGCGCGTACCCGCTCGCGGTCGCCCTCGCTCAACCCCACGGCGAGCGAGCGCAATTCCGCCAGTTGCTGTTCCAGTTCATGGGCCTGCTCACCCAGGCCGTGCAGACCGGCCAGGCGCGCACCCCCCTTGAGGGTATGTAGGCAGCGCAGCAACTCGTCCACCGCCACGTCGGGCGCGGCCGGCCAGTCCGCGAGGGCCTCGTCCATGCTGACCAGCAGGTCCTGGGCTTCCTCCATGAAGATTTCGAGGATTTCCGCGTCGGTGTCGGCGTCGAAGACCGGTGCGGCGACCACGGGCGCGGCCGTCACGCCGGCCGTCAGCGGCTCGCCGCGGTAGTCACGCAAGGCCTCGACCAGGTCGGCGGCCGGCGCCGGGGCCTGCCCCTGGGCCAGGACTTCGAGTTGCTCGTGCAGGCGGTCGTGGCAGCGCTGCAGCAGGCTGCCCAGGTCGGCACCGGGCTTGATCCTTCCCCGCGCCAGACCCTCGTAGAAGGCCTCCAGTGCATGGGCCAGATCGCCGATGGCATCCACCTCGGCCAGACGCGCACCGCCCTTGAGAGTGTGCAGGTCGCGCAGCAGGGACTCCAGTTCGAGACTGTTGTGCGGTTCGGCTTCCCAGGCGCGCAGCGAGGTCGCCATGCTGTCGAGCAGGTCGCGACTCTCTTCGATGTAGATGGCCAGCAACTCGGCGTCGGGCCCCTCGTCCGCCTCCGGCGCGGCGGCCAGGGGCGGCGGCGCCCACAGCGGCGACTCGGCATCCGTCGGCTGGTCCGCGATAGCTTCGCCGAGCTCGGGCTCACTCGGGGCAGACCCGGCGGCGTCCGACCCCGGCCGTTCATCGAGCTGACCGGTACGGATGCGCTGCAGGCGCTCCACCTGCTCGGCGTGCTCACTCACCGGGTCACCCGCCGCCAGCTCTTCGAGCTGCGCGGCAAGGCAGCCATGGGCGTCACGCAGGGGGTTGGCCAGTTCGGCGCCACCGGCGAGACGGCCATCGAGCAGGCCTTCATAGATGGCGTCCAGCTCCGTCGCCAGATGCGCGACCGGCATCACCCCGGCGAGATGGGCGCCGCCCTTGAGGGTATGCAGATCGCGCTGCAGGGTGCCGAGGTGGAAGCGCTGCTGCGGCTCCACCAGCCAACGCTTCAGTGCCCGGTCGGCGCTGTCCAGCAGGTCCTGGGCTTCCTCGAGGAAGATCAGCTGCATCTCCGGATCGACCGGCTCGGGCTCGACCGCGACGGCATCCGCCGGCTCGCTGTCCACCAACGGCGGCAGCGGCTCTTCCGACGGCTCCGGCGACTCCAGATCAGGCTCGGCTTCGGCTTCGGCTTCGGCTTCGGCTTCGGCTTCGGCTTCGGCGGGCAGTTCGACGTCCAGCGCCAGCTCGGGTGCGACCGGCGTGGCCGTTGCCGGATCGAAGAGGTCTTCGGGTTCGGGCTCGGCCAGCAGGGTGGTGGCCGCCATGGGCAACCCGGCGAGAATGCCGGCCAGCAGGCCGCGCAGGCCCTGGATCCGCTCCTCGCTCGGCGTGGCCCGCATGCCACCGGCCAGCTGGTTGAGCATGCTGATCAGGGCTTCCTGGGCCTCTGCCGTTTCGCGGAAGAAGGCGTCGTCGGCGGGCAGCGAACCGCTCGCCGCGGCGGCATAGACCACCTGCAGCGCTTCAGCAAGTTGCTCGACATCGGCCAGTCCAACCCGGGCGGCCCCATCGGCAAAGGTATTCAGGCGCTCGGCCAGCAGATCCGGGCAGGCCGCCTGGTCACCACCGGTCCGCCAGGCATGCAGGCGCTCATCGGCCTCCAGCAGCAGGTCCATTCCCGGCATCAGGAAATCGGTCAGCCGCAGGATGTCACGCTGCTCCGGCAGCGGCGCCTCGGGCAGCGGCAACTGGGGATCCAGCTCCTCCAGCAGCGCTTCGCAGGACGAGATGACTTCCGGCGCGCCTGCCAGCGGCGTTGCCAGCGCCCCTTCGTCGAGTTCGCCCAGTCGCCGCTCCAGCAACTCGGCACCCCGGGCCAGCAAGGCGCACTCGGATTCGGCGAAGGCGACATGGGCGAGCTTGTATTCCTTGGCCAGCCGTTCCAGGGCGGATGCCAGTTCGGCCATCGGCGAGCTGCCTGCCATATGGGCACTGCCCTTGAGGGTGTGCAGGGCACGCAGCAGATTGTCGGAGACCGGCTGGGCACTGCCGGCTTCGGACTGCTCGAGAAAGCGGCGCACGGTTTCCAGGTGCGCCTGGGCCTCGGTGCGGAAGATATCCAGCAGCTGGGTATCGGCTTCGGCGGCGACGGGTGCCGCAACCTCAGGCTCAAGCCCCTCCGCTTCGGGGGGCGTCGCCGGCGCGGAGGCGGCTGTGCTGCCCGGTGGGGTACGCTCGGGCAAGGCTTCGTTACGGGCTAACGCATGAGCGGCGTGGGCCAACCAGTCGACGTCGTCGCGCTGCCGCTGCCGATTCTCGGCGTACTCCTCGACCAGCTCCGGCAGCAGGGCGCAGGTCTGCTCGACCACCGTCTGCAGGGCGGCGCTGTGGGCGACGCTGTGGTCCAGGCGGCGATTGAAGAGATTTTCCAGGGCCCAGGCCAATTCGCCGATGACCAGTGCCTGGACCATGCGGCCACTGCCCTTGAGGGTGTGAAAATTGCGCCGCAATTCACTCAGCGCGGTGCGCTGCTCGGGTTCGGCCTCCCAGATCGGCAGCCAGCGTTCCAGCTCCGCCTGGACCTCGCCGGCCTCTTCGATAAAGACCTCGCGCAGTTCGTCCTCGACCGGCTCGGCGTCGGCCGCGGGTGGCAGCAGCGCTTGCGGCACCTGCGCCGCCGGAGGATTGATGGGATTGACCGGCGCGGCCAAGACCTCGGCGATCGCATCGGCATCGGCGGTCGCCAGCGACAGGCTGTCCGCCTCGCTGTCGGCCGGCAGCTCCCGGGGTTCCTCGTGCGCGGGCGCGGTCTCGCCAAGCGGCTCGTCATCCGCCCCCTCGGCGTCTGCGTCTGCGTCTGCGTCTGCGTCCAGAAGATCGGCGGTCAGCGGCGCTTCCGCTGCGATTGGCTCGAGTTCGTCGGGGGCAGCTTCGCCAGCCGCTACAGGCTCCTCGACCGGCAGGGCGATGAGTTCCAGCACCTCTTCGGCCATCGGCTCCGCAACCAGGGGCTGGTCTTCCGGCAGATCCCGGGCCGGCGCGATCTCGCTGGAGGCCAGGGGCGCTGCCGCCGCCTCGCCGTCGCCAGCCGCCCTGGGCGGATAGCCGAGGGCGATGAGACTCTCGTCGGCGATGTCGAGGATCATGTCGTGGGGCGTGGAGGGATCTTCCGCCAGGCGTTCCAGGTAGTACTCGACGCTGGTGATGGCGTCGGCCAGGGTGTCCAGGCTCTGCCAGTCCGGCACGGCCTGCTTGCCCAGCAGTTGCTGGCAGATGTAGTCGTTGGCCGCCTGCACCTGGGCCGCGGCCCGTTCCAGCGGGATCATCGCCAGGCCGCCACGGACCTGGGTCAGCAACAGGGGCACCGATTCCAGGTGGACATGGTTCCACTGGGAGGCGATGAACTCGATGATGGCGTCCTTGGATTGCTCCAGGCCATTGCGCGCCTCGCGCACCACCACCCGGTGCAACTGATCGATGTCGGTGGTGGGCAGCCGGCTCTCTTCGGCATCGCCCACCTCGTTGCCGCTGACCATGCCGGCCAGGGTGGCTTCGACATAGAGCAGCGCCCCGGCAATATCCATCAGGGCGGCGTCGCTGGCCTCGCGCACGCCCTCGGCCAGTTCGGCGACGGCTTCGTGCTGTTCGAGCACCACCTTGCGCGGCTGACCGAAGCCCAGCACCGCCAGGGTATCGGCGATCTGCTTGAGCGGGGCCAGCAGGCCACGCAGGCTGGCGGGCTGCTGGCGATCGCTGCGCACGAAAAGGTCCAGGCTGTCCTTGATCTGCACCAGCTCTTCGCACAGCGCGGTCACCACCGAGCGCATGGCTTCGCGATCCGGACCGACGATGCGCGAGCGCTCGAAGCCCACCAGCTCGGCATCCGGCAGGGCCTCATCGAGGCGATAGTGCGCCTTGAGCGCGGCGATGCGCGGACTCTGCACCGGCGCCTTGGCCAGGTAGAACAGCAGATTCTTCAGCAGATCGGCCGGTGCCGGCTGGTTGAGGGTGGTCACCCCATCGCTGATGAGCCGCTTGAGTTCGCGATCCAGTTGCCGCAACAGGCCGCGGATCGAACTGCTGTTGTCCAGCTCGCCGGCCTGCAGCAACTCGGTGAGGCCTGCCGCCACCGGCCAGAGCGCGCCGAAGGGCGAACCGGCGCAGAGCTGGTCCAGGCGCTCGAAGACCCGCAGCAGGTAATCCAGGTGCAGCTGGACATCGCGGTCGCGGAACAGTCCGACCTGAGCGCCCTGCAGCGCCTGGCGCAACTTGCGCAGGCGCGGCAGCCAGTCCGGCGCGGCGCGATCGGCCAGTTCGGCGTCGCTCAGCGACAGCGGCGTGGCGGAGAGATCCGGCGAGAACAGGCTGGTCTCGGAGAGCAGCTTCTCGCCGCGCGCCGAACGCAGGTCGTTGAGCAGCGGCAGGATGGCCAGAGGCAGATCGCGACGGGCCTCGAGGACCCGATCCAGATAGGGCGGTACCTGCAGGATGGCCTGCATCAGCACTTCCAGCGCCTCGTCGGAGCTGTTCACCCGCTCTTCGTGAAGAGCCTGCAACAGCAGCTCCATCTCCTCGGCGAGCAGCGCGGCGCCGTAGAACTCCACCATCTGCAAGGTGCCGTAGACCTGATGCACATAGGTCCGGCAGAAACCCAGGCGGCTACGGTCGTGCGGATTGTCGACGAACGCCTCGAGCGCCTTGCGGGCCTGCTGCAAGGTTTCGGCGATCTCGCCCTTGACCCACTCGAGAGCTACGTAGTCGTGTCGATCGATCATCTCGGCTCCTGTCATGCCGGGGGGGCCAGCTGGCGGGTGAACGCCAGGACTTCGGGATGATCGACGGGTGTCAGTTGCGGGTGGCTCCAATTGCTCACCTCACCGACACCCAGGACCAAGAGCCCACCCGGTGCAAGCCGCTGGACCAGCTGGTTGAGCAGGTCTCGACGCAGCCAGCGGCGGAAATAAATCAGCAAGTTCTGACAAAAAATGACGTTGAGCCCCTGCAAGGGGGCCTGGCCCAGTTCCAGCACATTGAGCCGCGCAAAGCACAGTCGCTCCGCCAACCCGGCGGCAACGTCGAAGTTGCCGTCGCCGCGGGGACGAAAATACCGCTCGCGCAGGGCGGCCGGCACCCCGGCCAGCCGCTGCAGGCTGTAGGTACCCTGCCGCGCCTGGCGCAGGGCTTCGCTGCTGATGTCGGTACCGGTCAGGGCGAACGTCAGCGGGCGCGCCTGCCGCGTGAGCACTTCGGCGGTGCTGATGGCCATCGAAAAGGCTTCCTCGCCACTGGCACACCCCAGGCTCCAGAGGGTCAGGCTGTCGCCCTCGGCGGTCTTGGCGAACTCGTTCACATAGGTTTCCAGCAGTGCGAAGGACGGCGGATGGCGAAAGAAGCGGGTGGCCTGGATGGTCAGTCGATCGAGCAGCCGGACCCATTCGATGCGCCCGCCGATGCCTGCACAGACGACCTGGTAGTAGCTGTCGTAGTCCGCGATCGCCAGTTCGCGCATGCGCGCGGCCAGCTGGATCTGCAGAAAGCTGCGCTGGCGGTCGTCCAGCACCATGCCGGCGCGGGTTTCCAGCAGCTGTCGCCAACGCTCGAAGTCTGCATCCGGCAGCTCGGGAGCACGGCGCAACGCCCAACTCGACTCCCCCACGCCGTCTCCCCCTCGCCACACCGCGATGTGGCCGCTGTGTTCAGCCCAGCGGCTGCTCGTTCGGCAGATTGAAGCCCGAGACCGAGCGCCGCATCTCGCTGGCCAGCTTGGCCAGCTCGCCGATGCTGCGCGCGGTGGCGGTGGTACCGGTCGAGGTCTGCGATGTGATCTCCTGAATCACGTTCATGGTGCTGGAGATGTGGCTGGCGGACGAGGACTGCTGGCGCGCGGCGTTGGAGATGTTCTGGATCAGCCCGGCCAGGCTCTGGGAAACCTTCTCGATCTCTTCCAGGGCCACACCGGCGTCCTGGGCCAGGGCGGCCCCGCGCACCACTTCCGAGGTGGTCTGCTCCATGGAGATGACCGCTTCGTTGGTGTCGGTCTGGATCGCCTTGACCAGGGCCTCGATCTGCTTGGTGGCTCCCGAGGAACGCTCGGCGAGGCGCTGGACCTCGTCGGCGACCACGGCGAAGCCGCGGCCGGCGTCACCGGCCATGGAGGCCTGGATGGCGGCGTTCAGGGCCAGGATGTTGGTCTGGTCGGCGATGTCGTTGATCAGGCCGACGATGTCACCGATCTCCTGGGACGATTCGCCCAGGCGCTTGATCCGCTTGGCGGTGTCCTGGATCTGCTCGCGAATGCTGTCCATGCCGATGATGGTGTTGTGCACCACCTGGTTGCCCTTGTTGGCGATGGCCACGGAGCGCTCCGCCACCGCGGTGGATTCGGAGGCGTTGGTGGATACCTGGTCGATGGACACGGCCATCTCGTTGATCGCCGCGGAAGCCCCGGCGATTTCCTGGGCCTGGTGTTCCGAGGCCTCGGCCAGCACCGTGGCGGTGTCCTGGGACTCCTGGGCGGCGGCGGCCACCTGGACGGCGGTCTGGTTGATGGTTTCCACCAGTTCGCGCAGCTGGTCGATGGAGTAGTTGATGGAGTCGGCGATGGCGCCGGTGAAGTCTTCGGTCACCGTGGCCTGCACGGTCAGGTCACCGTCGGCCAGGTCGGCGATCTCGTCCAGCAGGCGCAGAATGGCGGTCTGGTTGCGCTGGTTCTTCTCGTCGGTCTCGGCCAGGCGGCGGCGGGTGTCGCGGACCAGGATATAGCCGATGCAGAGGATCGCGCCGAGGGCGATGAACACCAGCAGATAGCTGCCCACGGTGTTGATCTTGCGACTCTGGGCCAGGGAGGCATAGCTGCCACTGAGGTCGGAGGCGGAACCGAGCAGCGCCTGGGAGCCGCGATAGATCAGGCCCACGGCGGAACGGATCTGCAGCAGCTCGGGCGAGGTGGCGAGAATCTCGTCGACGTTGCCGGAGACGAATTCGAACAGCTTGTTGGCTTCGTTGAGTCGGCCCACCGCCTCGGGGTCGGTGATCTTGGCGATGCCCATGGAGGCATTGCCTTCGCGCATGGCCTTGAGCACCCGGCCGAACAGGCTGGCGTCGCGGCCAAAGCTGTCGGCGGCCTGCACGGCGGCTTCGTCGCCGGTGAGGATCTTGTTGATGGCACCGAGGATCCGCTCGGCGAGCAGCGCCTGACGCTGGGCCACCACCACCTGACTGGCGGGCGCGCCGCGCTCGATCAGGATGTCGACGATCTCTTCGTTCTCGACCTGCAACTGGGGAATGGTGTCGGCCAAGGCGCCGGACAGCTGGTGCAGGGACAGTACGGTCTGCTCGCTGCCGAGCATGGTGTCGACCTGCTTGCGCTGGGTATCCCACTGGGATTCCAGGGTATCCAGGCGCGGGCCGAGGATCGCCGGCGAAGGCGGCAGGCCGGTCTGCGGGTCACCGCTGCGCAGGATGTTCAGGCGGCGCTCGAACTCGGCACGGGCCTGACGCAGGTCCTTGAAGGCCTCGGCCTTGCCGGTGGCGGCCTCACTGGCGCTCTTGGCCAGCTGCTGCGAGAGGATGCGCAGCTCGGTGGCCTGGCCCTGGTACTGGTTGTCGTAGTTGGTCTGGGTGCCCAGGTACGCGAAGTTGGCGAACAGCAGCACGATCGCGACGATCAGCACCACGAACATGCCCGCGACCCACGCGTTGAGTTTCCCGGTATTGAGTTTGTTCATCAGCGGCCCCCGCCTGGACCTTGGTTCCTTTAGTTCTATCCTTGTCGGACGCCGGACCGGTTCGCTTGAAGCCGGTGCTCGGTGCCCTACCCCCACCCGTCGGCGACGGCTCCTGCCATCCCGACCCCGATCCGCCTTGCAGCGTCCGGACGTCTGGCGACCTAGGCCGCGACGTCCATGAACTCGGGATGCTCGACCAAGGCGCGCGGGCTGCAGACCAGCCAGGGCACGTCGCGTTGGAAGACCCCTTCCAGAAAGAAGTGCAGGCCCGACGGCACGCTGTCGGCGTGCTCGCGATAGGCCTCGATGTCGAAATGCTGCATCCCCAGGACTTCGTCAACCGCCAATCCGACGAAGAGGTCGCCATGGTCGACGATCAGGATCCGCCGCTGTTTGCGCAGGGCCTGGATCTTCACGCCGAGGAATTGCCCCAGGTCGGCGATCGGCAGCAGGCGACCGCGCACGTTGGCCACGCCCTTGAGCCATGGCTTGACGCCGGGCAAGGCGGTGAAACGCGGCTCCGGCAGGATCTCGCTGACCTCGCCCATGGGAATCACGAAGCGCAATTCACCGAGGCGAAAACCGATGCCACTCCAGCTGCGCTGGTTTTCCTGTTGCGCCGGCAGACCGGCTGCCCGCTCGCGGCAGCGCAGATCGATCAGGCGCAAGAGCTCGTAGGGCGTGGTGGCGTCGCTCATAGGATTCCCTGCCCAGTGGGGCGCTGCCGCGAGAAACGGACGAAAGACCTCAGCCTTGCAGGACACCCGCCAGGGTGCGCAGCAGGGTGTCTTCGTCGATGGGCTTGGTGAGGTAGTCCTTGGCGCCCTGGCGCTTGCCCCAGACCTTGTCAGTTTCCTGGTCCTTGGTGGTGACGATAACCACCGGAATATGGCTGGTCTCGGCATCCTTGGTCAGCTGCCGGGTCGCCTGGAAGCCGTTGAGGCCGGGCATGACGATATCCATCAGGACCGCGTCCGGCTTCTCCTGGCGGGCCAGGGCGACGCCGTCGGCGCCGTTCTCGGCCTTGAGCACCTGATGACCATGCTTTTCCAGCATGGCGGTGAGCTTGTACATCTCGGTGGGAGAGTCGTCGACGATCAGAATTCGAGCCATGAAAATTTCCTACTAGATAGAATCGCCCGCCTCAGGACACTCAGGACGCTTGTTCGAGCGGAGTGAAACTGGGGACGTGGGTCTTGATCGCACCGATCAGCTCTTCTTTGCTGAAGGGTTTGGTGAGGTACTGGTCAGAGCCGACGATGCGGCCCTTGGCCTTGTCGAAGAGTCCGTCACGGGAGGAGAGCATGATGACGGGCGTCGCGCGGAAGGCGCTGTTGTTCTTGATCAGCGCGCAGGTCTGATAGCCATCCAGTCGCGGCATCATGATGTCCACGAAGATGATGTGGGGATGACTATCGGCGATCTTGGCGAGCGCATCGAATCCATCGATGGCAGTGATGACCTCGCAGCCAACTTTCTTGAGCAGGGTCTCGGCGGTCCGACGAATCGTCTTCGAGTCGTCGATCACCATGACCTTCAGCCCTTCCGAATACTGTTCCATGTTCAAGCTACCAGCTCATCGTCGATGCAACGTGAATGATGTCGATCCGGGCACTTTGGCGGCGCCTCTTTGTAGCACACAATACCGTGACGTACCACGCAGATCCCCTGGTGGCGGACCACCGGCCCGCCCGCCACGACGATCGCGCAAGCATTGGCACTGAAGGGGATCGAAGGGCTATCCTGACGCCTCGCCCACGTAGAACCGAGGTCTAGCGTCAATGAGCATCCGTCTGGGGATCGTCATGGATCCCATCGAACGCATCTCCTATAAGAAGGACAGCTCCATGGCCATGCTGTGGGCGGCCAAGGCGCGCGGCTGGAGCCTGCACTATTTCGAGATGCAGGACCTGTACCAGGTCGATGGCGAGGCCCGCGGCCGTGGCCGGCAGCTGGACGTGTTCCAGGATCCGGAGCGGTGGTTCGCCTTTGGCGAAGACGTCGACCTGCCCCTGCGCGAGCTGGACGTGATCCTGATGCGCAAGGATCCGCCCTTCGACAACGAATTCGTCTATGCCACCTACCTGCTGGAGCAGGCCGAGCGTGGCGGCACCCTGGTGGTCAACCGTCCCGCCAGCCTGCGCGACTGCAACGAGAAGTTCTTCGCCACCCTGTTTCCCGAGCTGGCGCCGCCGACCCTGGTCAGCCGTCGCGCCGACATCATCCGCGAATTCGCCCGCACCCACGGCGACGTCATCCTCAAGCCGCTGGACGGCATGGGCGGCAGCTCGGTGTTCCGTCACCGCGAAGGCGATCCCAACCTCTCGGTGATCCTCGAGACCCTGACCGCCCACGGTACCCAGCAGATCATCGCCCAGCGCTATCTGCCCGGCATCAAGGACGGTGACAAGCGCATCCTGATGATCGACGGCGTACCCGTGGACTATTGCCTGGCGCGCATTCCGGCCCAGGGCGAGACCCGCGGCAACCTGGCCGCCGGTGGCCGCGGCGTCGCCCAGCCGCTGTCGGCACGGGATCGCGAGATCGCCGCGACGGTGGGCCCGGAATTGCGCAGGCGCGGCCTGCTCTTCGTCGGTCTGGACGTGATCGGCGAGCACCTGACCGAGATCAACGTCACCAGCCCGACCTGCATCCGCGAGATCGATGCGGCCTACGACACCCGCATCGCCGAGCGTCTGATGGAAGTGATCGCGCAGCAACGCGCGGGCTGAGGCGCGCCTCCATGCCGCCCGCGGCGGCATGGACAACCGCGGACACAATCCGCAGACTGGCGCCAGCCCTGCCGCGCGTCCTCTGCCCTTGCCGACCCAGTCAATGCCCAGCACCGCCTCCTCCCCCGCCGCCCAGGTTCGTCCCGCCGACCGCCTGGGCTTCACGCTGCTCATCGCGACCCTGCTGCACGTCGTGCTGATTCTCGGCGTCGGCTTCTCGCTGCCCGAGCCTACCCAGATCAGTCGCACCCTGGAGGTGACGCTGGCCAGCTTCAAGAGCGACGAGGCACCCAAGCAGGCCGACTTCCTCGCCCAGGAAAACCAGCAGGGCAGCGGTACGCTGGACAAGGCGGCAGCGCCGAGCACCCCGGTGCAGGCGCCCTTCCACGACAGCGAGATCCGCCAGGCCGCGCCCCCGGCTCGCCCGCCGGCGGCGGATCGCGCCCAGGCGCCCAAGGCCGCGGTGACCACCCGCGCCGCGCGCCCCACCAAGGCCGAACCCAGTCGCGAAACGCCGGAGCGGGAGCAGCGCGATGCGCCCAGCCCCGAGTCCGACAGCCAGGCCGCCGAACTCGCCAGCCTGGAAGCCCAACTCGCCGAGGAGCGCCAGCAATATGCCAAGCGGCCGAAGATCTGGCGGATCAACGCCGCCTCGACGCAAAAGGACAAGGGCGCCCGCTACAAGGAAGAATGGCGGCGCAAGATCGAACGCATCGGCAATCTCAACTACCCCGAGCAGGCCAAGCGCGACCGGCTCTACGGCAGCCTGCGTCTGCTGGTGGCCATCAACAAGGACGGCTCGCTCTACGAGGTCCAGGTTCTGGAATCCTCGGGACGCCCGGTACTCGATCAGGCGGCGCTGCGCATCGTCCGGCTGGCGGCGCCCTTCGCCCCCTTCAGCGGCGACCTGGCCGACATCGACCGGCTGGAGATCATCCGCACCTGGCGCTTCGAGCGTGGCGACCGCCTGTCCAGTCAATAGTCCGGGACGCCGTTGGACTTGAAGCCGGACCGCGCAACCGGGAAACTTGCCGGTCATGAAGCCGACCTCCAGCACCACCCTACAGCACCAGCTCCTGATCGCCATGCCGCAGATGGACGATCCCAATTTCGCCGAGACGGTGATCTACCTCGTCGACCACGGTCCGGATGGCGCCATGGGCCTGGTGATCAACCGCCCCAATGGCCTGCACCTGGACGACCTGCTCGAACAGCTGCGTCCCGAGATACCGGCCACCCAGGAAGATGCCCGGGTCGAGCTCTATGCCGGCGGCCCGGTACAGACCGATCGCGGCTTCGTGCTGCACGACGCCGGCCCGGTGTTCCAGAACACCCTGGAACTCAAAGCCCTCAGCCTGACCACCTCGCCGGACGTGCTCTTCGCCCTCTCCGACGGCAACGGCCCGACTCGCCACCTGATCACCCTGGGCTACAGCGGCTGGGGGCCCGGCCAACTGGAAGAAGAACTGGCCGCCAATCTCTGGCTCACCACCCCGGCCACCAGCGCCCTGCTGTTCGAGACGCCGAGCGAGCAGCGCCTCGGCGCGGCCGCCGCCCTGCTGGGGGTCGACCTGCGCCTGCTCTCGCGCCAGGCGGGTCACGCATGAGTGCGCCCAGCGGTCTCTATCTGGGCTTCGACTACGGCACCCGACAGATCGGCGTCGCCGTCGGCCAGGCCGTGACCGGCCAGGCCCGTGAACTGCTCACCCTCAAGGCGCAGAACGGCGTACCCGACTGGCAGCAGATCCAGCGCCTGCTGGACGAGTGGCGTCCCACCGCCCTGGTGGTCGGTCTGCCACTGAACATGGACGGCACGCCCAGCGAGATGAGCGAGCGCGCCGAACGTTTCGCCCGCCGCCTGCAGGGGCGCTACGGCCTGCCCGTGCATACCCATGACGAGCGCCTCACCACCTATGCCGCCAAGGGCGAGCGCCTGCAGGGCGGTCAGCGCGACGGTTATCGCGAACGCCCGGTGGACGCCCTCGCCGCCGCCCTCCTCCTGGAAGGCTGGCTGACCCAACAACTGGAACGGGCCGCGCGCCCGCAATCGGAGTAGCCATGCACCTGCCCTCTCCCGCCGAGCTCCTGCCGCGGCTGGCCGCCGACCTACGTCTGTCGCTGGATCGCCGTGGCATCACCGATCCCGGCTTCGTCGGCATCCACACCGGCGGCCTTTGGGTCGCCGAGGCCCTGCTGGCCGAACTCGGCCTGGACACCCCGCTGGGCAGCCTGGACGTCTCCTTCTACCGCGACGACTTCACCCAGAAGGGCCTGCACCCGCAGGTGCGCCCCTCGGCCCTGCCGTTCGAGATCGACGGTCGCCACCTGGTGCTGGTGGACGATGTGCTGATGAGCGGTCGCACCGTGCGCGCGGCGCTCAACGAACTCTTCGACTATGGCCGTCCCGCCAGTGTGACCCTGGTCTGCCTGCTGGACGTCAATGCCCGCGAATTACCGATCCAGCCCGACGTGGTGGGCGCCACCCTGAGCCTGGCCCCCACCCAGCGCGTCAAGCTGACCGGCCCCTCGCCGCTCGCCCTCGAATACCGCGACGTCCCCGCCGCCTGACTTGGATTCGCTGCCATGACCGACGCTACGCGCTCGCTGCAACTCAACGCCCAGGGCCAATTGCGCCATTTCCTGTCACTCGACGACCTGCCTGCCGAACTCCTCACCGAATTGCTCGATACCGCCGACTCCTTTCTGGAGGTCGGTGCCCGGGCGGTGAAGAAGGTGCCACTGCTGCGCGGCAAGACCGTGTGCAACGTCTTCTTCGAGAATTCGACCCGCACCCGCACGACCTTCGAACTGGCCGCCAAGCGACTGTCGGCGGACGTCATCACCCTCAACGTCTCCACCTCTTCCACCAGCAAGGGCGAGACGCTGTTCGACACCCTGCGCAACCTGGAAGCCATGGCCGCCGACATGTTCGTGGTGCGCCACGCCGATTCCGGCGCCGCCCACTTCATCGCCGAGCACGTCTGCCCGGATGTGGCCATCATCAACGGTGGTGACGGCCGCCATGCGCACCCCACCCAGGGCATGCTCGACATGCTGACCATCCGCCGCCACAAGGGCGACTTCGCCAACCTCTCGGTGGCCATCGTCGGCGACATCCTGCACTCCCGGGTCGCCCGCTCCGACATGCTGGCGCTGCGCACCCTGGGCTGCCGCGACATCCGCGTGGTCGCGCCGCGCACCCTGCTGCCGGTCGGCCTCGAAGAGCTCTATGGCGTGCGCACCTGCACCGACCTGGCCGAGGGCCTGGAAGGGGTGGACGTAGTGATCATGCTGCGCCTGCAGCGCGAGCGCATGCAGGGCGGCCTGCTGCCCAGCGAGGGCGAGTACTACCGGCTGTTCGGCCTGACCCGCCAGCGCCTGGCCCGCGCCAAGCCCGATGCCATCGTCATGCACCCCGGCCCGATCAACCGCGGCGTGGAGATCGAATCGGCGGTCGCCGATGGCGAGCAATCGGTCATCCTGAACCAGGTCACCTACGGCATCGCGGTCCGCATGGCGGTGCTGTCGATGACCATGAGCGGGCAGACGGCCCAGCGTCAGCTACAGGAGAATGCGCAGTGAGCCTGAGCATCCGCAATGCCCGGGTGATCGACCCGGCCACCGGTCTCGACCAGATCGGCGATGTCCATGTCGACCAGGGCCGCATCCTGGCCCTCGGTGAAGCGCCCCAGGGCTTCCAGGCCGACGAGCAGCTGGACGCCAGCGGCCTGATCCTGGCCCCCGGCCTGGTCGACCTGGATGTCGCCCTGTGCGAACCGGGCCTGACCCGCAAGGGCAATGTCGACAGCGAAACCCGCGCCGCCGCGGCCGGAGGCGTCACCAGCCTGTGCTGCCCGCCCACCACCCGTCCGGTGCTGGACACCACCGCGGTAGCCGAACTCATCCTCGACCGGGCGCGCACCGCCGATCACGCCCGCGTCTACCCTATCGGCGCCCTGACCAAGGGCCTGGCCGGCGAGCAGCTGTCGGAGCTGATGGCCTTGCGCGACGCCGGTTGCGTGGCCTTTACCAACGGCCTGCAGCCCTTCGAGAATCTACGGGTACAGCGGCGCGCGCTGGAATATGCCGCCACCTTCGACCTCACCGTGGTCTTTACCGCCCTCGACGCGGATCTGGCCCATGGCGGCCTCGCCCATGAAGGCCCCACCGCCAGTTTCCTGGGGCTCACCGGGATCCCGGAGACCGCGGAGACCATCGCCCTGTCCCGCGATCTGCTGCTGGTGGAACAGAGCGGCGTACGCGCCCACTTCGGGCAGCTGACCAGTGCCCGTGCGGTGGAGATGATCGCCGCCGCCCAGGCCCGTGGCCTGCCGGTGACCGCCGATGTGGCGCTCTACCAGCTGCTGCTCACCGACGAGGCGCTGCAGGGCTTTTCCAGCCTCTACCACGTCAAGCCGCCGCTGCGTACCGCGCGTGATCGCGACGCCCTGAGAGCCGGGGTGTGCGACGGCGTGATCGGTGCCATCTCCAGCCACCACCAGCCCCATGAGGCCGATGCCAAGCTGGCCCCCTTCGCCGCCACCGAGCCGGGCATCAGCAGTGTCGAACTGCTGCTGCCACTGGCCCTGACGCTGGTGGAAGACGGCCTGCTGGATCTGCCGACCCTGCTGGCCCGCCTGACCCATGGTCCGGCCCGGGCCCTGCGCCTCGACGCGGGCCGTCTGGCCAAGGACCTGCCAGCCGACCTGGTGCTGTTCGCCCAGAAGCCGACCGCCCAGGCCGCGACGCCCTGGCTGTCCCGCGGGCGCAACTGCCCCTTCCGCGACCTCACCCTGGCGGGACGCGTCGAGCGCACCCTGGTAGGTGGCCGCACCACCTACCGGCGTGACGCCTGAATAGAAGAAGGGGCTCCGCGGAGCCCCTTCTTCTTGCCGTTCAACCGAACCTAGCGCACCAGCCGCCGGCGGTTCTCTTCGGAGATCTGCGAGTTGAGCGTCCAGAAGTCGTAGAGCACGCCCAGCAGGAAGAAACCCGCCGTAAAGAAATAGAGGATGGCGGTGATCCACTTGCCCAGGTAGAGACGGTGGACGCCGAAGATGCCGAGAAAGGTCAGCAGGATCCAGCCGAGACTGTAGTTGAGGGAGCCGGACTGGAAGCGCAGATCCGCCTCGCGATCCATGGCCGGGATCAGGAACAGATCGATCAGCCAGCCGATGCCCAGCAGGCCCAGGGTGCAGAACCAGATCGTGCCGGTGACCGGCTTGCCATAGTAGAAGCGATGGGCGCCGAGAAAACCGAAGATCCACAGCAGATAGCCCATGACCTTGCTGTGAGTGTCCTGATACCGCATGCCTACGACCTCGCGACTTAAGGAAAAGACCCGCCTTACCTACACCCTTACCTTCACCGTGACTTTATGTCGAAAACTGGATGAATGCCCAGGGAGTCTCACTGGTTGGCGCTCAAGGGACCTCACTTTCCGCTAAAAATTACATAATTTCTTGATGAGAGGTGCACAAAATATCCACAGGGTTGGTATAGAATCCCTCGCTTCGATCTTCAGACACCCCTACGACAATGCGTTTATTTCTTCTGACATGGCTCTCCGCCTGTCTTGTACTGCCAGCGGCGGTGCAAGCGAAAGAGAACTCTGCAGCGCGCACTGCCGCTCCGGTCCACAAGGTCGCAGCCCGGCATGTCACCGCCGCTTCAGCTCCCAAGACCGCCGCCCGGCACGCCTCCGCTGCTCCCGCGCCCAAGGCCGCCGCTCGCCGCGTCGCGAAGGTGGATCCTACCCAGGCAGCCTCCGCCGCCCGCGCCAAGCACGCCGCCCGCGCCACCAGCGCCCTGCACCGTAAGCAGGCCACCGCCCAGGCCGCCACCCGCAATGTCGGTGCCCAGGTCGCGACCCGCGCCATGGACCTGGTCGGTACGCCCTATCGCTTCGGCGGTACCAATCCGCAGAACGGCCTGGATTGCAGCGGCCTGGTGAACTACGTCTATCGCGACGTACACAACGTCAAGCTGCCGCGTACCTCCCGTGAGCTGTCCCAGCTCAAGGGCCCCAAGGTCGCTCGTGGCGATCTCAAGGCCGGCGACCTGGTGTTCTTCAAGACCGGTCAGCGCAGCGGCATCGATCACGTCGCCATCTATCTGGGCAACGATCGTTTCGTCCATGCCCCGCGCAGTGGCGAGAGCGTGCGCGTCGACCACCTGAGCAAGCCCTACTGGACCAAGAGGTTCGCGTCGGCCAAGCGCGTGCTGCAGCAGCCCAACACTCTGGCGGCGGAAACCGATCCCGTCGCGGACAAGCCGCGTACCAAGCGTACCCGCAAGTCCTGATCCCTCCCCTCGCTCCGCCGGGTCGCTACCGCCCGGCGGAGTGTCGCTCCACTCGGCGCCGCCCGGCGCAAAGCCATTGAACGACGCTCCGCTTCCTGGATACTGTATGCAATCACAGTCCAGGAGATCTCGATGGAGCTCGCCGACAAGCTGATCATTCTCGCCGATGCCGCCAAGTACGACGTGTCCTGCGCCAGCAGCGGCGCGCCCAAACGCAGCTCGAAGGGCAAGGACGGCCTGGGCTCGACCGATGGCATGGGCATCTGCCACAGCTTCACCCCCGATGGGCGCTGCGTGGCGCTGCTTAAGGTGCTGCTGACCAACTTTTGCCAGTACGACTGCCAGTACTGCGTCAATCGTCGCAGCAGCAACGTGCCGCGGGCGCGCTTCACGCCCGAGGAAGTGGTGCAGATGACCCTCGACTTCTACCGGCGCAATGTCATCAGCGGACTGTTCCTCAGCTCCGGCATCATCCGCTCCTCCAACTACACCATGGAGCAGATGACCCGGGTGGCCCAGCTGTTGCGCGAACAGCACCAGTTCCGCGGCTACATCCACCTCAAGACCATTCCCGATGCCGATCCCGAGATCATCGCCCAGGCGGGTCTCTATGCCGATCGCCTGTCGGTGAACATCGAGCTGCCCACCGAGAGCAGCCTGATCAAGCTGGCGCCGGAAAAGAACGGCAGCAGCATCCGCAAGACCATGGGCAACATCCGCCTGGGGCTGGAGGAAGCCGAGGCCGAAGCCAAGGCACCGCGTTTCGCGCCGGCCGGCCAGAGCACCCAGATGATCGTGGGTGCCGATGCCACCGACGACCGCACCATCCTCGACACCGCCCAGACGCTCTATGGCGCCTATCGCCTCAAGCGCGTCTACTACTCGGCCTTCAGCCCCATTCCGGAAAGCCCGGGCACGGTGCCGCTGCAACCGCCGCCGCTGCTGCGCGAGCACCGCCTGTACCAGGCCGACTTCCTCATGCGTGGCTATGGCTTCCAGGCGGAGGAGTTGCCTACCGAAGATGGCCAGCTGCCGCTGGACGTGGACCCCAAGCTGGCCTGGGCGCTGCATAACCGGGCCATCTTCCCGCTGGATCTCAATCGGGCGGACCAGGCGCTGATCGCCCGGGTGCCCGGCATCGGCGTGCTCTCGGCCAAGCGGCTGGTGGAGCTCAGGCGCGAGCGGCGCATCCGCTACGCCGACCTGATCCGCCTGAAATGCAGCGTGGAGAAGGCACGGCCCTTCATCATCACCCAGGACTATCGCCCGCAACCGCGCCTGGCCGAGTCCCTCGACCTGCGCCGGCAACTCGCCGAACCGCCCGCTCAGCTCGCCCTGCTCTAGATGCAGAGAGTCGACTTCGACGGCACCTTCGCCGGCTGGCGCAAGGAAGCGCGCCGGTTGCTCCAGGCGGGTATCGCCCCGGCCCAGGTGAGCTGGCAGGAGAGTCGCGGGCTGGGCGATCTGTTCGACGAACCGGTCGCGGCGGTGGCTCCCCCACCCAACGGCACCGTGCGCATCCCGCCGCAACTGGCAGAAGCCTTGACCTACGCTGCCTGCTTTCGCAGCGATGATCGCTGGGCACTGCTCTACCAGGTGCTCTGGCGGGTCGCGCGGGGGGAACGTGCGGCCATGCTGGCCGGTGACGAGGATGGCAGCGAATTGCAGCGCCGGGTCAAGGCGATTCGCCGCGAGATCCACCATGTACATGCCTTCCTGCGTTTTCGGCCGCGTGCGGAAAGCGCGGGGCCACCGGCCTGGGTGGCCTGGCACCAGCCGGCCCACGACGTCCTGGCCCTGGCGGCGCCACATTTCTGCGACCGCATGGGTAACAGCAGCTGGCTGATCGCGACCCCCGAGGCCGCCGCGCTTTGGGATGGCGAGGCGTTGCAACTGGTGGAGCCCTGCCCCGCCGAGTTGCAGCAGCTGGCGCGGCAGACGCCGGAAGACGATGACCGCAATGCCGGCGATGAACTCTGGCGCGCCTATTACCGCAGCACCTTCAATCCGGCGCGGGCCAATCCGCGCACCCTGAGGGGCAACATGCCGGCGCGCTTCTGGAAGGATCTGCCGGAGGGACCGCTGATCCCGGCGCTGCTCAGCGAGGCCCGAGCCGGCGCCCAGCGCCTGGCCCAGGCCGAGGCCGTGGGCCGCCAGAGCGGCCGTGAGGTGCTGATCGCCGCCGAGCGCGCCCAGCCGGAACGGCCGCTGCCTACCACCCTCGACGAGTGCCGCCGCTGCGAGCTGTGGGAAAAGGCCACCCAGCCGGTGGCCGGCGAAGGCCCGCGCACGGCGCGCATCCTGCTGCTGGGCGAGCAGCCCGGTGATCAGGAAGACCTGGCGGGTCGCCCCTTCGTCGGACCGGCCGGGCAGGTGCTGATGGCGGCGCTGGCCGAAGCCGGCCTCGAACGCAGCGAGGTCTTTCTCACCAACGCGGTCAAGCACTTCAAGTGGATCCCCCAGGGCCGGAGACGCAAGCACGTCACCCCGGGACCGGAGATCGCCCCCTGCCGCTACTGGCTGGAGCAGGAACTGCGCGACATCCAGCCGACCGTGGTGGTGGCCCTGGGCTCGACCGCCCTGGAAGCCCTGCTCGAACGCAAGCCACGGGGCCTGGCGCAATTCATGGGCCGACCGCTGCGGCTGGACGAGCGCTGGATCATTGCCACCTATCACCCCTCCTACATCCTGCGCACCCCGGACGCCGAGCAGCAGGCACAGGCGCGCCGTGCCCTGGTGGCAGCCCTGCGCGAGGCGCGGACCCTGGCAGCGGAGAACGAAGGGGAGGTCTAGCGGAAGCGCTTGGGCGGATCGTCGCCCATGTCCACCGAGAGATTACGGGTGGTCTGATTGAGGTGATCGGCATCCGTCTCCGACCCCAGCTTGATCATCAGCCGCAGGTCGTTGGCGGAATCGGCGTGGGCCAGGGCCGCTTCGTAGCTGATCTCACCGTCACGATAGAGGCTGTAGAGCGACTGGTCGAAGGTCTGCATGCCCAGTTCGCCGGACTTCTTCATCAGCGCCTTGAGTTCATGCACCTCGCCCTTGCGGATCAGGTCGGCTACCAGCGGGGTGTTGAGCAGCACCTCGATCACCGCGCGGCGGCCCTGGCCGTCGGTGGTGGGTACCAGCTGCTGAGCGACGATGCCCTTGAGGTTGAGCGACAGGTCCATCCAGGTCTGGCCGTGCCGATCGGCGGGGAAGAAGTGGATGATGCGATCCAGCGCCTGGTTGGCATTGTTGGCGTGCAGGGTGGCCAGGCACAGGTGACCGGTCTCGGCGAAGGCCAGGGCGTGCTCCATGGTGTCGCGGCTACGGATCTCGCCGATCATGATGACGTCCGGTGCCTGGCGCAGGGTGTTCTTCAGCGCCACCTCGAAGGACTCGGTGTCGATGCCCACCTCGCGCTGGGTGACGATGCAACCCTGGTGCTGGTGGATGTATTCGATGGGGTCCTCGATGGAGATGATGTGCCCCGCCGAGTTCTTGTTGCGGTGGCCGATCATGGCCGCCAGCGAGGTGGACTTGCCGGTGCCGGTGGCGCCGACGAAGATCACCAGGCCACGCTTGGTCATGGCCAGCTTCTTGATGATCTCCGGCAGGCGCAGCTGCTCGACCGTGGGGATGTTCACCTCGATGCGGCGCAGCACCATGCCCACCAGGTTGCGCTGATAGAAGGCGCTGACCCGGAAACGGCCGATGCCGCGGGCGCTGATGGCGAAGTTGCACTCGCGCTTCTGCTGGAATTCCTGGCGCTGCTCGTCGTTCATCACCCCCAGCACGATGGCTCGGCACTGATCCGGCGTGAGCGAATCCTTGGTGACCGGCGTCATGCGGCCGTTGATCTTCATCGAAGGGGGCACTCCGGTGGTGATGAAGAGGTCGGACGCCCCCTTGTCCACCATCAGCTGCAGGAACCTGTCGAAATCCATCAGAAGTTCTCCGGCGTCTTGGCCTTCTCGCGGGCCGCGTCGCGGCTGATCAGCCCCTTGGCCAGGAGCGCCTTGAGGCACATGTCCAGGGTCTGCATGCCCAGGCCGCCACCGGTCTGGATCGAGGAATACATCTGCGCCACCTTGTCCTCGCGGATCAGGTTACGGATGGCCGGGGTGCCGATCATGATCTCGTGGGCCGCCACCCGGCCGCCGCCGACCTTCTTCAGCAGGGTCTGGGAGACCACCGCCTGCAGGGATTCGGACAGCATGGAGCGCACCATGGATTTTTCTTCCGCCGGAAAGACGTCCACCACCCGGTCGATGGTCTTGGCCGCCGAGGTGGTGTGCAGGGTGCCGAACACCAGGTGCCCGGTCTCGGCGGCGGTCAGCGCCAGGCGGATGGTCTCCAGGTCGCGCAGCTCGCCGACCAGGATGATGTCCGGGTCCTCGCGGAGCGCCGAGCGCAGGGCCTCGGAGAAGCCCAGGGTGTCGCGGTGCACCTCGCGCTGGTTGACCAGGCACTTCTTGGATTCGTGGACGAATTCGATGGGGTCCTCAATGGTGAGGATGTGGTGGTACTTGGTGTTGTTGAGGTAGTCGAGCATGGCCGCCAGGGTGGTGGACTTGCCCGAACCGGTCGGCCCGGTCACCAGCACCAGCCCGCGCGGAACGTCGGTGATCTTCTTGAACACCTCGCCCATGCCGAGCTCTTCCATGCTCAGCACCTTGGAAGGGATGGTCCGGAACACCGCGCCGGCGCCGCGATTCTGGTTGAAGGCATTGACCCGGAAGCGCGCCACGCCCGGCACCTCGAAGGAGAAGTCGGTCTCCAGGAATTCCTCGAAGTCCTTGCGCTGCTTGTCGTTCATGATGTCGTAGATCAGCGCGTGCACCTGCTTGTGCTCGAAGGCCGGCAGGTTGATGCGGCGCACGTCGCCGTCGACGCGGATCATCGGCGGCAGGCCGGCGGACAGGTGCAGGTCGGAGGCGCCTTGCCGCGCGGAAAAGGCCAGCAATTCGGTGATATCCATGGGACTCCCAGATGTCGAGCAAGCAGGTAGAATGCCGCGCAGCACTGGCGGTCTGACCTGGTCACCGCCACTCACTCATCCGGTACGCCGAGGCCTGCCGGATGCGCCGACGCAAGCAGGGGCTGAATGTCCACGATAGCCGAGAATAGCGCAACCGTACTCGAACGCATCGCCGCCGCCAGCCGGACGGCAGGCCGCGATCCCGCGACTGTCGGCCTCCTGGCGGTGAGCAAGACCAAGCCCGCCGCCGCCTTGCGCGAGGCTGCCGCCGCGGGCCTGCGCGACTTCGGCGAGAACTACCTGCAGGAGGCGCTGGACAAGCAGCCGGCGCTGGCCGACCTGCCACTGGTGTGGCATTTCATCGGCCCCATCCAGTCCAACAAGACCCGCGCCATCGCCTGCCACTTCGACTGGGTGCATTCGGTGGATCGCCTGAAGATCGCCCAGCGCCTGGCCGAACAGCGTCCGCCCGAGCGCGGGCCGCTGAACATCTGCCTGCAGGTCAACGTCAGTGGCGAGGCCAGCAAGTCCGGCTGCCACCCCGACGACCTGCCGGCCCTGGCCGCCGCGGTCAGCCAGTTGCCCAACCTGCGCCTGCGTGGCCTGATGGCCATCCCCGAGCCCACCGAGGACCCGGCCAGCCAGCGCGCCGCCTTCGCCCGGCTGCGTACCTTGAACGAAGCCCTGAACCTGGACCTGGACACCCTGTCCATGGGCATGAGCCAGGATCTGGAAGCCGCCATCGCCGAGGGTGCCACCTGGGTCCGCGTCGGTACCGCCCTCTTTGGCGCCCGCGACTACGGCGCCGCCTCTTCAACCTAGGAAGTCTCGATGAACGACACCCGCATCGCCTTCATCGGCGCCGGCAACATGGCCGGCGCCATCATCGGCGGACTGCTCGCCCAGGGCATGCCGGCCCGGCAGCTCAGCGCCAGCAATCGCAACCCGGCCAAGCGCGAAGCCCTGGCCCGGGAGCACGGCATCCGCGTCGAGGCCAGCAACAGCGCCGTGCTCGCCGACGCCGACGTGGTAGTGCTGGGGGTGAAGCCCCAGGTGATGAGCGAGGTCTGCCAGGAGCTGGCGCCCCATCTGCGCCCGGACCAGCTGATCGTCTCGGTCGCCGCCGGCATCACCTGCGCCAGCCTGACACGCTGGCTGGGCCAGCGTGCGCTGGTGCGCTGCATGCCCAACGTGCCCTCGCAGCTGCGCCTGGGTGCCAGCGGCCTGTTCGCCAACGACCAGGTCACCGCCGAGCAGCGCGCCCGCGCCCAGGAGATCCTCGCCGCGGTCGGCCTGGCCCTCTGGGTCGAGGAAGAGCGGCAACTGGACGCGGTCACCGCCGTCTCCGGCAGCGGTCCGGCCTATTTCTTCCTACTGATGGAAGCCATGACCGAGGCCGGCACCAAGCTCGGCCTGCCGGCCACGGTGGCCGAACAGCTGACCCTGCACACCGCCCGCGGCGCCGCCGCCATGGCCTGCCAGGGCGACCGTAGTCCCGAACAATTGCGCCGCTCGGTGATGTCCCCCAAGGGCACCACCGAACGCGCCATCGAAACCTTCCAAGCCGGGGCCTTCGCGGACCTGGTGGAAGAAGCCCTCACCGCCGCGGCCGACCGGGCTGCGGAACTGGCCCAGTTGCCGGATCGATAAGGAGTATCCATGTCCGCTTTCGCCCAAGCTCTCGTCTATGTCATCCAGACCCTCGGCAGTCTCTATCTGCTGATCATCCTGCTGCGCTTCATCCTGCAGCTGGTGCGGGCCGACTTCTACAATCCGCTGTCGCAATTCACCGTGCGCGCCACCCAGCCGCTGCTCAAGCCGGTACGGCGCATCATCCCCGGCTTCGGCGGCGTTGATCTGGCGGCCCTGGTACTGGCGATCCTGGTCCAGCTGGCGCTGATGATGGTCGTGGTGGTGCTGCTCGGCGCCAGCATCGGCGGCCTGTTCCCCGCCCTGCTGATCTGGGCCCTGCTGGGCGTGGCGTCGCTGTTCCTCAAGGTGTTCTTCTTCGCCCTGATCGTCAGCGTCATCCTCTCCTGGGTCGCGCCCCAGACCCACAATCCGGCCGCCGAACTGGTCAACCAGATCTGTGAGCCGTTGCTGGCGCCCTTCCGCCGCATCCTGCCGAGCCTGGGTGGCCTGGATCTGTCGCCGATCTTCGCCTTCATCGTGATCAATCTGCTGGACCGCTTCGTCATCGGCCAGCTGGCCGCGGCCACCGGCATGCCGCAGATTCTCGCCCCCTTCCTCTGACGCACCACTCGCGCCTCCGCCACGACCGCCTGCCGCGTCGTGGCGGAGGCGGCATTGACGTCCCGCTGGACGCTGGGGCACCGTCCAGCCTTTGCTGTTCAGGTCAAGGAAGTCCCCTATGGAACGCCTGTTCCGCCACGTCGATGCCTATGCCACGTGGAAAGCCGAACTCGATACCCAATTGGGCCGCTACCGCGACTGGTTGCAGCGTAATCGTCTCGCCTCCCCCGCGCTGGACGCCGCCCTGGCGACCTGCCAGAGCGAACTGCAGGCCGACGGCATCACGCTGGCCTTCGCCGGCGAGTTCTCGCGTGGCAAGACCGAGCTGATCAACGCCCTCTTCTTCGCCGACTACGGTCAGCGCATGCTGCCGTCCCAGGCCGGGCGCACCACCATGTGCCCCACCGAGATTTTCTTCGACGCCGCGGCCGACGGTCCCTATCTGCAGCTGCTGCCCATCGACAGCCGCCTGGACGAACGCAGCCTGACCGCCTGGCGCAATACGCCCGAGGCCTGGCAGCGCTTCGCCCTGGACGACCGCCACCCGGACGCCATGGCCGCCCTGCTGGCCAAGGTCACCGAGACCCGCGAGGTGGAAACCGCCGCCGCCGTGCAGCTGGGCTTCGATCCCGAGCAGCTGGAACAACTCGACAGCGACGGCCTGGTCAGCATCCCGGCCTGGCGCCACGCGCTGATCAGCATCGACCATCCGCTGCTGCGCCAGGGCCTGCGCATCCTCGACACCCCCGGTCTCAACGCCCTCGGCGCCGAGCCGGAACTGACCCTGTCGCTGCTGCCCCACGCCCAGGCCGTGCTCTTTCTGATCGGTGCCGACACCGGCGTGACCGCCTCGGATCTCGCGCTCTGGGAGCAGTGCGTCAAGCCATCCCTGGGCGATGCCCCGGAGCGGCTGTTCGCGGTGATGAACAAGATCGACAGTCTCTGGGACGACCTCGGCGGCGTTGCCCATGTCGCCCAGTCCCTGGAAAACGTCCGCCAGGCCAGCGCCCGGCAACTGGCGCTGCCGGCCGAGCACATCCTGCCGCTGTCGGCCAAGCAGGCGCTGCTGGGCAAGGTCCGCGGCGATCTGGAACTGCTCGCGCGCAGCCAGCTGGACAGCCTCGAACAGCTGCTCGCCGAACGCATCGTCGGCGCCCGCGAGCGCCTGTTGCAGCAGCGCATCGTGCAGCAGGCCAGTGGCCTGCTGGGCGCCAGCCGCACGCTCATCGAACAGCGCCTGGAAGCCATTCGCGCCCAGTACGCGCAACTGGCCGACGAGGAACTGCCCGGTGCCGGCCTGGAGTTGCAGACTGCGCGCACGCGCCAGGAATACGACCTCTACCACCGCCGCCTGCTGGATCTGCGCACCACCCAGAACATGCTCGCCGGGCAGCGCAAGCTGCTGACCGACCTGCTCGCACCGGAGCGGCTGGATGCCCATCTGGACACCGCCCGCCGGGAATTCCGCACCAGCCTGACCACCGTCGGCATCAACCAGTCCATCGCCCGCTTCTTTCGCGTGGTCGAGCATGACCTGCTGGCCCTGGACAACGAGGCGGACCGGGCCAACAAGGTGCTCGGCGCGGTCTACCAGCGACACAATGTCGAGAATCCGCTGCATCCGCTGGAAGCGCCGCGACTGCGCATCCGCCCCTATGTCCGCGAGCTGCGCCAGCTGCAACTCAAGACCGAGGAGGTGCAGCGTCAGGTCAAGACCCTGCTCACCGAGCAGAGCGCCCTGGGTCGCCGCTTCTTCGCCACCGTCGCGCAGGAGGTCCAGGCGCTGCAGGAAGGCGCCCATGCCCAGGTGCTGCGCTGGAACGACGGCGCCCTGACCCCGCTGGTGCAGCACACCCGCGAGCAGAAGCAGTTGCTGGAAACCAGCATGCTGGCGCTCAAGCAGCTCACCCAGCAGAATCTCAACAGCCAGGAGCAGGTGCGCCGGCTGCAGGTGCACGAGGACGTCCTGCACGGGCAGCTCAGCGAGGTCAGCGACATGCTCAAGCAGATCAATCGGCCGGCGCCGTCCCAACGCCACGACAACGTGGTCGCCCTGCCGCTGGCGCGGGTCGGCTAGCCCCGCCCGCCACAGCTTGCGCGGTCCCTGGCCGCCGCGCCGCGCCTGCCCTTGCCGCTCCCGGCGGTGCTCTTTAGACTGGCGAGCCCCGCCCCGGACGAGCCGTCAATGCCCAGCGTCATTCCCGAAGATTCCGTCGGCCTGGTCACCCCCGAGCTGCTGCACTTCAACGAGCCCCTGGCCCTGGCCTGTGGCCGCACCCTGCCGGCCTACGACCTGATGGTCGAGACCTATGGCGAACTCAACGCCAGTCGCAGCAACGCCGTGCTGATCTGCCACGCGCTCTCCGGCCATCACCACGCGGCCGGCTACCACAGCATGGACGACCGCAAGCCGGGCTGGTGGGACAGCTGCATCGGTCCCGGCAAACCCATCGACACCCGCAAGTTCTTTGTCGTCGCCCTCAACAACCTGGGCGGCTGCAACGGCTCCACCGGCCCCAGCAGTCCCAACCCCGACACCGGCCGCCCCTATGGCGCGGACTTCCCGGTGCTCACCGTGGAAGACTGGGTCAACAGCCAGGCACGCCTGGCCGATCGCCTGGGCGTCGCCCAGTGGGCGGCGGTGATCGGCGGCAGCCTGGGCGGCATGCAGGCGCTGCAGTGGACCATCAGCTATCCCGAGCGCATCCGCCACTGCCTGGCTATCGCCTCGGCACCCAAGCTGTCGGCGGAAAACATCGCCTTCAACGAGGTGGCGCGCCAGGCCATCCTTTCGGACCCGGATTTCCACGCCGGCCACTTCCAGGAAAAGGGCGTGATCCCCAAGCGCGGCCTGATGCTGGCGCGCATGGTCGGCCACATCACCTACCTGTCCGACGAGGCCATGGGCGAGAAATTCGGTCGCGAACTCAAGACCGACCAGCTCAACTACGACTTCCACAGCGTCGAATTCCAGGTGGAGAGCTACCTGCGCTACCAGGGCGAGGAATTCTCCGGCCGCTTCGACGCCAACACCTACCTGCTGATGACCAAGGCGCTGGACTATTTCGATCCGGCCCATGCCCAGGGCGGCGACCTGGCCAAGACCCTGGCCGGGGTGCAGGCGCGCTTCCTGATCGTCTCCTTCACCACCGACTGGCGCTTCTCGCCGGCGCGCTCCAAGGAGATCGTCAACGCCCTGATGGCCGCGCGCAAGGACGTCAGCTACCTGGAGGTCGACGCACCCCAGGGTCATGACGCCTTCCTCATCCCGATCCCGCGCTATCTGCAGGCCTTCTCCCACTACATGACCCGCATCGAGGTATAGCTGCCGTGCGCGCCGATCTGGACATCATTCAGGAATGGATCCCCGCCGGCAGCCGGGTCCTCGACCTCGGCTGCGGCACCGGCGAGTTGCTCGCCTGGCTGCGCGATCACAAGCAGGTCACCGGCTACGGCCTGGAGATCGACCCGGACAAGATCGCCGAATGCCTGCTCAAGGACGTCAACGTCATCGAGCAGGATCTCGACGGCGGCCTGGCCAACTTCGCCAGCGACAGCTTCGACGTGGTGGTCATGACCCAGTCGCTGCAGGCCATGCAGTACCCGGATCGCATCCTCCAGGAGATGCTCAGGGTCGGCCGCCAGTGCATCATCACCTTTCCCAACTTCGGTCACTGGCGCTGCCGGCTGTACCTGGGCGGCCGGGGGCGGATGCCGGTCTCGGATTTCCTGCCCTACACCTGGTACAACACGCCGAACATCCACTTCTGCACCTTCGAGGACTTCGAGCGCCTCTGCCGCGAACAGCGTGCCCAGGTACTGGATCGTCTCGCCGTGGATCGCCTGCACCGCCATGGCTGGGCCAGCAAGCTGTGGCCGAACCTGCTCGGCGAGATCGGTATCTACCGGGTCAGCGCGCCGCACCTGCACGACCTGCGCGTCGCGATATGACGTAAGGCACGGGTGGCGCAGCCAGCCTAAGCACGGCTTCGCGTACAATACGCCGCCCTTCTCAACGCGACGCGGTGTCTCCCATGTCCGACCTTACCGAACTGGTTCTCGCCAGCCACAACGCCGGCAAGCTCAAGGAACTCCAGGCCATGCTCGGCGACCGGGTGAAGGTGCGCTCGGTGGGCGAATTCAGCCAGGTGGAACCCGAGGAAACCGGGCTGTCCTTTGTCGAGAACGCCATCCTCAAGGCGCGCAACGCGGCGCGGCTGTCCGGTCTGCCGGCCCTGGCCGACGATTCGGGCCTGGCGGTGGACGCCCTCGGCGGCGCTCCCGGCATCTATTCCGCGCGCTACGCCGACGGCCAGGGCGATGCCGCCAACAACGCTAAGCTGCTCGAGGTTCTGCAGGACGTGCCCGACGCCGAGCGCACCGGCCAGTTCGTCTGCGTGCTGGCGCTGGTGCGCCACGCCGACGACCCCTTGCCGATCCTCTGCGAGGGCCTCTGGCCCGGGCGCATCCTGCATGCTGCCCAGGGCGAGCATGGCTTCGGCTACGATCCGCTGTTCCAGCCCGATGGCGAAGCGGTCTCCGCGGCCGAACTGGCCCCGGCGGAAAAGAACCAGCGCAGCCATCGCGCCCGCGCCATGGCCCAGCTCAAGCAACGGCTCGGCCTGTGACCCAGGTGTTCGCCCTGCCGCCACTGGCGCTCTACATCCATATCCCCTGGTGCGTGCGCAAGTGCCCCTATTGCGACTTCAACTCCCATGCGGCCGGCCCGACCCTGCCGGAAGCCGAGTATGTCGACGCCCTGCTGGCGGACCTGGACAACGACCTGGCGCACGTCCATGGCCGCCCGCTGACCTCGATCTTCTTTGGCGGCGGCACGCCCAGTCTGTTTTCCGCCGAGGCCCTGGGCCGTCTGCTGGACGGCGTGGCCCGGCGGCTGGCCTTCGCGCCGGACATCGAGATCACCCTGGAAGCCAATCCCGGCACCTTCGAGCAGGCCAAGTTCGTCGCCTATCGCGGTCTGGGCATCAATCGGCTGTCGATCGGCATCCAGAGCTTCCAGGACGCCAAGCTCAAGGCCCTGGGGCGCATCCACGGCCGCGAGGAAGCCATCCGCGCCGCCGACCGGGCGCGCGCCGCCGGCTTCGACAATTTCAACCTGGATCTCATGCACGGCCTGCCCGAGCAGAGCGTCGCCGATGCCCTCGGCGACCTCGAACAGGCCATCGCCCTGGCGCCTACGCACCTGTCCTGGTACCAGCTGACCATGGAGCCCAACACGGTGTTCTGGAGCCAGCCGCCGGAGCTGCCCGAAGACGACACCCTCTGGGACATCCAGGAAGCCGGCCAGGCGCGACTGGCGGCCGCCGGCTACCACCAGTACGAGACCTCCGCCTATGCCCAGCCCGGGCGCCAGGCGCGGCACAATCTCAACTACTGGGGCTTCGGCGACTTCCTCGGCATCGGCGCCGGCGCCCACGCCAAGCTCAGCGCCCCGGACGGTACCCTGCTGCGCACCTGGAAGACCCGCCTGCCCAAGGACTACCTGGATCCGGGCAAGGCCTTCCGGGCCGGCGTGAAACCCCTGGAGCCGGCCGACCTGCCCTTCGACTTCATGATGAACGCCCTGCGCCTGGTGGACGGGGTACCCGCCGCCTGGTATCCGCAGCGGACCGGCCAGTCCCTGGACAGCCTGGCGCCCGCGCTGGCCGCGGCGCGCCGCGCCGGCCTGCTGGCCGAGGATGAGCAGCGGCTGCGCCCCACCGCCCGCGGCCAGTTGTTCCTGAACGACCTCTTGCAATCCTTTCTGCCTGACTGACGAGGAGCTCTGCCTTGGACTTCGTACTCGACCATATCGCCGACCTCTCCCGCTGGAGCCGCAGCCACCTGGACGAGGTGGCCCTGGCGGTCACCGCCACCCTGCTGGTGCTGTTCGGCAGCCAGGTCAACGCCTTCATCCAGGCGCGCCTGGGCAGCCTGCCGACCGCCGTTCGGGTTCCGGCCTTCGCCCTGGCCTGCCTGGCCATCTATGGCGCCGCCATGACCTTCCTGACCCCCTGGGTGGTCAAGGGCCTGGCGCAGTTCAACAACTATGCCCTGGCCCCGGTGCTGCTGATCGGCGTCTGCCTGCTGGGCGTGCTGGCCGAGCGGAGGAGCTAGTAGAACACCGGCGTAGCGTCCTTGGCGCCGGCCAGCAGCAGGAGGCTTTCCAGCGACTGTGGCCGGCCGAGCAGGAAGCCCTGAAAGGTATCCACGCCCAGGTTCTTGAGCAGTTCGAACTGCGCCTGGGTCTCCACGCCTTCGGCGACGATCTGCATGTTGAGCGCCCGGCACAGGCTGACGATGCCGGCCAGCAGTTGCCGCGAGCGCGCGTCACGATCCACCGACAGCAGGAAGCTACGGTCGAGCTTGATGGTGTCGAACGACAGCCGGTGCAGGTAGCTCAGCGACGAATAACCGGTACCGAAGTCATCCATGGCCACGCGGAAGCCCTGGTCGCGCAGCCGGCCTAGGCGCCGTTCCGGCGTGCCGCGCTGCAGGAACACCGACTCGGTCACCTCCAGCTCCAGGGCCCGCGGCCGTACGCCGAAGTCGGTACAGGCACGCTCCAGCACCAGGCCCAGCTCATCATCCGCCACCTGGCGGGCGGAGATGTTCACCGCCACTGGAATGTTCACTCCCGCCCGCTGCAGGTCGCGGGCATAGGCGGCAGCACGCCGGATCGCCAGGCGACCCAGGGAAGACGCCATGCCATTCTGCTCGGCCAGGGCGACGAAGACGCTGGGCAACACCACCCCCACGCCGGGACATTCCCAGCGCGCCAGCAATTCGGCACTGACCAGCCGCCGCTGGGCATCGAACTTGGGTTGCAGGACGAATTTGATTTCTTCCGCCTCGATGGCGGCATGCAGGTGGGCCAGCAGCGTGACCTTGCGCAACGCCTCGGCGGTGAATTCCGGATCGTAGAAACGTGCCCGGCTCTTGCCGGCGCCCTTGGCCGCGTACATGGCGGCATCGGCATTGCTGAGCAGGGTCTCGGCGTTCTGCCCGTCCTCGGGGCTCAGGCTCAGGCCTATGCTGGCGGATACCCGGATATCGTGCTCGGCGATGCGTTGTGGCCGGCCGACCACCTGCAGCAGACGCTCGGCGATCTGGCGGGCCTGGCTGCGACCGTCCACCGCGACGGCGGCGACGAATTCATCGCCGCCCCAACGCGCCAGGAGTTCGCCCTCCCCCAGGCTGTCCTGCAGGGACGCGGCCAGGGTTTTCAGCAGCTCGTCGCCCGTCTCGTGGCCCAGGGAGTCGTTGACCTCCTTGAACCCATCCACGTCGATGAACAGCACGGCCAGGCTACGGTCTGGCGCCAGGACGCGCAGGCAATCTTCGAAACGGCGATAGAAACCGGAACGGTTGGGCAACTGGGTCAAGCCATCGCTCAGCGCCAGACGCTCCAGCGCCTGTTCGGCCCGCTTGCGCTCGGTGATGTCACGCAGGCTGGCGATGACATAGCCCTCGGCTCCGCCTTCGCCAGCGAAACGACTGAGGCTGATCTCCATCGGCGTCGCGCGCTTGGCCGAGACATGGAAACTGGCCTCGGACAGCGCGTAGCCGTGGCGCTCGAAGGCCTGGATGGCCGCCTCGGGCAGCTTGATGTAATGCGAGAGGTACTGACCCGACACGCTCTTGCCAGCGCTGAGCATCAGTTTGCACAGCGCCTCGTTGGCCTCGATGATCTGGCCGCTTTCACTGAGCACGGCCATGGCATCGCGGCACAGCGCGAAGGCCGAGGCCATCAGGTCCAAGGAGCGCTCGGTACGCTGGCGGGCGCTGCGCTCGACCTCCAGCTGGCGCAGGGCGTCCATTTCGGCCAGAGTACTCTCCGACCGATGGATCACCGTCCAGGCCCCGGCAGTTCGTGCTTATCGGCTGACATCTCGCTTGTCCATACACATGACGACAGGCTCAGCCCATCAAGGCAAAACGCCATCATGCCAATAGCCTGCCGACGGCTCAACCCCTGCTCATCAGCGACGCGCGGTCAGTCGAGTCGTTCGAACTTCAAATCCCAGACCCCATGCCCCAGCCGCTCGCCACGGCGTTCGAACTTGGTGATGGGTCTTTCCTCGGGGCGCGGCACATAGCCCGAGGCGTCGCCGAGGTTACGGTAACCCGGGGCGGCGTTCATGATTTCGAGCATGTGTTCGGCATAGGCCTGCCAATCGGTGGCCATGTGCAGGACCCCGCCGACCCTGAGCTTCTGCCGGACCAGTTCGGCGAAGGCCGGTTGGACGATACGGCGCTTGTGGTGACGGCTCTTGTGCCAGGGATCGGGAAAGAACAGCAGCACCCGATCCAGACTGGCATCGGCCACGCACTGCCGCAGCACCTCGAGGGCATCGCAGCTGTAGACCCGCAGATTGGTCAGTCCCTGGGTCATGGCACCATTGAGCAGCGCGCCCACGCCCGGGCGATGCACCTCGACACCGATGAAATCCTGCTCCGGCGCAGCAGCAGCCATTTCCAGGGTGGAATGCCCCATGCCGAAGCCGATCTCGAAGGTGCGCGGCGCCTGGCGCCCGAACACCTGATCGAAATCCTGGAGGCCGTCGGTCAGCTCCAGACCGAAACGCGGCCAACCCTGGTCGAGACCGCGTTGCTGGCCTTCGGTCATGCGGCCAGCGCGCATCACGAAGCTCTTGATGGTGCGCCGGGGGCGGTCGGGAGTCTGGTCGTCTTGATGATCGGTCATGGCGTTATCGATAGTGGGAAAAAGAGACGCCCGGCACAGGCCGGGCGCGTGACAGAAGGCGCCAGGTCTTAGTTGACCAGGCCGTCCAGCGGCGAGGAGGCCGTGGCATAGAGCTTGCGCGGCATGCGCCCGGCCAGATAGGCCAGGCGACCGGCGACGATGGCGTGCTTCATGGCTTCGGCCATCAGCACCGGCTCGCGAGCATGGGCGATGGCGCTGTTCATCAGCACCGCTTCGCAACCCAGCTCCATGGCGATGGTGGCGTCGGAGGCGGTACCCACCCCGGCATCCACCAGCACCGGCACCTTGGCCTCTTCGAGGATGATGCGCAGGTTGTAGGGATTGCAGATGCCCAGGCCCGAGCCGATCAGACCGGCCAGCGGCATGACGGCGATACAGCCGATGGCCTCCAGCTGGCGCGCCACGATCGGATCGTCACTGGTGTAGACCATGACGTCGAAGCCGTCGGCGACCAGCGTCTCGGCGGCCTTGAGCGTCTCGATGACATTGGGGAACAGGGTCTTCTGGTCGGCCAGGACTTCCAGCTTGACCAGGTTGTGACCGTCGAGCAACTCGCGCGCCAGGCGGCAGGTGCGCACCGCTTCCACCGCGTCATAGCAGCCGGCGGTGTTGGGCAGGATGGTGTAGCGCTCGGGCGAGATCACGTCGAGCAGATTGGGCTCGCCGGGAGTCTGGCCGATGTTGGTGCGACGCACCGCCACGGTGACGATCTCGGCACCGGAGGCCTCGATGGCCACGCGGGTCTCTTCGAGATCGCGGTACTTGCCGGTGCCGACCAGCAGGCGCGACTCATAGGTGCGCCCGGCCAGGGTAAAGGGAGTGTCTTTCATCTGGATTCCTCTTGCGCGGCTAGCCGCCGCCGATGGCGTGGACCACTTCCAGCCGGTCGCCGTCCACTAGGGCGGTGGTGGCGTGCTGGCTGCGCGGCACGATGTCGAGGTTGCGTTCCACCGCCACTCGCCGCCCGGTCAGGTCGAGACGCACGAGCAGGTCGGCGACGGTGGCGCCGTCCGGCAATTCAAGGGATTCGCCGTTCAACAGGATCTGCATGGCAAAGGCATCGTCACGGGGTGAGCCGGCATTCTACGCCGGTCGGGCGTGCATTGCAGCGGCGCCGGGCCGGGACCGACGGCCAGCGCGCGGTCAGAGGCTGCCCAGCCGCCAGGCCAGGATGGCCAGGCAGGCCCAGCCGGCGAGAAAGCACAGCCCGCCGAAGGGGGTGATGATGCCCAGCCGCGCGATGCCGGTCAGCGTCAGCAGATAGAGGCTGCCGGAAAACAGCAGGAAGCCGGCGATGAAGAAGCCACCGGCCCAGACCACCAGGCGCCCCTGGAAGTGCAGCGACAGGAGGGCGACGCCGAACAGCGCCAGGGCATGGATGAGCTGATAAAGCACGCCGGTCTGGAACACGGCCAGGTAGTCGGCGCTCAGCCGGCCCTTGAGTCCGTGGGCGGCGAAGGCGCCGAGTCCGACACCGGTGAAGCCGGCCAGGGCCGCGAACAGCAGGAAGAGACGCAACATGGGTTTTACCGGGCGATGGAAGAGCAGCGCTGGTTATAATGGCCCGCTAACCGCCAAAGACCAAGCCGATGCTGCTCACCCTCCTCCGCCGTCTCCTGCGTATCGCCCTCTGGTTCGCCGTCCTCAGCGCCGCCCTGGTGCTGATCCTGCGCTGGGTGCCGCCGCCGGGCAGCATGCTGATGGTGGAGCGCAAGGTCGAGTCCTGGATCGACGGCAAGCCCATCGATCTGCAGCGCGACTGGCGACCCTGGAAGGAGCTGCCGGACGATCTCAAGATGGCGGTGATCGCCGGTGAAGACCAGCACTTCGCCGAGCACTGGGGCTTCGACATGGCGGCGATCCGCCATGCCTTCAGCCACAACGAAGCCGGTGGCTCCCTGCGCGGCGCCAGCACCATCAGCCAGCAGACCGCCAAGAACCTCTTTCTGTGGAGCGGCCGCAGCTATCTGCGCAAGGCCTTCGAAGCCTGGTTCACCGTGCTGCTGGAAACCTTCTGGTCCAAGCAGCGCATCCTCGAGGTCTATCTCAACAGCGTGGAATGGGACGACGGCGTGTTCGGCGCCGAGGCCGCGGCCCGTCACCATTTCGGCATAGGCGCGCCCTACCTCTCCGACCGCCAGGCCAGCCTGCTGGCCGCCGTGCTGCCCAATCCCCGCGAATGGAGCCCGAGCCGCCCGAGCGCCTACGTCGCCGAACGCGCCGCCTGGATCCGCCAGCAGGACCGCCAGCTGGGCGGCAGCGACTACCTGCGGCGGATGACCGGGCAATGATCCAGGTTGGTTCGCCAGCGGATTTCGCACGCCTGCTGGTGGTCTGGGAGGATTCGGTGCGGGCCACTCATGACTTTCTCGAGGAGGCTGACATTGCTTCCTTACGTACCTTGATCCGCGACCAGGCCTTGCCTGCCGTTCAGCTACGGATCTATCGCGATGACCAGGGCATCATCCAGGGTTTCGCCGGTATCGACGGCGATTCCCTGGAAATGCTCTTCGTCTCAAGTGCAGCCCGAGGCACCGGGATTGGCCGGCAACTGGTCGAAAGGGTCATCGCTGAACTTGGCATTCGGCGCGTCGCGGTAAACGAGCAAAATCCTCAGGCACTGGGCTTCTATCGTCGCCTGGGCTTTGAGCAGGTTGGCCGGTCCCCGGTTGACGGTCAGGGCCGCCCTTTTCCGCTGTTGCTTCTGCGTCTGACAAGAACATAGCGTGAAAACCGGCATAGCTTTTTCCACAGCCGTACAGCTCAAGCAAGCAAACCGTCTAGCGCTACGGATCGCACTTGGAAAACGCTGCGCGGTTTTCCACGCTACCCGAGCATTCGACCGCGACGGTCCTTCTCCCGGGCATAAAAAACCGCACCCTGGGGCGCGGCTTTTCGATCAAGAACTGGATCAGGCGGCGATATTGCCCTTGAGCTTGTTCATCGCGTTCTTTTCCAGCTGACGGATACGCTCCGCCGAGACATTGTACTTGGCCGCCAACTCGTGCAGCGTCGCCTTTTCCTCGGCCAGCCAGCGCTGGTAGAGGATGTCGCGGCTGCGATCGTCCAGGTGTTCCAGCGCCTCGTGCAGATTGGCCGTGGAACTGTCGGTCCAGTCGGCTTCCTCCAGCTGACGCGCCGGATCGTAACGGCTGTCTTCCAGGTACTGGGCCGGCGACTGATAGGCCGCGTCGTCATCGGCATCGCTGGCCGGATCGAAGGCCATGTCATGCCCGGTCAGGCGACTTTCCATCTCGCGCACTTCCCGGGGTTCGACACCCAGGGTTTCGGCCACGCGATGGACCTCGTCGTTGTTCAGCCAGGCCAGTCGCTTCTTCTGACTGCGCAGGTTGAAGAACAGCTTGCGCTGCGCCTTGGTGGTGGCGACCTTGACGATGCGCCAGTTGCGCAGAATGAATTCGTGGATTTCGGCCTTGATCCAGTGCACGGCAAAGGACACCAGGCGTACGCCCATTTCGGGATTGAAGCGCTTCACGGCCTTCATCAGGCCGACATTGCCTTCCTGGACCAGGTCGGCCTGGGCCAGACCATAGCCGGAATAGCTCTTGGCGATATGCACCACGAAACGCAGATGCGCGAGCACCAACTGCCGGGCGGCCTCGACGTCTTCCTTGTAGAAGAGGCGCTCAGCCAGTTCACGCTCCCGCTCCGGCGTGAGCAGCGGAATGCTGTTCACCGAATGCACATAGGCTTCCAGGCTGGCGCCGGGGACCAATGTGGGAACAGGTTGCAACGAAGTGGTCATGCGAATCCTCCGATTCACTAAGCACTGGGCAGTCTAACACTGATTTTTTGGACAGCGCCAGACTAGCCGAGGTTCCCTTAACCCCAGCTGAAAAAGGCCATGAAATGCTTGTGTCATCAGGGGTTTAGACCGTTTCCGCAGGTCTCGGAAACGGCCATTCGTCAGCGTGGGGCGAGTTCGCGCAGGTGGCGGGCAACCGCCAGCCAGGCGCCGATGTAGCCGAGCAGCACGGCGCCGATCAGCAGCTGCAGCCCGTCCTCGACGGCGACGCTGCCCAGGGCGAAATCACTGCCGTAGAGGCCGGCCAGATCCAGCACCGCGGCGTTGAGCCAGCTCAGGCCGAACACCAGCAGGGCCCAGGCGGCGACGCCGGCGCCCAGGCCGAACAGCGCCCCCATGTAGAGGAAGGGCCGGCGCACATAGCCATCGGTGCCGCCCACCAGCTTGACCACCTCGATCTCGGTGCGGCGATTCTCGATGGCCAGGCGGATGGTGTTGCCGATCACCAGCAGCAGGGCGATCACCAGCACCACGGTCAGGCCGAAGACGAAGCGCTCGCCGAGCTTGAGGATGGCGGTGAGCCGCTCGACCCACTGCATGTCCAGCTGCACCTGCTGCACGCCGTTCATCTCGGCCAGCTGGCTGCGCAGCATGTCGAGACGACTCTTGTCGATTTCCCTGGGCGTCACGGCGATGACGCCGGGCAGCGGATTCTGCGGCAATTCGCGCAGCGCCTCACCCAGGCCGGCGTCCTGCTGCAATTCCTTCAGGGCATCGTCCGGACTGATCCAGCGCGCCTCGGCCACATCGGGCAGGACCTTGATCTGGCTCATCAGCACCTCGGCCTGGTCCTGACCGGTGCGCAGGTCGAGGAACACCGAGATCTGCGCCGCGCGCTGCCAGGAGCCGCCGAGTCGCTCGACGTTCTTCAGCAGCAGCGACACGCCCATGGGCAACGCCAGGGCGATGCCCATCACCAGGCAGGTAAGGAAGGTGCCTATGGGCTGCTGCACCATGCGCCTGAGGCTGTCCCTCAGACCGGTGCGGTGGGCTTCGAGGTAGGCATGCAGCGGGCTGCGCCAGTCGCTCTTGGGTTTCTGCGGGGCCTGGCGCTGCGGACGCTGGGGCTTGCCGCCCTGTTCCTGGCCACGGGGCAGTTCGTTGCCACTCATGACTGGCTCTCCTCTTCGTCACCGATCAGGCGACCGCGCTGCAGGGTCAGCATGCGATGGTGCAGGCGGGCGATGAGCGCATGGTCGTGGCTGGCGATCAGCACCGTGGTGCCGAGGCTGTTGATGTCCTCGAAGACGCCCATGATCTCCGAGGCCAGGCGCGGATCGAGGTTGCCGGTGGGTTCGTCGGCGAGCAGCAGGGCCGGACGATGCACCACGGCGCGGGCGATGCCGACCCGCTGTTGCTGGCCGGTGGACAGCTCGGCCGGATAGTCGTCGAGCTTGTCCTTGAGGCTGACCCGCTCCAGCGCCGCGGCGACGCGCTTGGCGATCTCGGGCTTGGACAGGCCGAGGATCTGCAGCGGCAGGGCGACGTTGTCGAACACGGTACGGTCATGGAGCAGCTGGTGGTTCTGGAAGACCACGCCGATCTGCCGGCGCAGAAAGGGAATCTGCGCATTGGTGATGCGCGAGATGTCCTGGCCGGCCAGGGTCAGCTTGCCGCCGGTGGGCCTTTCCATGGCCAGGATCAGTCGCATCAGGGTGCTCTTGCCGGCGCCGGAATGACCGGTGACGAAGAGGATCTCGCCACGTTCGGCACGGAAGCTCAGTTCCTGCAGGCCGACGTGACCGTTGGGATAGCGCTTGGAGACGCGGTCGAACTGGATCATGAGACGCCCCGCTCCGCGAACAGGGCCTGGACGAAGGGGCGCGCCTCGAAGGGCCGCAGGTCGTCGATGCCTTCGCCGACGCCGACATAGCGGATCGGCAGGGCGCTCTGCTTGGCCAGGGCGAAGATCACCCCGCCCTTGGCGGTGCCGTCGAGCTTGGTCAGCGCCAGGCCGGTCAGGGGCACCGCATTGTGGAACTGCCTGGCCTGGTTGAGGGCGTTCTGGCCGGTACCGGCGTCCAGCACCAGCAGGGTCTCGTGGGGCGCCTCCGCGTCCAGCTTGCCGATCACCCGGCGCACCTTGCGCAGCTCTTCCATGAGGTTGTCCTTGGTGTGCAGCCGGCCGGCGGTGTCGGCGATCAGCACATCGATGCCGCGGGCCTTGGCGGCCTGGACGGCATCGAAGATCACCGAGGCGGAATCGGCGCCGGTGTGCTGGGCGATCACCGGGATGCGGTTGCGCTCGCCCCAGACCTGCAGCTGCTCGACCGCCGCGGCGCGGAAGGTATCGCCGGCCGCCAGCATGACCTTCTTGCCGTCGTTCTGCAGCCGCTTGGCCAGCTTGCCGATGGTGGTGGTCTTGCCGGCGCCGTTCACGCCGACCACCAGGATGACGTAGGGCTTGTGCGAGGTATCGATCACCAGCGGCTGCTCCACCGGCAGCAGCATCTCGGTGAGCTCCTGCTGCAGCGCCTGGTAGAGGGCCTCGCTGTCGGCCAGCTGCTTGCGCGCCACCTTCTGGGTCAGGTTGCGCATGATGACACCGGTGGCCTCGACGCCGACGTCGGCGGTCAGCAGGCGGGTCTCCAGCTCTTCGAGCAGGTCGTCGTCGATGGCCTTCTTGCCGAGGAACAGGCTGGCCATGCCCTCGCCGAGACTGGCGCTGGTCTTGGACAGGCCCTGGCGCAGGCGCGCGAAGAAGCCCAGCTTGGCGGGTTCGGTCGGCGTGGCGGCGACGGCTGGCGGAGCGGGCTCAAGCTCGGGCTCGGGCTCGACCACCACGGGCTCGGGACGGAGCGGGACAAGGGGCGCTACCGGTATGGCCGGGACGGGAGCAGGCTCAGGCTCAGGCGCCGGCACAACCGGGGGCAGCGGCGCGACCGGCACAGCTAATGGCTCGGGCTCTACCTCCGGCGCCATCAGCGGCTCGACCTCGACCGGCGGCACGATGGGATCGGCCACCAGTGGCTCGACCAGCGCCGTGAGCGCCACCGGCGACGGCGCCTCCTCTTCGGCGACCGGCACCGGGGTCAACGAGGGGATCGCCTCCGGCGGCTCGGGCACCGGCTCCGGGTGCTGCACCGGCTCGCTGGCCAGCGAGCCGGGCAGGCGCTCCTCGGCCTCGGGCGCGGGGGCTTCGGCAGGCGTCTCTACGGGTTCGGCAGTCTTCTTGCGGAACCAGCCGAACAGGCCTTTCTTCTCCGTGGGGGGAGACTTCTTGTCGTCGGATCCAAACATGCAGGGCTCTGTATCGAACGGACGAGCCGGCTGCGGGAGCTCCGCCAGGCGGGGCTCGACCGTCAGGCATGGCCGTCGGGAAAAGGGATGCGTATCCTAGCAGCCTGCCGGGCGGAAGACCTCCCCGTCGGCGAAAAACGCGCGACCGTCCCCAGGACGCAGCCGCTTCGTCCCCTACCGCGCTACAAGGCCTGCTCTCGCGATGCCCGCCTCCCGCTCCCGTCGGACCGCCCTGGTCGTCCTGCTCAGCCTGCTCCCCACCCTCGCCCTGGCCACGGCCAGCCGGCAGAACACCGAGGAATTCACCCTCGACAACGGCCTCAGGCTGGTGGTCCGCGAAGATCACCGGGCGCCGGTCGCCGTGGTGCAACTCTGGTATCGCGTGGGTTCGAGCCTGGAGGCGCCCGGTGCGACCGGCTTGTCCCATGCCCTGGAACACCTGATGTTCAAGGGCAGCCGCAAGCTCGACGCCGGCGAGGCCTCGCATCTGCTGCGCGACCTGGGCGCCGAGGAAAATGCCTTCACCACCGACGACTACACCGTCTATTACCAGCTGCTCGCCCGAGATCGCCTGCCGGTGGCCCTGGAGCTGGAAGCCGATCGCATGCAGCACCTGCGGCTGACGCCCGACGAGGTCAGTCGCGAGCTGGAGGTGATCAAGGAGGAACGCCGGCTGCGCACCGACGACCGCCCCGAGGCACTGTCCTTCGAACGCTTCAAGGCCGCCGCCTACCCGGCCAGCGGCTATCGCAACCCCACCATTGGCTGGCCCCAGGACCTGCAGCGCCTCGGCGTGGACGACTTGCGCCGCTGGTACCAGACCTGGTACGCGCCCAACAACGCCACCCTGGTGGTGGTCGGCGACGTCGACCCCCAGGCGATCCGTGCCGAGGTGCAGCGCTGGTTTGGCACCATCCCGCGCAGCGACCTGCCCGCGCCGCACCGCCCGCTGGAACTGCCGGCGCCGGGCGAGCGCCGCCTGGACCTGCAGGCCCGCGAACTGCCCAGTCTGCTGATGGGCTTCAACGTGCCCAGCCTGGCCACCGCCGCCCAGCCGCGCGATGCCTATGCGCTGCAACTGCTGGCCGCCCTGCTCGGCGGCGGCTCGGGCGCACGGCTGCCCAGTCGTCTCGAACGGGGGCAGGAAGTGGCCAGCAGCGTGCGCGCCGCCTATGGCGCCTACACCCGTGGCGACAGCCTCTTCCTGCTCAGCGGCACCCCCAACACCCAGCGCGGCAAGACCCTCGACCAGCTGGAAGGCGCCTTCTGGGCGCAACTGGACCTGCTCAAGCGCGAGCCGCCCAGCACCGAGGAACTGGCCCGGGTCCGCGCCCTGCTGGTGGCCGGGCTGGTCTATGGCCGCGACTCCATCACCGCCCAGGCCAGCAGCATCGGTCAGCTGGAAAGCGTCGGCCTCGGCTGGCGCCAGGGCGATCGGTTGCTCGACGAACTGGGCCGGGTCACCCCCGACGACCTGCGTCGGGTGGCCCGCACCTACTTCACCCGCGAGCGCCTGACCCTGGCCCAGCTCAAGCCCACAGCCACCGCGGAGAATCGTCCATGAAACCGCTGCTCTGGCTGTCGCTGTGCCTGCTCGCCGGTTGCCAGTCCCCTACCCCGGCCGGCGACCTGGCGCGCGCCTATCCGGCCGTGGACAGCCTCAGGACGCTCAAGGACGCACCGCCCCTGGGTCGCCAGCTGGACATCCAGCGCTGGCGCACCGCCGAGGGCGCCCAGGTGCTGTTCGTGCCGGCGCCGGAATTGCCGATGTTCGACGTGCGCCTGATCTTCGCCGCCGGCAGCAGCCAGGACGGCGCCACCCCGGGCCTGGCCATGCTGACCAACGGCCTGCTCAACGAAGGCACCCCGGGACGCGATGCCGGCGCCATCGCCGACGGCTTCGAGCGCCTGGGCGCCGATTTCAGCAACGGCGCCTATCGTGATCAGGCGGTGGTCGGACTGCGCACCCTCGCCGATCCGGCTCACAGCGAACCGGCCCTGGCGCTGCTGGCCGAGGTGGTCGGTCGTCCGACCTTTCCCACCGAGGCCATCCAGCGCATCCGTGACCAGCTGCTGACGCTGATCGCCGCCAGTCGCCGCGAACCGGCCAGCCTGGCCGGCGAAGCGCTGCAGGAGCGCCTCTACGGCAATCACCCCTATGCCCATTCGCCACAGGGCAGCGCAGCCGGAGTGGCCCATCTCGATGCGGCCAGCCTCAGGGCCTTCCATGCCCGTGCCTATGCCGCCGGCAATGCGGTGATCGCCCTCACGGGCGACCTGGATCGAACTCGCGCCGAACAGATCGCCGCCCGGCTGTCGCGCGCCCTGCCCCGCGGCCCGGCGCTGCCGCCACTGCCGGTGCCAGCGCCTGTCGAACCGGTCCGGGTGCAGCTGGAGGTCCCGGCCCAGCAGACGCGCCTGCTGCTCGGCCAACTCGGCATCACCCGCCGCGATCCCGACTACGCCGCCCTCTTCGTCGGCAACCAGATCCTCGGCGGTGGCGGCTTCGGCAGTCGGCTGATGACCGAATTGCGCGAACGCCGCGGCCTCACCTACGGCGTCAGTTCGGGCTTCACCCCCATGCGTCAGCCGGGTCCCTTCACCATCGGCCTGCAGACCCGCGCCGAACTGGGCGATGCCACCCTGGCGCTGGTCCGCGACCTGCTGCGCGACTACCTGGCCCAGGGCCCCACCCAGGCCGAACTGGACCGCGCCAAGCGGCAGATCGAAGGCAGCTTCCCGCTGGCCAACGCCAGCAATGGCGCCATCGTCGCCCAACTGGGCAACATCGGCTTCTACGACCTGCCCAGCAGCTACCTGGACGACTTCCTCCAGCAGGTGCGCCGCCTGACGGTGGAACAGGTGCATGCCGCCCTGCAGCGCCATCTGGACCCGGAAAAGTTAGTCGTGGTCAGCGCCGGCCCACGGGTCGCCCAGCAGCCGCTACCGCCGCCCCGCCCTCTTCCCAATCTGCCGCCCTGCGGCGTTCCGGAGCACTAGCATGGCCCAGAAGACCGCCAACCAACTGCGCATCATCGGTGGCGACTGGCGCAGCCGGCGCTTCGTCTTTCCCGATGCCCTGGGCCTGAGACCCACCCCGGACCGGGTCCGCGAGACCCTGTTCAACTGGCTGGCCGCCGTCACCCCGGGCGCGCGGGTGCTGGATCCCTTCGCCGGCAGCGGCGCCCTGCTGCTGGAAGCCCTCTCCCGCGGCGCCGGTCAGGCGCTGGCCTTCGACCTCAATGCCCAGGCCGCCAACGCCCTGCGCGGCCATCTGCAGGCCCTCGGCTGCGCCCACGCCGAGGTGCGCCAGACCGATGCCCTGCAGGCGCTGGGCAAGCCGGCGGAGGCGCCCTTCGACCTGGTGTTTCTCGATCCGCCCTTTGGCAAGGACCTGCTGGAGCCGGCCTGCACGGCCCTGGAAACCCGGGGCTGGCTGGCCGCGGACGCCTGGATCTACACCGAGAGCGAGACCCAGCCCTCGCGCCTGGCCCTGCCCGCGACCTGGCAGCTGCACCGCGAGAAGAAGACCGGCAACGTCCACTACGCCCTCTGGCACCGCCAGGCGTGAACAGCGCACCCTTTCGCCCGGCGCGCTGGCTGCCCGGCCCGCACCTGCAGACCCTCTGGGGCTCGCTGTGGCGCCGCCTGCCGCCCATCACCCGGCCGCGGGAACGGCTGTGGCTGGAGGACGGCGACTTTCTCGATCTGGACTGGTACCACGCCGAGGATCCGCGCGCGCCGCTGGTGCTGATCGCCCACGGCCTGACCGGCAGCTCCGGCTCCCACTACGTGCTCGGCCTGCAATTCGCCCTGGCCGCCCGCGGCTGGGCCAGCGTCGGCCTCAACTGGCGAGGCTGCTCCGGCGAGCCCAACCGCCTGCCGCGCGGCTATCACTCCGGCGTCAGCGAAGACCTGGCGGCGGTGGTGCGCCATCTGCAGGCCAGTCGTCCGGAGGCGCCGCTGTATGCGGTGGGCTTTTCCCTTGGCGGCAACGTGCTGCTCAAGTACCTGGGCGAGCGCGGCGTTGACAGCGGTCTCACCGCCGCGGCGGCGGTCTCGGTGCCCTTTCGCCTGGACCTCTGCGCCGATCGCATCGGCCTCGGCTTCTCGCGCATCTATCAGCGGCACTTCATCCGCGAACTGGCGCGCTACGTGCGCGACAAGCAGGCGCTGTTCGACCGTGAGCGCCATCCCGAGCAGCACGAGATCCTCGCGCGCCTGGGGCCGCCCGAGGGGCTCAAGACCTTCTGGGACTTCGACGACCGCTACACCGCGCCCCTGCACGGCTTTCGCGATGCCCGGGACTACTATCGCCAGGCCTCCAGCCGCTACTACCTGGGGGGAATCCGCATCCCCACCCTGCTGATCCAGGCCGAGGACGACCCCTTCATCGGCACCGACGCCCTGCCCGCCCGCGCCGAACTGGCGCCCGACACCCTGTTCGAGCGCCTGCCCCATGGCGGCCACGTGGGTTTCGTCGGCGGCGCCTTCCGCGACCCGGACTATTACCTGGAAAGGCGCATCCCCGACTGGCTGGTCAGCCAGCGGGCAGCGCCATCCGGCCGATAAACGCCCACGGGTCGGCGATCCCGGCGGCTGTCGCCTTGGCCTCACTCCGCCCCTGAGCTACCATCCAAGCCCCAACAGCTTCGCCCCCAGGACAGCGTCATGAACCGAGTGCTATACCCCGGCACCTTCGACCCCATCACCAAGGGCCATGGCGATCTGGTGGAGCGCGCCTCGCGGCTGTTCGACGAAGTCGTGGTGGCGGTGGCGGCCAGCCCCAAGAAGAATCCGCTGTTTCCGCTGGAGCGCCGGGTCGAGCTGGCCAAGGCGGTGACCGCGCACCTACCCAACGTCGAGGTGATCGGCTTCAGCTGCCTGCTGGCCACCCTGGTGGAGCAGCAGAAGGCGACCATCATCCTGCGCGGCCTGCGCGCCGTGTCGGATTTCGAATTCGAATTCCAGCTGGCCAACATGAACCGGGTGCTCGCGCCCCAGGCGGAAAGCATGTTCCTGACCCCGTCGGAACACTATTCCTACCTGTCCTCCACCCTGGTGCGGGAGATCGCGGCGCTCGGCGGTGACGTGACCAAGTTCGTCCATCCCACCGTGCATCAGGCGTTGCTGGAGCGTTTTGCCCCGGCCAGCTGATTAACCCCAAGGACTGTCGGGTGCAGCCGGCGCGCGGATGGGGCAAAATGCGCGCCTGACTTTTGGATCGCTGCGCGTTCGCGCGGCGTGGAGCCGACGATGTCCCTCATCATTACCGACGATTGCATCAACTGCGACGTGTGCGAGCCCGAGTGCCCGAACGGCGCCATCTCCCAGGGTGCGGAGATCTATGTGATCGATCCGAACCTGTGCACCGAGTGCGTGGGCCACTATGACGAACCCCAGTGCCAGCAGGTCTGCCCGGTGGACTGCATCCCCCTCGACGAGAACCATGTCGAGACCAAGGAGCAGCTGCACGACAAGTATCTGAAGATCAGCGGCCAGGCCTGAGCGACCTGGCCTGGCGCCAGGGCCTATTCGGTACGCCCGTACCCGCTCTGGGTGCACCCCAGGCAGCGCACGAAGGCCGCCTTGCCCGGCTCGACCACCAGCGCCTTGCCGGCCTTGCCGATGTTACCGCCGGCGGCGGTGAACGGCAGACTGACCACGAAGACGCCCGCACCGATCACGGTGGCGGCGATGAGTAGTGGTCGCGCGATCAGCAGATCGCCGATCATGGAAAAGGCGGCGGGAGCCTGGGCCTCACCGAACGCCTGGTCGGCGGTCTGATATTCGGTGACGTCACCCTGGGCCTGTTGCGCCTGCGCCGGCAGGACCTGCATCGTCAGGGCCAGCGCCAGCGCGGCAGCCAGGCTACGGAACGGATTCATACGGCTGATCCCTTGCGCGGTTGTGATGGTGTTCCCTGAACTATAACAGGCCGCCCGCACTTGTCATGCGGGCGGCCCCCAGACGTCATTCGGCGCGGACGACCGGCTGCGGCGCACGGCGGTAGGCATAGACCATCAGCGCGATACCGCCGAGCACCATGGGTACGCAGAGTACCTGTCCCATGGTCAGCCAGCCCCAGGCCAGATAGCCGAGCTGGGCATCGGGCACCCGGACGAATTCGACGATGAAGCGGAAGATGCCGTAGCAGAGCACGAACAGGCCGGACACGGCCATGGTCGGCCGCGGCTTGCGCGAGTACAGCCAGAGAATGACGAACAGCGCCACGCCTTCCAGGGCGAACTGATAGAGCTGGGAGGGGTGGCGTGGCAGCTGGGCCGGATCGCTGTAGGGCGGGAAGATCATCGCCCAGGGCACGTCGGTGGGCTTGCCCCAGAGTTCGGCGTTGATGAAGTTGCCGATGCGGCCGGCACCGAGGCCGATGGGTACCAGCGGCGCGATGAAGTCCATCAGCTCGAAGAAGCCCTTGTTATGGCGCTTGCCGAACCACCAGACCGCCAGGATCACTCCGAGCAGGCCGCCGTGAAAGGACATGCCGCCCTTCCAGACCTCGAAGATCAGCGTCGGATTGGCGATGTACTCCGCCAGGTTGTAGAAGAGCACGTAGCCGAGCCGGCCCCCGGCGATGACCCCCAGCGCCACCCAGAACACCAGGTCGGACAGGGTCTCGCTGGTCCAGCGCGGATCGAAGCGATCGAGTCGCCGCTTGGCCAGCCACCAGGCACCGCCGATGCCCACCAGGTACATGAGCCCGTACCAGTGGATCTTCAGCGGCCCCAGCGACAGGGCCACCGGGTCTATTTGCGGATACGGCAGCATGGTGCCTCCTTGAAAGGGATCAGAGTAAGAAGTTGAGACCGACGCCGAACAGCAGCAGGGCGAACAGGCGCTTGAGCAGCCGGGGCGAGAGGCGATGGGCCAGTCGCGCACCGAAACGGGCCGAGAACATGCTGGTCAGGGCGATGCCCAGCAAGGCCGGCAGATAGACGTAGCCCAGACTCCAGGCGGGCAGACCCGGCTGCTGCCAGCCGACCAGGATGAAGGACAGCGCCCCGGACAGGGCGATGGGCAGGCCACAGGCCGCCGAGGTGGCCACCGCCTGCTGCATCGACAGGCTGCGCCAGACCAGGAAGGGCACGGTGAGCGAACCGCCGCCGATGCCGAAGATCGCCGAGGCCCAGCCGATCACCACCCCCGCCACCGTCAGCACCGGCTTGCCGGGCTCGCCGGCCTGGCGCCTGGGGCGCAGGTCCAGCGCCAGCTGGAGGGCGATGAGAACGGCGAAGGTGCCGATGATCTTTTGCAGCAGCGGGCCATGGATGGCGGCGGTCAGGGCGCCCAGGGCGCTGCCGAAGACGATCCCCAGGGCCATCCAGGCGAACAGCCGCCAGCGGACGGCGCCCAGCCGATGATGGGCCCAGACGGAATTCAGCGAGGTGAAGACGATGGTGGCCAGCGAGGTGCCCACCGCCAGGTGGGTGAGGATGTCCGGATCGAGGCCCTTGGCGGTAAAGCTGTAGACCAGCACCGGCACGATGATCAGGCCACCGCCGACCCCGAACAGACCGGCCAGCAGCCCGGCGCAGGCGCCGAGCACCAGGAAGAGCAAGAGATCCATCATCACCTCGGGCGCAAGAGGCGGCATGGTACGCCGCTACCTGTCAGGCGGGAAGCAGCCTTCCCGCCTGACACGCTCAGCTCTGGACGCTGGCTGCCGGGTTGATCACCCGGCCCAGTCCGAGATTGCGCAAGGCCAGGTGCAGGGCGCTGTGGATGACCTGGGGATTGTCGATCTGGCGCATCTGCTGCACCAGCTCGCGGGCCTTTTCCAGGGTGACCTGGCGCAGCAGCCACTTCACCTTGGGCAGGTTGGTGGCGTTCATCGACAGGGTATCGAAGCCCATGCCCATGAGCAGCACCGCCGCCGCCGGATCGCCGGCCATCTCGCCGCAGATGCTGACCGGCACCCCTTCGGCATGGGCGCCGTCCACCACCTGCTGCAGCGCCTGCAGCACCGCCGGGTGGAAGTAGTCGTAGAGGTCGGCCACCCGCGGGTTGTTGCGATCCACCGCCAGCAGGTACTGGGTCAGGTCGTTGGAACCCACGGAGATGAAGTCCACCTGGCGCGCCAGGTCGCGGGCCTGGTAGACCGCCGAAGGCACTTCGACCATGACGCCCACCGGCGGCATGGGGATGTCGACGCCTTCATCACGCACCTCGCACCAGGCGCGGTGCAGCAGGTGCTGGGATTCCTCCACCTCGTGCACGCCGGAAATCATCGGCAGCATGATGCGCAGGTTGTTCAGGCCTTCGCTGGCCTTGAGCATGGCGCGGGTCTGCACCAGGAAGATTTCCGGGTGGTCCAGGGTGACGCGGATCCCGCGCCAGCCGAGGAAGGGATTGTCTTCCTTGATCGGGAAATAGGACAGCGCCTTGTCCCCGCCGACGTCCAGGGTGCGCATGGTCACCGGGGCCGGGTGGAAGGCGGCCAGCTGCTCGCGATAGATGGAGAGCTGTTCCTTCTCGCTGGGAAAGCGCTCGTTGACCATGAAGGGCACTTCGGTGCGATACAGCCCGACGCCTTCGGCGCCGCGCTGCTGGGCACGCGCCACGTCGGCCATCAGGCCGGTGTTGACCCACAGCGGCATGCGGTGGCCGTCGAGGGTCTCGCAGGGCAGGCTGCGCAGGGCGTCGAGGCCCTGGGTCAGCTGGCGCTCCTCTTCCACCACGTCGCCATACTGCTTGATCAGCGTCGGCGACGGATTGGTGAAGATCTCCCCATGGTAGCCATCGACGATGAGGTCGATGCCGTCCACCTTGGAATACGGCAGGTCCACCGCGCCCATGACGGTGGGCACGCCCATGGCGCGCGCCAGGATGGCGACGTGGGAGTTGCCCGAGCCAAGCACCGAGATCAGGCCGACCAGACGCCCTTCGGGCACCTCGCCGAGCATGGCCGGCGAGAGCTCCTCGCTGACCAGGATGGTGTTTTCCGGATAGATCAGGCAGGCCTGGTGGGCCTGCTGCAGATAGGCCAGCAACCGTCGACCGAGGTCGCGCACATCGGCGGCGCGTTCGCGCAGATAGGCGTCGTCCATCAGCTCGAAACGCTGAACGTGCTCCATCACCACCTGGCGCAGGGCGCCCTGGGCCCACTGGCCGCTCTTGATGATGGTGGTCACCTCGTTACCGAGGGCGGCGTCGTCGAGCATCATCAGATAGACGTCGAACAGCGCCTGCTCTTCCTTGCGCAACTGGGTGGACAGGCGCTTGGACAGCGCCTTCATGTCCGCCCGTACGCCTTCGATGGCGGTGCGGAACAGCTGCAACTCGGCATCGATGTCGGTCACGGTCTTGTCCGGGACCACTTCCAGGTCGGCCGGTGGCAGGACCACCACGGCCTTGCCGACGCCGACTCCGGGCGAACCGGGGATGCCGACGAAACGGGCCTCCTGGATACCCCGGCCCTGCCGGTCCAGCCCGCGGATGGTTCCAGTGGCCTCGGCATGGGCGATCACCCCGGCGAGCTGGGCGCTCATGGTCACCAGGAAGGCCTCCTCACCCTCGTCGAACTGGCGACGCTCCTTCTGCTGCACCACCAGCACGCCCATGACGCGCCGGTGGTGGATGATGGGCGCGCCAAGAAAGGAGGCATAACGTTCTTCGCCGGTCTCGGCAAAGTAGCGAAAGCGCGGGTGACTGGCGGCGTCTTCGAGATTGAGCGGCTCTTCACGGGTCCCGACCAGGCCGACCAGGCCCTCGTTGGGGGCCATGCTGACGCGACCGATGGACTTCTTGTTGAGGCCTTCGGTGGCCATCAGCACGAAGCGGTTGGTGTCCGGATCCAGCAGATAGACGGAGCAGACCTGCGACTGCATGGCCGCGCGGACGCGCTGCACGATGATGGACAGTGCCGACCCCAGATCCTTGGCGGCATTGACCTCCTGGACGATCTTGCGCAGAACTGCAAGCATCTAGCGCCTCCGCAGCCGACGCCCGGCAGAGCCGCCGGCGTGCATCACGTGTCGTTCATCCTGCATGACCACAGCTTCTCCTCACCTCTTTCGCACCGGCCGTACCGGTAATCAGGCCAGCAAGCGGGGTGCCAACTCCTTGAGCGCCCGCCGATAGACCTCTCGCTTGAAGGTCACCACCTGGCCCAGTGGGTACCAGTAGCTTACCCAGCGCCAGCCATCGAATTCCGGCTTGCCCGTCACATCCATCCGCACCCGCTGCTCTTCCGCGGTCAGCCGTAGCAGAAACCACTTCTGCTTCTGGCCGATGCACAGCGGACGGCTGTGGGTGCGCACCATGCGCTGCGGCAGACGATAGCGCAACCAGCCCCGGGTACAGGCCAGGATGCGGACGTCATCGGGGCTCAGCCCCACCTCTTCGTTCAGCTCCCGGTACAGCGCCTCTTCGGGCGTTTCCCGGTCGTCTATCCCACCCTGGGGGAACTGCCAGGCATCCTGATTGATGCGGCGGGCCCACAGTACTTGGCCGGCATCGTTGGCGAGAATGATGCCGACATTGGGGCGAAAACCATCAGCGTCGATCACGGCTGCCACCCTTGAAAAATGTCGTTGCCCGCATTGTTCCACAAAGCCCGACAGCCCAGCAATGCAAGCTCCGGACCGACTGGGGCGCGGCCGACCGGCGCAGGCTCCCGGCGGCTGCCGCGACCTGCAAAAGCCCGCATTATGGTGGTCGCTAGCTGAACGTCGGCTTAAGGGCCGGCAAACGTCGCGCTTCAGCGAAAATGCCGTTGCACGGCCATGTAGAGGGCCAGTGCCAGACCGATCCAGCCGACCAGCCAGAAATAGTCGAGATAGCCCAGCACCTGGCTCTGGCGGGTGACCAGACTGGAGATCTGCGCCAGGGCGCTGTCGGCGCCGGTGGCTTGCCGATAGCGTTCGCCATAGGCCTGGTAGTTCTGCGCATAGGGATTGATCGCGGCGCTGAGCACCGAGGCGTGAAAGGCGTCGCGCCACTGCAGGAAGACGTTGGAGAGCACGATGCCCATGGGCATGACCAGTTGCTGGGTCATGTTCTTGATCTGGTAGGCCTGGCTGAAATAGGCCGGCTCGACGCGCATGAAGGTGTACATGATGATCACCGCGAAGGTGCCGATCAGGTAGGTGCCATGCATCATCAGCCCCGGGACCAGCTGCTGGTAGAGGGGCACGTCGGCGTGCTGGCGCACCATCCAGAAGCCATAGCCGGCCAGCAGCAGATAGCCCGCCACCAGGTACTTGCGAAAGCCGCCCCAGGGAAAGCGCTCGCGCAGCCGCACCGAGGTGATCATCAGCAGCGGCGCCAGACCGCACAGCCAGCCCAGCGCCATGACGCCCCCGGCGGTATAGACCGGCAGTTGCAGGCCGTTGACCACGTACTGGGGGATGATGAAGTTGTAGGCGCCGAGCAGGAAGTAGTTGAGCATCATGAACAGCATGCCGGCGAGAAAGCCCGGGGTGATGGCGTGCTTGAAGTCCAGAGTCGGCCGCGCCAGGCCGCGCTCGTAGTAGACATAGAGTCCGAGGATGGCCGTTCCCAGCAGCAGCTCCAGGGCTAGCCACAGCCCATCGCTGAAGAAGTCGAAGGCCAGTCGCTGGGTGGTGGTGGTCAGCAGCAGGCTGCCAACCGCCAGCAGCACCATGGACGCCAGCGAAGGCGCTCCGGAATTCTGCAGCGGATGGGAGCGCCGCGGCAGCGACAGCCAGACGCACACCGCCACCAGCGCGCAGGCCAGCGCCGGCACCATGAAGATGGCGCGCCACTGATGACCTTCCAGCAATTCCGCGGTGGTAAAGGACGCGAGCGCACCACCCAGGGGCACGCCGGAGGCGAAGGCGCGGATCCCGGTCGGCAACTGGGGACCGGAGAAATACATCTGCACCAGTACCCGCGCCCCGGCAAAGAAGGTGGCGGCGCCGGCGCCCATCAGCACTCGCCCGACGATGAAAGTCGGCAGATCGGTGGCAACCAGGCAGCACACCTGGCCGACCAGGTGGATGCCGACGGCGGCGAAGATCAGGTTGCGATAGCCCAGGCGCTGGGCGAACCACTGGTGCGGGGCGCTGGTGACGATGACCGCGGCGCTGTAGCAGGCGGTGGCCAGGGTGTAGCTGCGCGGGTCGATACCCAGGCCGCCGTAGACATAGCGATTGGCCAGGGCGATCGACAGGTTGTCGAGAAAGTACACCAGCACCATCAGGGTGATGCTCAGCAGCAACAGGCCGCGGTGATGGGGGCGATCGGTGTCGTCGGCGTACATGAAGACCCAGGCTGGCACTAAGGGGGCCAGTCGTGGACCCTGCGTCCGGGGCGGGGTTCAGAGACCGCGTTGTCGCAGCCTCCTCCAGGTGATGCGCATCGCGTCCCGGCTCAGCCGGGTAGCAGGGCCCGGACGTCGGCCAGGAGTTCGTCCGGCACCTCCACCCAGCCACGGGTGGTATTGCGAGCCCGCGCCTGGTAGCGGCGCTGTGACGGCAGGCGGGCGCCCTGGGCCTCGATGCCGGCGAACAACTGCTCGGCGCGCTGCTGGTAGTCGGCTACCGCGGCGCCGAGAAAGCGCTGGGGATCGAAGGCCAGGATGAGTTCGCCGTGATAGGGCAGCCCGCCCGCGCCGGCGTCGACAACGGAGGACTCCGGACTGGTGAGATCGCCGATCAGCGGGCCGGCGAGCAACTCGATCATGGCCGACAGCGCCGAGCCCTTGTGACCGCCAAAGGTGAGCATGGCACCCTCCTCCAGCACGGTGCGGGCATCGCTGCTGGGAACCCCCTCGGCGTCCACGCCCCAGCCCTCGGGCAGGGCCTTGCCGGCGCGACGATGCAACTCGATCTCGCCGCGGGCCACGGCGCTGGTGGCGAAGTCGAAGACGAAAGGCGGCCCTTCCGGCCGTGGCCAGCCGAAGGCGATGGGATTGGTCCCGAACAGCGGGCGACGACCGCCGGCCGGGGCGACATAGGCCTGGGTCGGATTGCAGGCCAGGGCCACCAGCCCCCTGGCAGTGAGGGCTTCCATCTCCACCCAGAGCGCCGAGAAGTGCACGCAGTTGTTGATCGCCAGGGCCGCCAGACCACAGGCACGAGCCTTGGCTTCCAGCAACGGCAGGCCCGTGTGAAAGGCCAGCGGCGAGAAGCCACCCCCGGCATCGACCCGGACGATGGCCGGAGCCACGTCTTCTACCGTCGGCTCGGCATCCGCCACCACCTTGCCGGCCTTGAGCGTCTTGACGATGCCCAGCAGCCGATAGATGCCGTGGGAGGCGCAGTCGTCACGCTGGCCGGCCACCATCATGGCGGCGATGGCCGCGCGCTGCGGCTGGCTGAAGCCATGGGCCGCGAGCACCTCTTCGGCCAGGTGCTGCAGCTCTTCCGGGGTCATCTGGGCCATGGCGGCGCTCCATCGGGGAAACCCCGACTATGCCGTAACCGGCCACGACCCGCTCGTTCGACTTGGGACCGGTCGTGCCGATCCCGGCACAGTCAGCCCTGGTGGTAGCGCTCCGACAACTCGTGGACGGCTTCGATGAAGGCACCGGCATGGGCCGGGTCCACCTCGGGGGTGATGCCATGGCCCAGGTTGAAGACGTGGCCGCTGCCCTGGCCATAGCTTTCCAGGATACGTCCCACCTCGGCGCGGATGGCCGTCGGCTTGGCGTAGAGCACGCTGGGATCCATGTTGCCCTGCAGGGCGACCTTGTTACCGACTCGCCGGCGGGCTTCGCCGATGTCGCAGGTCCAGTCCAGGCCCAGGGCCTCGGCACCGCTGTCGGCCAGGCTTTCCAGCCAGAGACCGCCATTCTTGGTGAAGAGGATCACCGGTACCTGCCGTCCTTCATGCTCGCGGATCAGCCCGGCGACGATCTTGCGCATGTAGGCCAGGGAAAATTCCTGGTAGGCCGCAGCGGACAGGTTGCCGCCCCAGGTATCGAAGATCTGCACCGCCTGGGCGCCGGCGCGAATCTGGCCGTTGAGGTAGGCGGTGACCGATTGGGCCAGCTTGTCCAGCAGCAGGTGCAGGGCCTCGGGGGTGTCGTAGAGCATGGCCTTGGCCTTGCGGAAATCCTTGCTGGAGCCGCCTTCGATCATGTAGGTGGCAAGGGTCCAGGGGCTGCCGGAAAAGCCGATCAGGGGTACCCGGCCGTCCAGCGCCGTACGGATGGTGCGCACGGCGTCCATCACGTAGCCCAGGTCGGATTCGGCATCGGGGATCGGCAGCGCCTCGATGTCGGCCGGCGTGTTGATCACCTTGCGAAAGCGCGGCCCCTCGCCGGTCTCGAAATAGAGGCCCTGACCCATGGCGTCGGGAATGGTGAGGATGTCGGAAAAGAGGATGGCGGCATCCAGCGGATAGCGCTCCAGCGGCTGCAGGGTCACCTCGCAGGCGAATTGCGGGTTCTTGCACAGACTCATGAAGTCACCGGCGCGGGCCCGGCTGGCGCGGTACTCGGGCAGGTAGCGCCCGGCCTGGCGCATCATCCACACCGGGGTGACGTCCACCGGCTGCTTGAGCAGGGCACGCAGGAAACGGTCGTTCTTCAGGGCAGTCATGGCGACATCCGGCAGCAAAAGTGCCGGCATTGTCGCAAAGCGGCTGGCAAAAGGCACGGCGCCAGGCAGAGCCTTTTGTCTATCGGGGTGATGGAGAGCCGCTGGGTGACGGCACTCAGCGCGGCCGGCACGACACGCATGGAAAACTCTGCTCGATTTTTAATCCTACGGCTCGGCGGGCAATCGCGGCCATGCCGGTGCGCCGTAGCGACCGCTCCTACAGAGTGATGCTTTTCGCAGGAGCGGCCCATGGCCGCGATTGCTTGGCGGAGACTGCACGGAATCCCGTGCCGACAGGATCCCATCCACAAAAAAGCCGACCGGCTTGCAGCGGTCGGCTCCTGTCCAACGGCCTGGGCTCAGACGCCCAGGTAGTCGAGGATGCCCTCGGCGGCGTTGCGGCCTTCGAAGATGGCGGTCACCACCAGGTCGGAGCCACGCACCATGTCGCCACCGGCAAAGATCTTCGGGTTGCTGGTCTGGTGCTTGAACTCGTGCAGCCCAGGGGCGACGACGCGCCCCTGGCTGTCGAGGTCGATGCCGAACTGCTCGAACCAGGGCGCGGGACTTGGGCGGAAACCGAAGGCGATGACCACCGCATCGGCCGGCAGGATCTCCTCGGAGCCCGGAATCGGCTCGGGACTGCGGCGACCGCGGGCATCGGGCTCGCCCAGGCGGGTCTCCACCACCTTGACGCCTTCCACCTTGTCCTCGCCGATGATGGCGATGGGCTGGCGATTGAAGAGGAACTTCACGCCCTCTTCCTTGGCGTTCTTCACTTCCTTGCGCGAGCCTGGCATGTTGGCGGCGTCGCGGCGGTAGGCGCAGGTCACGCTCTTGGCGCCCTGGCGAATGGAGGTGCGGTTGCAGTCCATGGCGGTGTCACCCCCCCCCAGCACCACCACGCGCTTGCCCTTCATGTCGACGAAGTCGGCCGCATCCTTTTCGAAGCCCAGGTTGCGATTGACGTTGGCCACCAGGAAATCCAGGGCGTCGTGCACCCCGGGCAGGTCTTCGCCGGGGAAGCCGCCCTTCATGTAGGTGTAGGTGCCCATGCCCAGGAAGACCGCATCGAATTCCTCGAGCAATTGGTCCATGGTCACGTCCTTGCCCACCTCGGTGTTGAGGCGGAATTCCACGCCCATGCCGCCGAAGACCTCGCGGCGGCGGCTGAGCACGGTCTTTTCCAGCTTGAATTCGGGGATGCCGAAGGTCAGCAGGCCACCGATCTCGGGGTGCTTGTCGAATACCACCGGGGCCACGCCGTTGCGTACCAGGATGTCGGCACAACCCAGGCCGGCCGGACCGGCACCGATCACGGCGACGCGCTTGCCGGTCGGCTTGACCTTGGACATGTCCGGGCGCCAGCCCATGGCGAAGGCGGTGTCGGTGATGTACTTCTCCACCGAACCGATGGTCACCGCGCCGAAACCGTCATTGAGGGTACAGGCGCCCTCGCAGAGCCGATCCTGCGGGCAGACCCGGCCACAGACCTCGGGCAGGGTGTTGGTCTGGTGCGCCAGCTCCGCCGCCGCCAGGATGTTGCCTTCGGAGACCAGCTTGAGCCAGTTGGGAATGAAGTTGTGCACCGGGCACTTCCATTCGCAATAGGGGTTGCCGCACCCCAGGCAGCGGTGCGCCTGCTCGGCGGCCTGCTGCGGCTTGAAGGGATCGTGGATCTCGACGAATTCCTTCTTGCGCTGGCGCAGCAGCTTCTTCTTCGGATCCTTGCGACCGACCTCGATGAACTGGAAGTCGTTGTTCAGACGTTCAGCCATTTCCAAACCTCTTGAAGCGACGCCCCTTCAGCAGGGCGCCACGAGCTATCACGGTGAAACCGGCGCCTTGAGGCGCCGGCATCGAAGTCGTTATTCCGGACGGGCGCGAGTGCTGACCAGCAGCGACGCCAGGCTGGCCGCCTTGGGCTTCACCAGCCAGAACTTGCGCAGGTAGTCGTCCAAGTTCTCATGGAGATGGCTGCCCCAGGCACTGCCGGTCTCGCGCACGTATTCGGCCAGCACCCCTTCCAGGTGGCTGCGATAGGCTTCCATGGCCTCGCTGTTGATGCGCTGGATCTCCACCAGTTCGTGGTTGACCCGGTCATAGAAACCGTTGTCCAGGTCCAGCACATAGGCGAAGCCGCCAGTCATGCCCGAACCGAAGTTGTAGCCGGTCTTGCCCAGCACGCAGACGAAGCCGCCGGTCATGTACTCGCAGCAGTGGTCGCCGGTGCCTTCCACCACCGTGTGGGCCCCGGAGTTGCGCACCCCGAAGCGCTCACCGGCGGTGCCGGCGGCGAACAGCTTGCCACCGGTGGCGCCATAGAGGCAGGTGTTGCCGATGATGGCCGATTCCTGGCTCTTGAAGCCCGCGCCCTGGGGCGGGGTGATGACCAGCTTGCCGCCGGTCATGCCCTTGCCCACGTAATCGTTGGCATCGCCTTCCAGATACATGTGCAGGCCGCCGGCGTTCCAGACGCCGAAGCTCTGGCCAGCGGTGCCCTTGAAGCGGAAGGTCAGCGGCGCCTTGACCATGCCCTGGTTGCCGTGACGCCGGGCGATTTCGCCGGAGACACGGGCACCGATGGAGCGGTCGCAGTTGCCGATGCTCAGGCTGAAGTCACCGCCTTCGAGCTTTTCGATCCCGGGCAGCGACAGGCGCACCATTTCTTCGGCCAGCAGGCCCTGGTCGAACGGCGGGTTCTTTTCCACCTGGCAGTATTGCGGCTTCTCGGCCGGGATGTGATCGCTACCCAGCAGCGGCGTGAGATCCAGGTGCTGCTGCTTGGCGGTCTCGCCCGGCAGGATTTCCAGCAGATCGGTACGGCCGATCAGCTCGCCCAGGCTGCGCACGCCCAGCCTGGCCAGCCACTCGCGGGTTTCCTCGGCGATGAAGGTGAAGAAATTCATCACCATCTCCACCGTGCCGATGAAGTGCTCCTTGCGCAGCCGGTCGTTCTGGGTGGCGACGCCGGTGGCGCAGTTGTTCAGGTGGCAGATGCGCAGGTACTTGCAGCCCAGGGCGATCATCGGCGCGGTGCCGAAGCCGAAGCTCTCGGCGCCGAGGATGGCCGCCTTGATCACGTCCAGGCCGGTCTTGAGGCCGCCGTCGGTCTGCACCCGCACCTTGCCGCGCAGGTCGTTGCCGCGCAGGGTCTGGTGCGCCTCGGCCAGGCCCAGTTCCCAGGGCGAACCGGCGTACTTGATGGAGGTCACCGGCGAAGCGCCGGTACCGCCGTCGTAGCCGGAGATGGTGATGAGGTCGGCATAGGCCTTGGCCACACCAGCCGCTACCGTGCCCACGCCGGGCTCGGACACCAGCTTGACCGACACCAGCGCCTTGGGGTTGACCTGCTTGAGGTCGAAGATCAGCTGCGACAGGTCTTCGATGGAATAGATGTCGTGGTGCGGCGGCGGCGAGATCAGGGTCACGCCGGGTACCGCATAGCGCAGCTTGGCGATCAGGCCGTTGACCTTGCCGCCGGGCAGCTGACCGCCCTCGCCCGGCTTGGCGCCCTGGGCCACCTTGATCTGCAAGACCTCGGCATTGACCAGGTACTCGGGGGTGACGCCGAAGCGGCCGGTGGCCACCTGCTTGATCTTGGAGCTCTTGATGGTGCCGTAGCGCGCCGGATCCTCGCCACCCTCACCGGAGTTGGAGCGCCCGCCCAGGCGGTTCATGGCCTCGGCCAGGGCCTCGTGGGCCTCCGGCGAGAGGGCGCCCAGGGAGATGCCGGCCGCGTCGAAGCGGGTGAAGATGTTGGCCAGCGGCTCGATCTCGTCCAGGGCCAGGGGCTGGTCGCTGGTCTTGACCTTGAGCAGGTCGCGGATCATCGCCACCGGGCGCTGGTCCACCAGCGCGGTGTATTCGCGGAACTTGGCATAGTCGCCCTGTTGCACGGCGGCCTGCAGCAGATTGACCACGTCCGGGTTGTAGGCGTGGTACTCGCCGCCATAGACGAACTTGAGCAGGCCACCCGGCTGGATCGGCTTGCGGTTGTTCCAGGCTTCGCCGGCCAGCAGCTTCTGCTCGGCCTCCAGGTCGACGAAGCGCGCGCCCTTGATGCGGCTGGTGACACCGGGGAAGCAGAGGTCGGTGACCTCGTCCGCCAGGCCCACGGCCTCGAACAGCTGGGCGCCGCGGTAGGAGGCGACGGTGGAGATGCCCATCTTGGAGATCACCTTGAGCAGGCCCTTCGTGATGCCCTTGCGGTAATACTTGAACACCTCGTAGAGGTCGCCCAGCACCTCGCCGGTGCGGATCAGATCGCCCAGCACCTCATAGGCCAGGAACGGATAGACCGCGGTGGCGCCGAAACCCAGCAGCACGGCGAAGTGGTGCGGATCACGGGCGGTGGCGGTCTCCACCAGGATGTTGCTGCTGGTGCGCAGCCCCAGGTTGACCAGGTGGTGATGCACGGCGCCGGTGGCCAGCACCGCATGTACCGGCAGCTTGCCCGGCTCGATGTGGCGGTCGGTCAGCACCAGCAATACCTTGCCGGCGCGCACGGCCTCCTCGGCCTGCTCGACGATGTTGCGCAGCGCCGCCTCGAGGCCCATGGACTCGGGATAGTTGAGGTCGATCTTGACATGCTCGAAGCCGGGCTTGGGCATGTTGAGGATGGTCCGCCACTTGGCCGGCGAGACCACCGGACTGCTCAGGATGGCGCGATCGGCGTGCTCGGCGGTTTCCTCGAAGACATTGCGCTCGGCGCCCAGGCAGGTCTCCAGGGACATGACGATGGACTCGCGCAGCGGGTCGATCGGCGGGTTGGTGACCTGGGCGAACTGCTGGCGGAAATAGTCGTAGGGCGAGCGGATGCGCCGCGACAGCACCGCCATCGGGGTGTCGTCGCCCATGGAGCCCACGGCTTCCTGACCCTGCTCGCCCAGCGGCCGCAGCACCTGGTCACGCTCCTCGAAGGTGACCTGGAACATCTTCATGTACTGGCGCAGCTGATCCTGGTCGTAGAAGGCCGAACCGTGATCGTTGTCGTCCAGGGTCGCCTGGATGCGCATGGCGTTCTTGCGCAGCCACTGCTTGTAGGGATGGCGCGCCTTGAGGCGGTTGTCGATGTCGTCGGTCTGCAGCACCTCGCCGGTCTCGGTGTCCACGGCGAGGATCTGCCCCGGGCCGACCCGGCCCTTGGCGATGACGTCGTCGGGCTGATAGTTCCAGACGCCGACTTCCGAAGCCAGGGTGATGTAGCCGTTCTTGGTGGTCACCCAGCGCGCCGGGCGCAGGCCGTTGCGGTCGAGCAGGCAGACCGCGTAGCGGCCTTCGGTCAGGACCACGCCGGCCGGACCGTCCCAGGGCTCCATGTGCATGGAGTTGAATTCGTAGAAGGCGCGCAGATCGGCGTCCATGGTCTCGACGTTCTGCCAGGCCGGCGGAATGATCATGCGCACGGCGCGGAACAGATCCATGCCGCCGGTCACCAGCAGTTCCAGCATGTTGTCCATGCTGGAGGAGTCGGAACCGACGCGATTGACCAGCGGACCGAGCTGGTCGAGATCCGGGATCAGTTCGTTGACGAACTTGGTCCGCCGCGCCTGGGCCCAGTTGCGGTTGCCGGTGATGGTGTTGATCTCGCCGTTGTGGGCGAGATAGCGGAAGGGCTGCGCCAGCGGCCACTTCGGCAGGGTGTTGGTGGAGAAGCGCTGGTGGAACACGCAGATGGCGGTGGCCAGACGCGGATCGCCGAGGTCCGGATAGAAGGCGGCGAGATCCGCCGGCATCATCAGGCCCTTGTAGACGATGACGCGGGACGACAGGCTGCAGATGTAGTGCTCGGTATCTTCGGCGTTGCGCACCGAGGAACGGCGGCGGGCGGAGAACAGCTTGACCCCGAACTGCTGGTCGTCGAGGCCCGGACCGGCGACGAACACCTGCTCGATGCGCGGCAGGCGGGCCAGGGCCAATTCACCCAGCACCGAGGTGTCGATGGGCACCTTGCGCCAGCCGACCAGGGTCAGGCCGGCGGCCTCGATCTCCAGGTTCATGTTGGCACGGGCCCGTTCGGCACGGGCCTCGTCCTGGTTGAAGAACACCACGCCGGCAGCGTACTGCTCGGGCAATTCGGCGCCGAACTGCTCCCGGGCGATGGCGCGCAGGAAGGCGTCCGGCTTCTGCATGAGCAGACCGCAACCGTCACCGGTCTTGCCGTCCGCGTTGATACCGCCCCGGTGGGTCATGCAGGTCAGGGCTTCAATGGCCGTTTCCAGCAGGTCGTGGCTGGGCTCGCCCTGCATATGGGCGATCAGGCCGAAGCCGCAGTTGTCCTTGAAGCTATCGGGATTGAACAGGCCTGCTTTCATAGCGCTCTCACCGGCAATCAGGTTATTGCGAAGGCATCACAAAACGGTCCGCTTATTTGAACTTTTTTCGGACAGTCAAAGGCTGACCAGTGTAGCGAAAAAATCGCTTACGACAAACACTGATGACACCTGATGAAAACTTGGTGACGCAAAAAAGAAAGCCCCGGCATCACGCTCGTGATAGCACCGGGGCTTTATTTGCATCTCGGGCAAGAATCAGCGACTGGTGGCGATGTCCTGCTGGATGCTGGCGAAGGTCCGCGGCCAGGGTTTGCTGGCCTGTACCTTGGCTGGCAGCTGCTTGACCGCCGCTTCCGCCGCCGCCCGATTGGCGAAGTTGCCGTAGGTCACCACATAGAGCGCCTTGCCCTGGTAGCTCTTCTTGAAATAGCGGAAGTTGCCACTGTCGGCCTGGGCGGCGATGAAGTCCTGCGCGGCCTTTTCGGTGCTGGTGCCCACCACCTGCAAGGCGTATTTGCTACCGGCCTGGCTGCCGTACCAGCCCGCCGCGGCGCTGCCGGCGTGAGCAGGCGTCGCCGTCGGGGCCGGCTTGGCCGGTGCCGGCGCGGCGGCAGCCGCAGGCGCAGTATGCCGGGGCGCCGGGGCGGCCACTGCCGGCGCGCTGGGCGCCGGCGTGCGTGCCGGCGTCCGGCTGGGCAGTTCGTCTTCGTCACTGACCGGCGGGGCCTCGGTGGTCACGGTCGGCGGCACGCCGCCAGCGCCCATGTCGTTACCCGCCGCGGTACCCGCCTGCCGGCCACCGGCCGCTTCCGCCAGGGGTTCACGGATGACCGGCTGCGACTCACCCACCAGCGGCAGGGGCAGTGGCTTGGAAGAGCCGTCGAACTGGATGGGCGCCCCCTGGGCGTCCTTGCCGGCAGAGGCGGTGTTCTGGCCGCCCATGGGCAGGTCCTGTCCGGCCGTGCCGGTGGCCGGGGTCTCGCTCTTGCCGCCCTTCAGCGACAGCGCCGCGGCGCCGACAGCCAGCACCACCACCCCGAGAATGACCAGATGCTTGCGCGGCAGCGCCGCCAGCAGATTGCGTGAGCCTTTCGCCGGTGCGGCGGCCTTCTTGCGCCGGGCGCTCATGCCAGCCACCAGGACATCCCGGGCTTCTTCGTTGAGCCGACCGGGCCAGCCGCCGGAGCGCTGGTGGATGGTCGCGAGTTGCTCGTCGGTAAAGATCTCCAGACCCTGACCGGCACCCTCCAGGCGCTGGGCCAGGTATTCCTCGGCCTCGCTCTCGCTGTAGGGCAGCAACTCGATGGCGTGATAGCGCTCTTCGCCCTGGGCGATGTCTTCCAGGCGCATCACCACTTCCGCTTCGCCGAACAGGAAGACGTGTAGGCGCTCCTTTTCGCCGCCACCCGCCAGTTCCAGCAGGGCTTCCAGCGCGGGGGTGGCCAGCGCCTCGGCATCATCCACCAGGATGTAGACCTCCTGCCCCGCCAGGCGCACTTCCGCCGCCTGCGCGAGAATGGCCGCCGGGGTCTGGCTGTCGGCGCCCACGCCCTTGGCGACCTGGGCCAGCACGGTGCGAGCGTCGCCACCGTTCTGCGCGGAAATCACCACGCAGTGCACGGCTTCCTTCTTGGTGCTGGCCGCCAGCGCCTGGCGCAGCAGCGTCTTGCCACTGCCCTCGGGGCCGCTGACCACCAGCAGCAGCTGGCTGTAGCGAGCCAGATGATGCAACTGGCCCAGTACCGGCTTGCGCTGCGCCGGAAAGAATTTGAAACCGGGAACGCGGGCGGCGAACGGGTCGTGAGTGAACTGATAGTGACCGAGGAAGGCTTCGTCGGCGTGCAGATTGGACATGGGACTCTCTTGTTCTCCTTACTGGGCGGTCAGCGCTTGGTAATCGGTACGCAGCGTCTGCTCGAGAATGTCGCGGGCGAAGTCGGCGGTCACCACGGCCTGGCCCAGATCACTGAGCAGTACCAGCCGGAGTTGTCCATCCAGGACCTTCTTGTCCACCGCCATGAGGCGTTCGAAATCGGCCGGCTGCATGTCCGCCGGCGGTACCACGGGAAGCCCTGCCCGGACCAGCAGGCGCAGGGCGCGGTCGCGCTGGGCAGCCGTGAGCCAGCCCAGCAGCAGGGACATCTGCAATGCCATTACCATGCCGGCGGAAACCGCCTCGCCATGCAGCCAGACGCCATAGCCCTGGTGGGTCTCGATGGCGTGACCGAAGGTATGGCCGAGGTTGAGAATGGCCCGTAGGCCCGACTCGCGCTCGTCGCTGCCGACCACCTGGGCCTTGGCCGCGCAGGACCGCTCGATGGCTTCGGTGAGGGCCCGCTGGTCCAGCGCCAGCAGCGCCTCGACATGCTCTTCGAGCCAGCCGAGGAAAGGTTCGTCGCAGATCAGGCCGTACTTGATGACCTCGGCCAGACCCGCCGACAGTTCGCGCGCCGGCAGGGTCGCCAGGCTGTCGGTGTCGATGACCACGGCCTTGGGCTGGTAGAAGGCGCCGATCATGTTCTTGCCCAGCGGGTGGTTGATGCCGGTCTTGCCGCCCACCGAGGAATCGACCTGGGACAGCAGCGTGGTGGGCACCTGGATGAAGTCCACCCCGCGCTGATAGCAGGCCGCGGCGAATCCGCCCATGTCGCCGATCACCCCGCCACCGAGGGCGATGAGGGTGGTCTTGCGATCATGGCGATCCTGCAGCAGGCCGTCGAAGATCAGCTGCAGGGTTTCCCAGTTCTTGTGCGCCTCGCCATCGGGCAGCACGATCGAGCTGACCTGGCGGTCGCCGAGGGTGCGCAGCAGGCGCTCCAGATAGAGCGGTGCGATGGTTTCATTGGTGACGATCGCCACCTTGCGCCCGGCGAGATGGGGCAGGAAGCAGTCCGGTCGATCCAGAAGGCCCTGGCCGATGTAGATCGGGTAGCTGCGCTCACCGAGCTCGACGTGAAGAGTCCGCATGCCGTCACCTTGATTCAAAGGGCGCCTAGCATAGCGCAGAACGCTTGCGGCTTTAATGCGGCGCCAGGGCTTTCAGACGGTCGAGTATCTGCAGCACGACCAGCCGGGGTGGCCGCTCGTCGGTCTCGATGATGATATCGGCGATCTCGCGGTACAGCGGGTCGCGCATGGCCATGAGATTGCGCAGCACCGCCGCGGGATCGGCGGTCTGCAAGAGGGGACGGTTGCGATCGCGGGAGGTACGCTCGATCTGCTGCTCGATGGAGGCATGCAGATAGATGACGCGCCCGCCGTGCTTGAGCGCCTGGCGATTGTCCTCGCGCAGTACGGCACCACCGCCGGTGGCCATCACCAGGCCGTTTTCCGCGCACAGTTCGGCGATCGCGGCGCGTTCGCGCTCGCGAAAGCCCTGCTCGCCTTCCACATCGAAGATCCAGGGGATGTCGGCACCGGTGCGTTCTTCGATTACCTTGTCGGAATCCTTGAACGGCAGCCGCAATTCCTTCGCCAGGAGCCGGCCGATGGTGCTCTTGCCCGAGCCCATCGGTCCTACGAGAAACAGATTACGCACTTATGTCATCGACCAACCGCTATCGCCTGGTTGTTCATGATACGCGGCGTGAGGAAGATCAGCAGCTCGACTTTGCTGTCGGTGACCGAATCCCGGCGGAACAGGCGGCCGACATAGGGAATATCCCCCAGCATCGGCACCTTGGTGGTGGACTTGGTCTGGGTATTGGAGAACACCCCGCCCAGCACGATGGTCTCGCCATCGCTCACCAGCACCTTGGCATTGACCTCGTTCTTGCTGATCGGCGGCACGCCATTGAGCGCATTCTGGTAGTCAGGCGCATCCTTGTTGACCTTGACCTCCATGATGATGCGGTTGTCCGGGGTGATCTGCGGCGTGACCTCCAGCGACAGGGCGGCCTGCTTGAAGCTGGTGCTGGTGGCACCGCTGGAGCTGGCTTCCTGGTAGGGGATCTCGGTACCGCGCAGGATCTTGGCGGTCTCCTTGTCCGAGGTCACCACCTTGGGCTGGGAGATGATCTCGCCATTGCCGCTGGATTGCAGGGCGGACAGCTGCAGGTCGAGCATCTTGCCACCGACCATGAAGCCGACGCCGATGCCCGAGGTACTGCCGGAGACGCCCATGTCGACGAAGGGGGTGGGCGCCACACCACTCGCGGAGGTGAAGCTGCCTACGGTACTGGTGCCCGGCAGGAAGACCTGACCGGTGGTGGAATCGACGGTGGTAGCGCCGTCCTTGCCATAGACCGCGAAGTTGCCAGAACTGGCGTTGCCGCCCCAGCGCACACCCAGCTGCTTGCTGTAGTCGACGTTGGCTTCCACCAGCCGCGCCTCGATCATTACCTGGCGCACCGGGATGTCCAGCTGCGAGACGATGCGCCGGAGTTCGTCCAGGCGATTCTGGGTCTGGTAGGCGATGATGCTGTTGGTGCGTTCGTCCACCGAGATGGAACCGCGCTCGTCGGCGGTCTTGTCGGCGCTGGTCACCGACTGGAACAGCTTGGCGATATCGGCGGCCTTGGCGTAGTTGACCTGGATCAGGTCGCGACGCAGCGGGGCCAGCTGCTGGATCTGCTTTTGGGATTCCAGCTCCTGACGCTCACGGGCGGCGATCTCGTCGGCCGGTGCCACCAGCAGCACGTTGCCGATCTGACGCTTGTCGAGACCCTTGGTCTTGAGGATCAGATCCAGCGCCTGGTCCCAGGGCACGTTCTGCAGGCGCAGGGTGATGTTGCCCTGCACGGTGTCGCTCGCCACCAGGTTGAGGTTGGTGAAGTCGGCGATCAGCTGCAGCACCGAGCGGACGTCGATGTCCTGGAAATTCAGCGACAGTTTCTCGCCGGTATAGGTGAAGCGATCGGCTGCGCGCTTTTCCTTTTCCTCGGTGGTGAGCGGCTTGACGCTCAGGGTCAGACGATTGTTGGTCTGGTAGGCCAGGTAGTCGTAGGTCCCGGTCGGTTCGATGACGATGGACGCCCCGCCGCTGTCAGCGGAGGCGTTGACGAACTGCACGGGGGTGGCGAAGTCCTTGACGTCTAGGCGTACGCGCAGCTCTTCGGGCAGCTGGGTACCGGCGAAGGTCAGGCGAATCTTGCCGCCCTGCTCCTGGATATCCGGGTTGATGCCGGTCTCGCTCAGGTCGATGACCACGTTGCCCTCGCCCTGGGGACCCCGCTGGAAATCGATATGGCGGATCGCCTTGCCGCGCAGTTGCGGCCGCGGCGCGGTCATGGCCGCCACGGTGGAGGTGGCCTGGGTCGGCGGCAGCGGCGTGCGGGCGACCGCGCCGGGCAGGGGTGCGGCCGAAGGTGCGGTCACCGTGGCAGGCGCGGCGGCGCGTGGCAGGTTGGGCGTCAGATTGGCCTGGGCGTTGGCCACCTGGCGACCCGCGGTGCCCCCGATGGTGACGAACAGGTTGCGACCGTCGGCCCGGGTGTCGTAGCTGGCCAGGTTGGTGAGGTTGATGATCAGGCGGGTGCGATTGCCCGCCTCCACTACCGTCACGCTGCGGGCATTGCCATTGCCCAGCTCGCGGCTCTTGGTGCCCAGCTTGTTGGCCACGCCGGGCAGGTCCAGGGCGATCCGCGCCGGCTGCTCGATGGTGTAGCCCTTGGGCACCGGCACCGGCTGATCGAAGGTCAGCTTGAGTTCGATGCGATCCCCGGGCAGGGAGGCGACGTTCAAAGCCTGCAGATCGGCTGCCAGGGCCTGACCGGCCAGGCTGCTCAGCAGCAGGGCCAGGCCCAGCCCCAGTCGTCCCGCGATAGTAGTGTTCACAGTGCTCGCCCTGCCCATTTAAGTCTTTTCCTTCAAGGTGATGGTGCGCGGCCGTTCCAGCCAGCCACCCTCGCCATCCGGGACGATTTCGATCACGTCGATCTCGCCATCGGTAATCTTGGTGATGCGTCCGTCGTTGCGCCCCAGGTAGTCGCCCACCTTGACGCGATGCACGCCCCCGGCGCCGTTGACCAGCGCATAGCGGCCGCTGGCATTGGCCAGGATGCCGACCATGCTGAAGGTCTCGATGTTGAAGCCTTCGAGAAACTGCTTGGGTCGATTCGCGTCCGGCTTGATGTTGCCGGTTCCGCGCTGGCGCACCGTGGGATCGATGCGTACCGGCGCCTGGAAGGGGCTGCGCAGCGCCGCGGCGGCGTAGGTGAAGGGTTCGTAGGCGCGAAACTGCGGCAGCGGCTCGATGGAACCGCGCGGCTTGGCCCGGGTTTCGTCCATGAAGGCCTGCAGATCGCTGGTATCGCTGGAACCACAGCCGACCAGCACGCCGGTCAGCAGACAGAGCAACAGGGGCGTCCTCATTTGCCGAGCCCCTTGTCGTTGTACCTATAGGTCTTGGCCAGGACGTTCATGCGCAACTTGCCACCGCCTCCGGAGACCGTACCGCCGCCATTGGCATTCTTGTCGTCCACCGGCTTGAGGTCGAAGTCGTGCAGGGTGACGATGCGCGGCAGGCTGGAGACGCTGCTGACGAAGGTCGCCAGGTCGTGATAGTTGCCCACCACGGTGATCTGGATCGGCAACTCGACATAGAACTGTTGGGTGACTTCGGGCAGGAGCTTGATCTGCTCGAATTCCAGGCCGCTGCCGAGACCGGTGCGGGTGATGTCCTCCAGCAGCGCCGGCACCTCCGTATCGCCGGGCAGTTGCCGCAGCAGGGCACCAAAGGACTCCTCCATCTCCACCATCTGCTGCTTGTAGGCATCCAGATTGGCGGCCTGGAAGGCCTTGCTGGCGTATTGCTGCTTGAGCGTCTCTTCCTGGTTGCGCTGGCTGTCCAGCTGGGCCTGCATGTCGCTGAGATGGAACTGATAGCCGAGCAGGAGCACCACCAGCACGATCAGCAGGCAGGCGATGACCTTGACCGGCTTGGGCCAGGAACCGAGGTTCTCCAGGCTGAGTTCGTTGATATCGACCTTGCGCAGGCTGGCCAGGGAATCGGCGAGACTCATGGTTTGCCTCCCTTGGCGAGCGGGGCCGGCGCAGGAGCGCCGGGCTGGGTCTGCTTGACGGTGAGCTGGAAGGTGTTGGCCTGGTCCACCGCTCCGGCAGTGGTCGCCTTGACCTCGATCAGCGTAGGCGACGCGAACCAGTCGGAAGCATCCAGGTTACGCATCAGGTTGGAGACCCGGTTGTTGGATTCCGCCTCGCCGCTGATCGACAGGGTGTCACCCTGCATCTTCAGCTCGCGGAAGTACACGCCGTCCGGCAGGGTACGCACCAACTGGTCGAAGACGTGGCCGATGACCGGGCGGTTGCCCTGCAGGTCCTGGATGATCTTCATCCGCGCCAGCAGCTGCTGACGACGGGTCTTGAGTTCGCTGATCTCCTTGATGCGCACGTCCAGCTGAGCGATGTTCTGCTGGATGAAGGCATTGCGCGCCTCCTGACGGGCGATCTCGCCGGACAGGTACTGATCCCCGAGAAACACGGCGCCGCACGACAGCACGAAGATGCCGCCCAGGATCACCAGGAACTGCTTGCGCCTTTCTTCGCGCAGCTGCTCCCGCCAGGGCAAGAGGTTGATGCGGGCCATCTAGTCGAAACTCCTCATGGCCAGGCCGCAGGCGATCATCAGCGCCGGGGCGTCACCCGCCAGGGCCGCCGCATTGACCTTGTTGCTGACGGTCATGTCGGCGAAGGGATTGGCCAGGACCGTCGGGGTGCCGATTTTCTGCTGGATCAAGCGGTCGAGTCCGGAAATTGACGCGGTTCCTCCGGCAAGCAAGATGTAGTCCACATCATTGTATTGCCCGGCGGCGAAAAAGAACTGCAGCGAGCGCGCCACCTGTTGCACCACCGCCTCGCGGAAGGGCGTCAGCACCTCGCTCTGGTAGTCGTCCGGCAACCCGCCCTGCTTCTTGGCCAGACCGGCCTCCTCCACCGACAGGCCGTAGCGACGCTGGATCTCTTCGGTGAGCTGACGACCGCCAAACAGCTGCTCGCGGGTGTATATGGTCTTGCCGTTGTGCAGCACGCTCAGGGTGGTCATGGTGGCGCCGATGTCGACCACCGCCACGGTGAGGTCGTCGACATGGCCGCCAAGCTGGTTGGCCAGCAACTGGTAGGCGCGCTCCAGGGCATAGGCCTCGACGTCGACCACCTTGGCGGAGACGCCGGCCAGCGCCAGGGCCGCCTCGCGGACCTCGACGTTTTCCTTCCGGCAGGCGGCCAGCAGTACCTCGACGCGCTCGGCGTTGCGCGGCGACGGCCCCTGCACCTCGAAGTCGATGGCGACCTCGTCCAGCGGGTAGGGAATGTACTGGTCGGCTTCCAGCTTGATCTGGTTTTCCAGCTCGTCGTCGGTCAGGCCGGCATCCATCTCGATGGTCTTGGCGATCACCGCCGAGCCGGAGACGGCCACGGCAGCGCTGCGCGCGGAACTGCGCGCCTTGACCAGCACCCGGCCGATGGCCAGGCCCACGCCTTCGAGTTCGGCGATGTTCTTTTCCACCACGGCATTGGCCGGCAGGGGCTCGACCGCATAGGCTTCCACCCGGTAGCGCCCGCCTGAACGGCTCAACTCGATGAGTTTCACGGATGTCGAACTGACGTCGATACCCAGCAGCGTATTCGCCTTCTTTCTGAATAGCCCTAGCACATCAGTTCCCTATGAGCGACGGTGGTCTTCCGCGGACGGGCATTAGATAACAGACTTGACACCCGAGCAAATAGCGGCCAACCGCCAAACGCGCCTATAATGGCGACGCCGTGTAGGCTGACCCTCACCTGTCGCCCTTTCCTTCTTTCCATTCGAAAAGTCTCTTGATGCGTGTTCTGAAATTTTTCTGGTGGTCGTTGGTCGCCCTGGTCTGCAGCCTTTTGCTGGGTCTCAGCGGTGCCTTCCTCTACCTCAGCCCCAGCCTGCCCTCCATCGATGCCCTGCGAAACGTGCAACTGCAGATCCCTCTGCGGGTGTACAGCGCGGACGGCAAACTCATCGCCGAATTCGGCGAAATGCGCCGCTCGCCGCTGCGGTTCAACGAGATACCGCCCAATTTCATCCATGCCCTGCTCTCCGCCGAGGATGACAACTTCGCCAATCACTATGGCGTGGATGTGAAAAGCCTGGCGCGAGCGGTGAGCCAGCTGGTCAAGACCGGACACATCCAGACCGGCGGCAGCACCATCACCATGCAGGTCGCCAAGAACTACTTCCTGACCAGCGAACGCAGCTTCTCGCGCAAATTCACCGAGATCCTCCTGGCGCTGCAAATCGAGCGCCAACTGAGCAAGGACGAGATCCTCGAGCTCTACGTCAACAAGATCTACCTGGGCAACCGCGCCTACGGTATCGAGGCCGCCGCCCAGGTCTACTACGGCAAGTCCATCAAGGACCTGACCGTCGCCCAGATGGCGATGATCGCCGGTCTGCCCAAGGCGCCGTCGCGTTACAACCCGGTCGCTAATCCTGAGCGTAGCCTGGAAAGACGCAACTGGATCCTCGAACGCATGTTCAAGCTCGGTTATATCGATCAGGCGGCCTACCAGGCCGGCATCGCCGAGCCGCTCGAGGCCTACCACCACGTCGCCGTGCCTGAACTTAACGCCCCCTACATCGCCGAAATGGCGCGGGCGGAAATGGTCGGTCGCTATGGTGGCGATGCCTACACCGATGGCTATCAGGTCTACACCACCATCGACAGCCGGCTGCAGACGGACGCCTTCGAGGCCGTGCGTGACGGTCTGACCGACTACGACCGCCGCCATGGCTATCGCGGCCCCGAGGCCCAGTGGCCCAACCGCAGCCGGGCCGAGTGGGCCGCGCTGATCCAGAAGCAGCGCATCGTCGGCGGCCAGGATCCGGCCCTCGTCACCCAGGTGGAGAAGAGCGGCATCCTGGTCCTGACCCGCGAGGGCAAGGAAGAGGCGGTCTCCTGGGACTCGATGAAGTGGGCACGCCCCTACCTCAGCGCCAACAGCCTGGGGCCGCGCCCGAACGGTCCGGCCGACGTGGTCAAGGTCGGCGACCTGATCCGGGTGCAGCGCCAGGACGATGGCAGCCTGAAGTTCTCGCAGATTCCCAAGGCGCAGAGCGCCCTGGTGTCGCTCGACCCCCAGGATGGCGCCATCCGCGCCCTGATCGGTGGTTTCTCCTTCGAGCAGAGCAACTACAACCGCGCGACCCAGGCCCGCCGCCAGCCCGGCTCCAGCTTCAAGCCGTTCATCTATAGCGCGGCCCTGGAGAAGGGCTTCACCGCCGCCAGCCTGGTCAACGATGCGCCCATCGTCTTCATGGACGAGAATCCCGACGAAGCCTGGCGACCGAAGAACGACAACAACACCTTCCTCGGCCCCATCCGCCTGCGCGAGGCGCTGTATCGCTCGCGCAACCTGGTGTCCATCCGGGTACTGCAGGCCATCGGCATCGACTATGCGCTGGATTACGTCAGTCGCTTCGGCTTCGAGCGCGACCAGTTGCCGCGCAACCTGTCCCTCGCCCTCGGCACCCCGGGCCTGACGCCGCTGGAAGTGGCCACCGGCTGGTCGGTGTTCGCCAACGAAGGCTACAAGGTGACGCCCTACGTGGTCGATCACGTGACCGATCGCGACGGCAAGGTGGTCTATCGCACTGCCGCGCCGCGGGTGCCCCAGCAGGTGCAGGCCAAGGCCGCAGCCGGCGTGGAGGTCACGCCGGCGGCCGATACCACCGCTGCCGATCCGGCCAATCCGGCGCCGGTGTTCGCGCCCCAGGTCATCGACCCGCGCAACGCCTTCATCATGAACAGCATGCTGCAGGACGTGATCAAGCGCGGCACCGGGCGCAAGGCGCTGGAACTGGGTCGCAACGACCTGGCCGGCAAGACCGGCACCACCAACGAATCCAAGGACACCTGGTTCTCCGGCTACAACGGCGACTACGTGACCACGGTCTGGGCCGGCTTCGATCAGCCCGAAACCCTAGGTCGCCAGGAATTCGGTGGCACCGTGGCCCTGCCGATCTGGATGAGCTACATGGGCGCGGCGCTCAAGGACAAGCCGCCGCATCAGCTCAAGGAACCGGACGGCATCGTCTCCATCCGCGTCGATCCCACCACGGGCCGCGCCGCGCCGCCCGGCACGCCCAACGCCTACTTCGAGCTGTTCAAGAGCGAGGACACCCCGCCGAGCCTGGACGAGCTGCCGCCCGGCGTCGCGCCCGGCACGCCGCTGCCCTCCAGCGAAAACGTGCCCATGGACATTTTCTGATCTGCGCCCAATAAAAAACCCCGCCAAGGCGGGGTTTTTTATTGCGTCGCGCCTTACTTGGCGAAGACGTCATCCACCGACTTCAGCGGATAGTTCGCCGGATAGGGCAGCGTGGCCACGCCGGTCTCGATGGCGGCCTTGGCCACGGCATCGGATACCAGGGTGATCAGGCGCGCGTCCATCGGCTTGGGAATGATGTACTCGCGACCGAAGCTCAGGCTGTCGACGTTGTAGGCCGCGCAGACTTCCTTGGGTACCGGCAGCTTGGCCAGATCACGCAGGGCCAGGGCAGCGGCGATCTTCATCTCCTCGTTGATGACCCGGGCGCGAACGTCCAGGGCACCGCGGAAGATGAAGGGGAAGCCCAGCACATTGTTGACCTGGTTCGGATAGTCGGAGCGACCGGTGGCCATGATCACGTCGTCGCGGGTGGCGTGGGCCAGCTCGGGGGTGATTTCCGGATCCGGGTTGGAGCAGGCGAAGACGATGGGGTTGGCCGCCATGCGCTTGAGGCCTTCCGCCGACAGCAGGTTCGGACCGGACAGACCGACGAAGACATCGGCGCCTTCGAGGGCGTCGTCCAGAGTGCGCTTGCTGGTCTCGGTGGCGAAGGCCGCCTTGTACTGATTCAGGTCGCTGCGGCCGCTGTGGACCACGCCCTGACGGTCGATCATGTAGATGTTCTCGACCTTGGCGCCCATGCTGGCCAGGAGGCGCATGCAAGAGATGGCGGCAGCGCCGGCACCCAGGCAGACGATCTTGGCGTCTTCCAGGCGCTTGCCGGCGATTTCCAGGGCGTTGAGCATGCCGGCGGCGGTGACGATGGCGGTGCCATGCTGGTCATCGTGAAAGACCGGGATGTCGCACTGCTCGATCAGGGCGCGTTCGATCTCGAAGCACTCGGGCGCCTTGATGTCTTCGAGGTTGATGCCGCCGAAGGTGATGGAGATGCGCTTGACGGTGTCGATGAAGGCCTGGGGGCTCTCGGCGTCCACCTCGATGTCGAAGACGTCCACACCGGCGAAGCGCTTGAACAGCACGCCCTTGCCTTCCATCACCGGCTTGGAGGCCAGCGGGCCGAGGTTGCCCAGGCCGAGGATGGCGGTACCGTCGGAGATCACCGCGACCAGGTTGCCCTTGCCGGTGTAACGGTAGGCCAGTTCGGGATCGCGACCGATCTCGCGGACCGGTTCGGCGACGCCGGGGCTGTAGGCCAGGGACAGGTCACGGGCGGTCGCGGTGGGCTTGGTCAGCTCGACGCTGAGTTTGCCGGGGCGCGGCTGGGCGTGGTATTCGAGGGCGGCGGTTTTGAGATCAGACATTATTGGTATATCCGCGTGGTGTGGGTCTTGGGTCGGGCGAGAATACGCAAAGACTCAAGGTGCCACAAGCAATCGGCCATATGCCTGAAATCAATCGCAATACGACTTTCGGCTAAAACGATTCAACCCGCAAACCCAGCATGTGCGGGTCGCTCAGGGTCATCAGCCAGCGCCCGCGGCCCGCTTCCTGGCGCCGACTGCGATCGACGATCCAGCCTCGGGCTTCGAGGTCGCGCCCCGTCCATTGGCGCAGCGGCACCTCGTCGAAGGCCGCGACGAAGCGCTCGGGGACATTGACCACCAGATCGCCTTCGAACTGCAGCCAGAGGCCGCCACGATTGCGCTCGACGTCCAGCAGACGCCCCTGCACCACGGCAAAACCATCCTCTTCTATGCGGGTCGAGGCGATCGTCGGATCCTGCTTCCAGACGCCCCGTCGCGCCTTGCGCGCCTGGCTTTCCGCGGCGGCCTGACAGGCGGCCAGCCGGGTATTCGGGGCGATGGCGACGGCATAGCCGAGGCCCTCGGCGATCAGCCGGGCCTCCAGGTTGCCGCCCTGGCGATCGAAGAGGTGCGCCAAGGTACGGCCGTAATGATCGGTCGCCTCGCTGCCCGGCACCAGCCGCAGGCGCTCGTCGCTGGCCGCGACCAGCGCCTGCAGCCGCTGACGCGCCGCCTCGGCATAGGGCTGGGCGGTACCGCCGGATTTGCCCAGCTCCGGGGCATTGACGCCGATCAGGCGCACCGAACGACCGTCGACCAGGCGCAGGGTATCGCCGTCCACCACCTGGCGGACCACGACCTCCTGCCCACCCGGCAGCAGCGGACAGTCCGCCGCCTGGGCCGCTGGCGCGCCAACCAGGCCACAAACAAAAAAGGCGCCCCAGAGGGACGCCTTTTTCAGTGTCGAACCATACGGAGATGGCCGACGGCAGCGCATTACTTGTTGCTGCCGAACACGCCGAAGCGCTGCTTGAAGCGATCGATACGGCCGCCAGCGTCCAGGACCTTCTGCTTGCCAGTGTAGAACGGGTGGCATTCGGAGCAGACGTCCAGGTGAATGTTCTTGCTCAGGGTCGAGCGGGTCTTGATGACGTTACCGCAGCTGCAGGTGGCTTCGATGGCATCGTACTGCGGATGGATATCAGCTTTCATGGGACTATCCTCGGGGTCTAGCTGTGCCGCCACCCGGCGCCATTGCCGGATACCGCACAGATTTGGGCTGCAAATCATACCAGAGCAGATAGGAGGTGCAAGCAGCCCCCTCACCGCCCGTCTGCTACCATCGGGCTTTCCTCCTGCGAGCCCTGCCGTGCCCCTGATCCTGCGCCTGGCGCTGCCCTCCCCGCTGCGCCGCCTGTTCGACTATCTGCCGCCCAAGGGAGCGGTCGAGGAGCAGTTGCGCCCGGGCGTGCGGCTGCGGGTGCCCTTCGGTCGCCGCGAGGTGGTCGGGGTGCTGATCGAGGTGGCCCGGGAAACCGAGGTGCCGCCGGACAAGCTGCGCAAGGCGCTGCAACTGCTCGACGAGCGTCCGCCATTGCCCAGCGCGCTGTTCGAGCTCTGCCAGTGGTCTGCCCAGTACTATCAGCACAGCCTCGGCGACACCCTGAGCTGGGCACTTCCTGCCCTTTTGCGTCAGGGAGAGCCGGCCGAGCGACGACTGCAGCGCTTCTGGATCGCCCAGCCCGATGCGCGCCCGGAAGATCCGCGCCTGGCCCGGGCGCCGCGCCAGCGCGAGGCACTCAAGACCTTGCGCCAGCACCCCCACGGGGTGCTGCACGAATTGCTCGGCCAGCTCGGCCTGGTCAAGGACAGTCTCGATCTCCTGCAGGCCAAGGGCCTGGTCAAGGTGGAGACCCGCTATCACCAGCCGACCCGGCACCAGGGTTCCTGGCTGGCCCAGGCCGAGCTGCCACTCAACGGCGAGCAGCGGCTGGCCTACGAAGCGGTCCGCGCCGGCAGCGGCTTCCACTGTTATCTCCTGGAAGGGGTGACCGGCAGCGGCAAGACCGAGGTCTACCTGCAACTGATCCGCGCCACCCTGGAAGCGGGGCGCCAGGCGCTGCTGCTGATCCCCGAGATCAACCTGGGCCCCCAGACCCTGGGGCGTTTCGAGCAGCGCTTCAATGCGCGCATCGCCCTGCTGCACTCGGCGCTGACCGATCGCGAGCGCATGGACATCTGGCTGGCGGCTCGCGATGGCGAACTGGACATCGTGGTCGGCACCCGCTCGGCGCTGTTCACCCCGCTCAAGCACCCTGGGCTGATCATCGTCGACGAGGAACACGACGCCTCCTATAAACAGCAGGAGGGCCTGAGGTACCACGCCCGCGACCTGGCGGTGGTTCGCGCGCGCTTCGAGAATCTGCCGGTGGTGCTGGGCTCGGCCACCCCCTCGCTGGAAAGCCTGCACAACGCCGACCAGGGGCGCTATGCCCACCTGCGCCTGTCGCTGCGTGCCGGTGGCGCCCAGCCGCCGCGCTTCGAGCGCCTGGACGTGCGCAGTCGTCCGCTGGACAGCGGTCTGTCCCAGCCACTGCTCAAGGCCATGGGCGCGACCCTGGAGCGCGGCCAGCAGGTGCTGGTGTTCCTCAATCGCCGCGGCTTCGCCCCCACCCTGCTCTGCCACGACTGCGGCTGGCTGGCCCAGTGCCCGCGCTGCGATGCACGCATGACCTATCACCGCGGCTCCGGCGAATTGCGCTGCCACCACTGCGATCAGCGCCAGACGCCGCCGCGGCATTGCCCGTCCTGCGGCAAGCTCGACCTGCGTCCGGTAGGCGCCGGTACCGAACGCGCCGAGGAACGCCTGCAGCTGCTGTTTCCGGACGTCCCGGTGCTGCGCATCGACCGCGATACCACGGCGCGCAAGGACGCCTTGGGCAAACTCCTGCGCACCATCCACAGTGGGGTGCCCTGCATCCTGGTCGGCACCCAGATGCTCGCCAAGGGGCACCACTTTCCCAAGGTGACCCTGGTGGCCGTGCTGGACGCCGACAGCGGGCTGTTTTCCGCAGACTTTCGTGCCAGCGAGCGTATGGCCCAGCAGATCGTCCAGGTGGCCGGTCGCGCCGGTCGCGCCGAGGAGCCTGGGCAGGTGCTGATCCAGACCCATCTGGCCGATCATCCGCTGATGGTGCAACTGGCCGAGGAGGGCTATCCGGCCTTTGCCCGCCAGGCCCTGCAGGAGCGCCGCGCCGCCGGGCTGCCGCCGTTCGCCTATCTGGCGCTGCTGCGCGCCGATGCCCATCGCCAGGATCAGGTGGAGAATTTCCTGGAGGCGGCCTATCACGTCGCCGAGGGCCTGGCGGTCAATCTCGCCCTGCCCCAGGTGGAGCTGCTGGGGCCGGTACCGGCGCCGATGGAGCGCCGCGCCGGCCGCCACCGGGCCCAGCTGCTGCTGCAGAGCAGCAGCCGCGCGCCCCTGCATCGCCTGCTGGGCATCTGGGTCGTCCAGCTAGAAAGCCTGCCTGAAGCCCGTCAGGTACGCTGGTCGCTGGACGTGGATCCCATCGATCTCTTCTAGTGGCATTGGCTTACCATTGGCAAGGCCGGGCTCGCCACGGATAATGCCGGGTTTTCATCGCAGTGCGCGCTCGGCGCACGCCGAAGGCCAATGACCATGAAAGACAGCATCCGCCAGCTCATCCAGCACGCCCTCGACCGCCTGATCGCCGACGGCACCCTGCCGGCTGACGTGGCCCCGGCCATCCAGGTCGAAAACACCAAGGACAAGAGCCACGGCGACTTCGCCAGCAACGTCGCCCTGCTGCTGGCCAAGCCGGCCCGCGCCAAGCCCCGCGACCTGGCCGAAAAGCTGCTGGCCGCCCTGCCCGGCGATCCGGCGGTCAGCAAGGTGGAAATCGCCGGCCCCGGCTTTCTCAACTTCTTCCAGAATCACGCGCAACTGGCCGCGCGCCTGGATGCGGCCTTCGCCGATCCGCACCTGGGGGTATCCATTCACGAGCCGCATCAGCGCGTGGTGGTGGACCTTTCCTCGCCGAACCTGGCCAAGGAGATGCACGTCGGTCACCTGAGATCCACCATCATCGGGGACGCCGTGGCGCGGGTGCTGGAATTCCTCGGCGACGAGGTGATCCGCCAGAACCACGTGGGTGACTGGGGCACCCAGTTCGGGATGCTGCTGGCCTACATGGAAGAACAGCCGCAAGCCGCCGAAGGCGAACTGGCCGATCTCGAGGTGTTCTATCGCGCGGCCAAGGGACGCTTCGACGCCTCGCCGGAATTCGCCGCTCGCGCGCGCGAACTGGTGGTCGCGCTGCAGGCCGGCGATGCCCACTGCCTGCGGCTCTGGGAACGCTTCAACGCCGTCTCCCTGTCCCACTGCCAGGAAGTCTACGACCGCCTCAACGTCCGCCTGACCCCGGCCGACGTCAAGGGCGAGAGCGCCTACAACGACGATCTGGCCCAGGTGGTGAGCGATCTGGACGCCGCCGGCCTGCTCACCGAAAGCGATGGCGCCCGCTGCGTCTTTCTCGAGGAATTCAAGAACGCCGAGGGCAATCCGCTGCCGGTGATCGTGCAGAAGGCCGGTGGCGGCTATCTCTATTCCACCACCGACCTGGCCGCCATGCGCTACCGCAGCCGCCAGCTGCACGCCGACCGCGCGCTGTACTTCGTCGACCAGCGCCAGGCCCTGCACTTCCAGATGGCCTTCGAGGTGGCGCGCCGCGCCGGCTTCGTCGCGCCGACCATGCAACTCGAGCACATGGGCTTCGGCACCATGAACGGCGCCGACGGCCGTCCGTTCAAGACCCGTGACGGCGGCACCGTCAAGCTGGTCGACCTGCTCGACGAAGCCGAGGAGCGTGCCTATCAGCTGGTCAGGGAGCGCAATGCCGGTCGCGCCGAGCGTGGCGAGGTACCCTTCAGCGAGGACGAATTGCGCCATATCGGCCGCGTGGTAGGCATCGCCTCGGTCAAGTACGCGGACCTGTCCAAGCACCGCACCAGCGACTACAGCTTCAACTTCGAACAGATGCTCAGCTTCGAGGGCAATACCGCGCCCTATCTGCTGTACGCCTACACCCGCGTCGCCAGCGTGTTGCGCAAGGCCGAGCAGAGCGAACCCGCCGGCAGCATCCGCCTGGACGCCCCGCAGGAGCAGGATCTGGGTGGCCGCCTGGCGCAATTCGGCGAAATCCTCGCCGGCGTCGCCGACAAGGGCACCCCGCACCTGCTGTGCAGCTATCTCTACGACCTGGCCGGCCTGTTCTCCAGCTTCTACGAGAATTGCCCGATCCTGACCGCCGAGGACCCCGAGCTGCGCCAGAGCCGCCTGCGGCTGGCCGCCCTCACCGGGCGCACCCTCAAGCAGGGTCTGGAACTGCTCGGCCTGCACACCCTGGAACGCATGTAAGAGACGGATCACCGCCTGATGGCCACCAAGAAAGCCCCACCCAAGCGCGGCGCCAGTCGCAACACCTCGGCTCCCAAGAAACAGCCCCTGCCCGGCTGGGTCTGGCTCGCGTCGGGTCTGGCCATCGGGGCCTTCGTGGTGTTCCTGATGAAGCTCGAACCGGGCAACAAGGCGGTGCAGCGCACCAAGCCGGAAGAAGGCCGCCCGGCCGCCACGGCGGGCAATGGCAAGTCGGCGACCGCCGCCGGCAAGACCGAGGGCACGCCGCCCACGCCGATCAAGCCCAAGTACGACTTCTATACCCTGTTGCCCGAATCCGAGGTGATCGTGCCGCCGGACGCCGTGCCGCGCAATCCGGCCGCCAAGCCGACCACCCCGGCCAAACCGGATGCCGCCGCGACCCCGGCGCAACCCGGCCAGCCGGCGACCGCAACGTCGACCACGCCCGCGACCACCGCGGGCCAGCCGGCCGCCACGCCGCCCAAGGAAGCCACCACCAAGGCCCAGCCGCCGGTGACCCTGTTCTTCCTCCAGGCCGGTTCCTTCCGCACCCAGGCCGATGCCGACCGGGTCCGCGCCCAGATCATCATGCTCGGCCAGGACGTGCGCGTGGAATCGGGCAAGGTCAAGGACGACACCTGGTACCGGGTATTGGTCGGTCCCTACAGCGATCGCGACCAGCTGACCCAGGCGCAGAAACAGCTCGCCGGCAGCGGCTTCAAGAATCTGTTGCTGCAACAGCGACGCGGTCACTGATCGGATCAATCCCCCGTCGCGGCGCTTGAAGGGCGTCGCGGCCATCCCCATATCTCTGCGTAACGGGGGCCGACGCCCCAAGCAACGCGGAGAGATTCTCTTGACCACCATCGTTTCTGTACGCCGCAACGGCAAGGTCGTGATCGGCGGCGACGGCCAGGTTTCCCTGGGCAACACCGTCATGAAAGGCAACGCCAAGAAAGTCCGGCGGCTGTACCGGGGCGAGGTGCTGGCCGGTTTCGCCGGCGGTACCGCCGACGCCTTCACCCTCTTCGAGCGCTTCGAGGCGCAACTCGAGAAGCACCAGGGCCACCTGGTCCGCGCCGCCGTCGAGCTGGCCAAGGACTGGCGCACCGACCGTGCCCTGCGCCGTCTGGAAGCCATGCTGGCGGTCGCCAACAAGGACGCCTCCCTGATCATCACCGGCAACGGCGACGTGGTGGAGCCCGAAGAAGGCCTGATCGCCATGGGCTCCGGTGGTGCCTATGCCCAGGCCGCCGCCCGCGCCCTGCTCATGCACACCGACCTCAGTGCCCGCGAGATCGCCGAGACCTCCCTGAATATCGCCGGTGACATCTGCGTGTTCACCAACCGCAACCTGACCATCGAGGAGCTGGACGCGCCTCAGGCGTGATCCGGTTTAGAGACTGCCCATGTCCATGACCCCCCGCGAGATCGTCCACGAACTCAACCGCCACATCATCGGCCAGGACGACGCCAAGCGCGCCGTGGCCATCGCCCTGCGCAACCGCTGGCGGCGCATGCAGCTGCCCGCCGAGCTGCGCCCCGAGGTCACCCCCAAGAACATCCTGATGATAGGCCCCACGGGTGTGGGCAAGACCGAGATCGCCCGGCGCCTGGCCAAGCTGGCCAACGCGCCCTTCCTCAAGGTGGAAGCCACCAAGTTCACCGAGGTCGGCTATGTCGGCCGCGACGTCGAGTCCATCATTCGTGATCTGGCCGACGCCGCCGTGAAGATGCTGCGCGAACAGGAGATGGTGCTTAACCGCCATCGCGCCGAAGATGCTGCCGAAGAGCGCATCCTCAATGCCCTGCTGCCGCCCGCGCGTCCGTCGGTAGGCTTCAGCAACGAACCCCAACCGACCGCCACCGATAGCAACACCCGCCAGCTGTTCCGCAAGCGCCTGCGCGAGGGCCAGCTGGACGACAAGGAAATCGACATCGAGGTGGCCGATGCCCCCGCCGGCGTCGAGATCATGACCCCGCCCGGCATGGAGGAGATGACCAGCCAGCTGCAGAATCTCTTCGCCGGTATGCACAAGGGCAAGACCAAGCAGCGCAAGCTCAAGGTCAAGGAAGCGCTCAAGCTGGTGCGCGATGAAGAAGCCGCCCGCCTGGTCAACGAAGAGGAACTCAAGGGTCGCGCCCTGGAAGCCGTCGAACAGCACGGCATCGTCTTCATCGACGAGATCGACAAGGTCGCCAAGCGCGGCAACACCAGCGGTGCCGATGTTTCCCGCGAGGGTGTGCAGCGTGACCTGCTGCCGCTGATCGAAGGCTGCACCGTCAACACCAAGCTGGGCATGGTCAAGACCGACCACATCCTGTTCATCGCCTCGGGCGCCTTCCACCTGTCCAAGCCCAGCGACCTGGTCCCGGAGCTGCAGGGTCGCCTGCCGATCCGCGTCGAACTCAAGGCGCTGACCCCGCAGGACTTCGAGCGCATCCTCACCGAGCCGCACGCCTCCCTCACCGAGCAGTATCGCGAACTGCTCAAGACCGAGGGGCTGCTGGTGGAATTCGCCGCCGACGGCATCACCCGCATCGCCGAGATCGCCTGGCAGGTCAACGAGAAGACCGAGAACATCGGTGCCCGGCGCCTGCACACCCTGCTGGAACGCCTGCTGGAAGAGGTGTCCTTCAGCGCCGCCGACCTCGCTGGCCAGCAGAATGGCGAGCCCATCGTCATCGACGCGGCCTATGTGAACGGCCACCTGGGCGAACTCGCCCAGGACGAAGACCTGTCGCGCTATATACTGTGACGGTAGGTTGGGAGCCTAGGTAACCCGTGCGGCTACTCTAGGCCCCTCGTCATCGCGGCCTTGGCGGCCCGCCGATGCGGCCGCTCCTACAGGATTGCGTAGGGGCGGCCCATGGCCGCGATGGCTTCAAGCAATGGCCAAATCGCCGCCCAGAGAAACTCAGCATGCGTATCCCCACCGCCATCCAGCTCCACAAGGCCTCCAAGACCCTCAGCGTCAGCTATGGCGCGGAAACCTTCGAGCTGCCCGCCGAATTCCTGCGGGTGCACTCGCCTTCGGCCGAGGTCCAGGGACACGGCAATCCGGTATTGCAGTGGGGCAAACAGCAGGTCGGCATCAGCGCCGTCGAACCGGCGGGGCGCTACGCCATCAAGCTGACCTTCGATGACAGCCACGACAGTGGTCTGTTCAGCTGGGACTATCTCTATGAACTGGGCAGTCGCCGCGACGAACTCTGGGCCGACTACCTGGAACAGCTGGCCCGCGCCGGCAAGACGCGGGACCCACACGTCAGCGCGGTCAAGCTGATGCTCTGAGCGGACTCAGGCCGCCAGGGCCTTGTCCAGCTTGCGCTCGATCTCTTTCTCGATCTGGCCACTGAGCATCGAGAACATCATGCCCAGGGTCGCCAGCACCCGCACCCGGTCTTCACCGACCTCGATCCGTCCATCCACGCCGCTGCGCGTGAATGTCAGGGTATCGCCTTCCCAGGCGCAGGCCACCCCATAGTCACGCGTGAGTTTTTCGGCCAGTTGATCGGCCTTCTGGCGAACGCCTTCCAAGCCAAGCGAATGGCTGCGTTCGATGGTGATCTGGGACATCGGGGAACTCCGGATAAGGGGCCCTGACTATAGCGAGGGCCCGCCACGTCGCCAATCGCGAGAACCGAGCGGTCAGCCCCGGTTTTAGCCGGGCATGCCGGGCGATCGGCCTGCTAGAATGCCCTCTTGTCCCTGTCCCAGGTGTAGCCCCATGAGCGATCCGCGCAAAGGCCCCGAGGCCGAATCCCAGACCCACTTCGGCTACCAGAGCGTTCCGGAGAGCCAGAAGGCTTACAAGGTCGCGGAGGTCTTCCATTCGGTGGCGGCCAAGTACGATGTGATGAACGATCTGATGTCGGCGGGCATCCACCGGCTGTGGAAGAGATTCACCATCGAGCTCTCCGGCGTGCGCCGCGGCAACCGCGTGCTGGACATCGCCGGCGGCACCGGCGACCTGACCAAGCAGTTCGCCCGCCTGGTCGGCCCCACCGGCGAGGTGGTCCTGGCCGACATCAACGATTCCATGCTCCGGGTCGGCCGCGACCGCCTGCTCGACGAGGGCGTCGCCAGCAATGTGCGCTTCGTCCAGGCCGACGCCGAGAAGCTGCCCTTCCCCGACAACCATTTCGACTGCATCACCATCGCCTTCGGTCTGCGCAACGTCACCCACAAGGACCAGGCCCTGGCCTCGATGCTGCGCGTGCTCAAGCCGGGTGGCCGCCTGCTGGTGCTGGAATTCTCCAAGCCCACCAACCCGCTGGTGTCCAAGGCCTATGATGCCTATTCCTTCGGCTTCCTGCCCTTAATGGGCAAGCTGGTGGCCGGTGACGCCGAAAGCTATCGCTACCTGGCGGAGTCCATCCGCATGCACCCCGATCAGCAGACCCTCAAGGCCATGATGGAAGAGACCGGTTTCGCCCGGGTTACCTTCCACAACATGACCGGCGGCGTGGTCGCCCTGCATCGCGGCATCAAGCCTTGATGGCCCTCGTCACCCAGGCATTGCTGGCCGCGCTGGAGCGCGGCCTGAATCCGCTACTGGCGCTCGACCCCGTGGCCTTGCCGCGGCTGGCCGGCCTGACCGGCCGGGTGATCGCGGTGCAGACCCGGCAACCGGCGCTGCGCCTGTACGTCCTGCCCGCGGGTGACGGCCTGCACTTCGCCGCCCATCACGAAGGCGATATCGACTGCACCCTGAGTGCCCCGGCGACACGTCTGGCCGAACTGGCCCTGGCCCGTGACAAGCAGCGGGTGCTGCACCAGCCGGACGTGCGTCTGGAGGGCGACAGCACCCTGCTGATCGAACTGGCCGACATCCTGCAGAAGCTGGAGCTGGACTGGCAGCACGAGGTCAGTCGCTGGCTCGGTCCGCTGCCGGCCGCGTTGCTGGGCGATCTGGCCCGGCGCGGCCAGGCGCTTGGTGAACAGAGCCGTGACAGCCTGCAACTGACGCTGTCCAACTGGCTGAACGAGGAGAGCCGCCAACTGGTGGGTCGTCTCGAAGGTGAGGCCCGCTTCGCCGAGATCGATGCCCTGCGCCTGGACGTGGATCGTCTCGACGCCCGTCTCGCCCGCCTGGGCACCGCCCGCAACGCCAGGGATAACCCCGACGAATGAAGCTGTTCGCTGCCCTCAACCGCCTGTTGCGGATCTTCTTCGTGGTCATCCGCTATCGGCTTGACGACATCGTCTATGCCCTGCCGCTGCCCTGGTACCTGCGCGCCACCCGCTATGTGCTGCCCTGGCGCTGGTTGCCGCGACCGAGCAAGACCCTGCCGCGCGGCGCCCGTCTGCGCCTGGCGCTGGAAGGTCTGGGACCGGTGTTCGTCAAGTTCGGCCAGATCCTTTCCACCCGGCGCGACCTCATGCCCGAGGATATCGCCGACGAACTGATGTTCCTGCAGGACAAGGTCCCGCCCTTTCCGCCGGAAAAGGCCGTGGCGCTCATCGAGTCCCAGCTTGGCGTACCCATCAAGCAGGCCTTCGCCCGCTTCGATCACCAGCCGCTGGCCTCGGCCTCGGTGGCCCAGGTCCATGCCGCCCAGCTGCGGACCGGTGAAGAGGTGGTGGTCAAGGTGGTGCGCCCGGGGCTGAAGAACATCATCAGCCAGGACATCGCCTGGCTGTTCCTGCTGGCGCGCCTGGCCGAACGGCTGTCCGCCGAAGCCCGCCGCCTGCACCCGATGGACGTGGTCAGCGACTACGAGAAGACCATCTACGACGAGCTGGACCTGTTGCGCGAAGCGGCCAACTCCAGCCAGCTCAGGCGCAATTTCGACGGCTCCGAGCGCCTCTACGTGCCCCAGGTGTACTGGGACTGGTGCCGCGAGCGGGTGCTGGTCATGGAGCGCATCTACGGCATCCCGGTAACCGACCTGGCCGCGCTGCGCGACCAGGGCACCGACTTCAAGCTGCTGGCCGAGCGAGGCGTGGAGATCTTCTTCACCCAGGTCTTCCGCGACAGCTTCTTCCACGCCGACATGCACCCGGGCAACATCTTCGTCAGCACCGCCAAGCCCTGGGATCCGCTCTACATCGCGGTGGACTGCGGCATCATCGGCAGCCTGACCCCCGAGGACCAGGACTATCTGGCGCGCAACCTCTGGGCCTTCTTCCAGCGCGACTACCGCAAGGTCGCCCAGTTGCACATCGACTCCGGCTGGGTGCCGGCCAACACCCAGGTCAACGAACTGGAAGCGGCCATCCGCACTGTCTGCGAACCCATCTTCGAGAAGCCGCTCAAGGACATTTCCTTCGGCCAGCTGCTGCTGCGGCTGTTCCAGGTGGCGCGCCGCTTCAACATGGAGATCCAGCCGCAACTGGTGCTCCTGCAGAAGACCCTGCTCAACATCGAGGGCCTGGGCCGCCAGCTCTATCCGGACCTGGACCTCTGGTCCACCGCCAAGCCCTACCTGGAAAAGTGGATGCGCAAGCGGCTGAGTCCGCCGCAGGTCGCCCGCAACATCCAGCAGCAACTGGAACAGATCCCCCATCTGGCGCAGATGGCACGCGATACCCTGGAACGCATCACCCAGCCGCATCGCAAGGATCCGCCCAACCCCTGGGGCAGACGCAACGACGACTGGATCGTGCGGGTGATCGGTGCGGTCCTGCTGGTGGGTGCGGCGCAGCTGGGTCTCGAACCCCAGCCCCACGCCTGGCCGGCCTGGGCCATGCTGGTCGGCGGCCTGGTTCTGGTGATAAGGCGCTGAACTGCTTAAGCTGTAACCGTCCCGTCACTTTTATCGGGCGAAATACACGCCCTCAGCCACTGGTGCCCTGCCGCTGTATTCGAGTTGCGTCTTGTGCGAGGCTAGGGCCTGTCTGAAAAGTTGCCGAGCGAAGGTCAGGCAAGGCGCAACGACCAACGGGAGTAACAGCCAAGGGCTGGCCCGAAGGGTGAGCGCTAGTGAAGCAAATCCGTGAGGAAGTGGACCGGGCTCGCGCTCGAGTTTACGAACGGTAAATGAGCATTCCGACCGGGCTGGCGATCCAGCGGATTTTTAACGCCGCACCCTAATTCGTAGTATTGAACAGACTCATGAGCGATTGGTTAGACGAGATCCACTGGAACAGCGACGGCCTGGTACCGGCCATCGCCCAGGACCCCACTTCGGGGCGCATCCTGATGATGGCCTGGATGAACCGCGAATCCCTGGCCCTGACCGCCGCCGAAGGCCGTGCGGTCTACTGGTCGCGCTCGCGCAATCGCCTGTGGCGCAAGGGCGAGGAGTCCGGTCACGTACAGCGCATCATCGAACTGCGCCTGGATTGCGACGCCGACGTGGTGGTGCTGCAGGTGGAGCAACTTGGCGGCATCGCCTGCCACACCGGCCGGGAGAGCTGCTTCTATCGCGTGCTGCGCGATGGCGAGTGGACGACCGTCGACCCGGTGGTCAAGGATCCCCAAGCCATCTATGCCGGAGGGCACGGCCATGACTGACACCCTCGCGCGTCTGGCGCAGGTGCTGGAAGAACGCAAGCAGGCCGCCCCGGATTCCTCCTATGTGGCCAGCCTCTATCACAAGGGCCTGAACAAGATCCTGGAAAAGGTCGGCGAAGAAAGCGTCGAGACCATCCTCGCGGCGAAAGACGCCGCCATCAGCCAGCAGTACGACGACGTCATCTACGAGACCGCCGACCTCTGGTTCCACAGCCTGATCATGCTCTCGGCCCTCGGCCAGCATCCCCAGGCCGTGCTGGACGAACTGGATCGTCGTTTCGGCCTCTCCGGGCACGCCGAAAAGGCCGCCCGCACTCAATCCTGACCCCAAGCTTCGCAACGAGGAAAGACCATGGGTATCTTCGACTGGAAACACTGGATCGTCATCCTGCTCGTCGTGGTGATCGTCTTTGGCACCAAACGCCTGAAGCATCTGGGCTCCGACGTGGGCGAGGCCATCAAGGGCTTTCGCAAGGCCATGCATACCGACGAGGACGACAAGGCCGAACAGCCGTCGCCGACCACCAGCACGGCCAACCCCAACGCTCCCCTGAATCGCCCCCAGACCTTCGACGCCGAGCATCGCAAGGTCGAAGAGCCGGTGGTGCGCAAGGACTAAGGCCCCGCCATGTTCGGAATCAGCTTTCCCGAAATGATGCTGGTGGGGTTCGTCGCCCTGCTGGTGCTGGGCCCGGAACGCCTGCCGGGTGCCGCACGCACCGCGGGGCTGTGGATCGGTCGCCTGAGGCGCAGCTTCAACAGCATCCGCCAGGAAGTGGAGCGCGAGATCGGTGCTGACGAAATTCGCCAGCAATTGCGCAACGAGCATATCCTGTCCATGGAACAGCGCGACAACCGGCCCAAGCCTGCCGCTTCCACGCCGGAAGCCCAGACACCGCCCACCGCCGCTGCTCCGCCCATGCCCCAGGACGTGGTTGCCGAACGCCCGCAGGATCCGCCCCAGACGCCGCCAAGAGCACCATGAGCGACAAGCCCTCCGAACACGATGACCAGGAAATGCCCCTGGTCTCGCACCTCACCGAATTGCGCACCCGTATCCTCAGATGCGTGCTGGCGACCTTTCTGATCTTCCTCGGCCTGTTCTACTTCGCCCAGAAGATCTATGCCTTCGCTTCCGAGCCGATCCGCCGCGTCCTTCCCGAAGGCGCGACCATGATCTCCACGGACGTCACCTCGCCCTTCCTCGCCCCCTTCAAGCTGACCCTGGTGGTGTCGCTGTTCATCGCCATGCCGGTGATCCTGCACCAGGTCTGGGGTTTCATCGCGCCGGGTCTTTATCGCCACGAGAAGAAGGTCGCCATCCCGCTGCTGATCTCCAGCATCGTGCTGTTCTATGCCGGCATGGCCTTCGCCTACTTCCTGGTGTTCCCGATCATCTTCCACTTCTTCAGCAGCATCACGCCGGAAGGCGCCGTGATGATGCCGGATCTAAATGCCTACCTGGATTTCATCCTGACGCTGTTCTTCGCCTTTGGCGTGGCCTTCGAGATTCCGGTGGCCACCGTGCTGCTGATCTGGATCGGTGTGGTCGACGTCGCCTATCTGAAGAAGATCCGCCCCTACGTCATCATCGGCTGCTTCGTGGTCGGCATGATCCTGACCCCGCCGGATGTCTTCTCCCAGACCATGCTGGCCGTGCCCATGTGGCTGCTGTTCGAGATCGGCCTGCTGTTCGGTCGCTTCGTGCAGAAGCGCGAGCGCCCGCTCAGCGACGAAGATGCCAGTCCCGACGCCCAGCCGCCCGCTGAACGCCCGTGAACCTGATCCTGCTCGAGGCGGCCGACTTCACGGCCGCTGACCGGGTCGTGCTGCGCGATCCGCGCCGTCTCGCCCATCTGCGCGAGGTCCACCAGGCGGCCGCCGGCGACCGGATGCGCGTTGGCCTGCTGAACGGCCTGATGGGTACCGGCCATATCGAGTCCCTCGATGCCGGCCAGGCCTGCCTGAACGTCACCCTCGATCAGCGGCCACCGGCCAAGCTGCCGCTCACCCTGCTGCTGGCCCTGCCCCGCCCCAAGATGCTGCGCCGGGTGTTGCAGACCGTGTCCGCCATGGGCGTCGCACGGCTGGTACTGCTCAACAGCTATCGGGTGGAAAAGAGCTTCTGGCAGACGCCGTTCCTGGCGCCCGAGGCCATCGAGGAGCAACTGCGCCTCGGGCTGGAGCAGGCCCGGGACACGGTGCTGCCGGAGGTGCTGATCGAAAAGAGATTCAAGCCCTTCGTCGAGGATCGCCTGCCCGCACTCGCCGCCGGCACCCGTGGCCTGGTCGGGCATCCGGGCAGCTATCCCGCCTGCCCGCGTGCCCTCGACGAGCCCGTGACGCTGGCGATAGGCCCCGAGGGCGGCTGGATACCCTACGAGGTCGAGAAGCTGCAGGAAGCGGGCCTGGCGCCCGTGCAGCTCGGTGAACGCATCCTGCGCGTCGAGAACGCCGTACCCGCCCTCCTCGCCCGCCTGTTCTAGCCTGATCACGGACAAGAAAAAGCCCCGGTGTCTCGCGACACCGGGGCTTTTTCGTGGGCGGAGCGCCTCCTCAGGAGGCGGGCCGCGGGGTCATGCTGGCCGGACTGGCTGTGGCATCCGCGGCCGAATCGCTGTGGGAGCGTGGCCGCAGGGTGGCATAGGCCTCCCGCCAATTGCGGTGCTCTTCGGCCTTCCAGACCTGCAGGTGCAGTTGCGCCATGCCGTCCGGATCGCTGAGCAGACGCCACTGGTCGTCGCCCTTGGTCTTTTCGGGGCCGGCGGCCAGCACCCGCGCCACCCGCTCTTCGCGCAGCCGGCGTGCCGGCTCCACCACCTTGCCATGGCGACCACGGGCCATGCCGATGGCCAGGGCATTGAGCACCGGATCGACAGTGGCGCGCAGGAAGCCCTTGGTCAGGGCGTTGCGATTGTTCAGGTGCAGGTACTCGTCGGTCGCCACCAGCTCGCGCGGCGGTGCGTACTCTTCCGGGATCAGGAACAGATGATGCCGGCGACTGCCAAGCCCCAGGTTGGTCCGGCTGGAGATCACCGACACCGGCGCCGACAGGATCAGCGACACCACAATGGGCGACAGCCACCAGAGGAAGCGCGGGTCCAGCCAGGCCACCCCGGCGGTCCAGATCAGGCCGAGCAGCATCTGCGAGCCATGGCGGCGGAAGGCTTCGCTCCAGGGCGTGTCGTTGTCGTCACGCTGGGGCGAATTCCACTGCACCGACCAGCCGAGGAAGGCGGCCGTCACGAACACCGTGTGGAAGAGCATCCGCACCGGTGCCAGCAGCACCGAGAAGAGCATTTCCAGCATCATGGAGAGGAACAGCCGCAACCCACCGCCGAATTCCTTCGCGCCCTTGGCGATGATCAGCACCACGCTGAGCAGCTTGGGCAGGAACAGCAGGATGAGGGTGGTGGAGAACAGGGCTATGGCCTGCTCCGGATGCCACTGGGGCCAGACCGGGAACAGCTGGCGAGGCTGGAAGAAGTACTGGGGTTCCAGCAGCTTGTGGATCGCCAGCAGCGCCGTGGACAACACCAGGAAGAGGAACCACAGCGGCGCCGACAGGTAGGACATCACCCCGGTGAGGAACACCGCGCGGTGCACCGGGTGCATGCCCTTGACCAGGAACAGCCGGAAGTTCATCAGGTTGCCATGGCACCAGCGGCGGTCACGCTTGAGTTCGTCCAGCAGGTTGGGCGGCAGTTCTTCGTAGCTGCCCGGCAGGTCATAGGCGATCCACACGCCCCAGCCGGAGCGCCGCATCAGTGCGGCTTCGACGAAGTCGTGGGAGAGAATCGCACCGGCGAACGAACCCGTGCCCGGCAGCGGCGCCAGGGCGCAATGGTCGATGAACGGCTTGACCCGGATGATGGCGTTGTGACCCCAGTAGTGGGATTCACCGAGTTGCCAGAAGTGCAGACCGGCGGTGAACAGCGGTCCGTACACCCGGGTGGCAAACTGCTGCAGACGCGCGTACAGAGTATCCATGCCGGACGCCTTGGGCGCGGTCTGGATGATGCCGGCACGGGGATTGGCTTCCATCAGCCGGACCAGACTGGACAGGCATTCGCCACTCATCACGCTGTCGGCGTCGAGCACCACCATGTACTTGTACTGACTGCCCCAACGACGGCAGAAGTCGTCGATGTTGCCGCTCTTGCGCTTCACCCGACGCCGGCGGCGACGATAGAAGATGTGGCCGAAGCCGCCGACCTCGCGGCACAGCTCCAGCCAGGCCTTCTCTTCGGCCACGCATTTGTCGGGGTCGTTGCTGTCGCTGAGGATGAAGAAGTCGAAGTGCTCCAGCTCGCCGCTGGCGCGGACCGACTCGTAGGTCGCGCGCAGACCGGCAAAGACCCGCGGCACGTCTTCGTTGGCAATGGGCATCACCAGGGCGGTACGCGACTGGGGATCGATCGGCTCGGTGCCGGTGGAGCTGGCCGAGATGCTGTACTTGTCACGTCCGCTGAGCAGTTGCCAGAAGCCCATCAGGGCGGTCCAGAAGCCGGCGGAGACCCAGCAGAACAGCAGGGCGAAGAGCAGCAGGATGCTGGTCTGCACTACATAGGGCAGTACCTGGCGAATGGACTCGCCCCAGCCCTGGCGGTAGACCTCGCTGAGATCGACCAGCGCCCAGCCCTGATAGGGCAGCACCGCCTTCATGTACCAGGTGGCGATGCCGGTCTGCACCAGCATCAGGATGAGCAGGATGAAGCGCCGGAAGGAACCCACCTTGCGCCAGTGCGCATGGGCATCGGCTTCGGGATCGGGCTGCCAGCGACTATGGTCCTTGCGGCCGAGCAGACGCTTCCAGCTCCGCGCCACGGGATTGGTGCGCCAGGGATCGGGCACCATCATGGAGCGGGTCATGGGCGGGGTGGCCTTGATGAAGACACGCCCCTGGGCATCGCTGCCCAGCAGCTCGCCATCGTCCAGCGTCTCGTCCCAACCGGCGGCCAGGCGCGCCTCGGTGGAAGCGATCACCGCGTCGGCGCCCTGGGCGCCCTCGCCGCGGGCACCGGCCAGTTGCCGGTGCAGCGACTCTACGTCGGCCGTCTGGTCCAGCGCCTGCCGCTGCCCGGTGGGCAACGGCAGGTGTTCGAGGTAGTCGCCAGTGGCGGCGACCGAGGTATCGCGGGTGGTGTTATTCATTGGCAGGTAGCTGGTAAGTCCAGGTTTCGCTGAGCGGTTTGTCACCCTGGGCGAGGTTGGCGCGCATTTCCACCGGTTTGGTCTGATCCTTGACCTTGAGTCTCAGGGTCAGGCGATAGCCCTTGGTAACCGGGTTGTAGCGCACAGAGTTCTCGACCAGTTCACCGTTGGCGTCCAGGCTGACCTGGGAGCCGACCTGCGAATCCTCGGGCAGATCGTCGAGATTCGGCCCTTCGAAATCGATGATGTAGGCCAGGCTGCCATCGGTCTGACGGACCAGGTTGGACTGCCGCACATCGCCGGTGGACAGGCGGGTCTGAGCGACCCAGGCCAGGTCCTTGGTGTGCAGGTTGGGTTCGTCGGTGGTGAAGTGCAGGCGATAGCTGACATCGATCGGCTGGCCCTTCTCCGGCAGGGTGTCCGGCGTCCAGAAGGCCACGATGTTGTCGTTGGTCTCGTCCGGGGTGGGGATTTCCACCAGTTCGACATGCCCCTTGCCCCAGTCGCCCTTGGGCTCGACCCAGCCACTGGGACGCTTGTCGTAGCGCTCGTCCAGATCCTGGTACTTGTAGAACTCGTGGCCGCGCTGCAGCAGACCGAAACCACGCGGATTCTCGATGGTGTAGGTGCTGACCGAGAGCCGACGCGGGTTGTTCAGCGGACGCCACAGCCACTCGCCGTTGCCGGCGTGGATCGCCAGGCCGTTGGAGTCGTGCAGGGCCGGACGATAGTTGACCTGGGCGCTCGGCTGGTTGGGGCCGAACAGGTACATGCTGGTCAGCGGCGCGATGCCAAGCTTGTTGACGTTGTCGCGCAGGAACACCTTGGCTTCGACGTCGACGGTGCTGTCCTTGCCAGGCGTCAGCACGAAGCGATAGGCACCGGTGGCCCGCGGCGAATCGAGCAGCGCATAGATCACCAGGTTGCGACGATCCGACTGGGGCTGTTCGACCCAGAACTCGGTGAAGCGCGGGAATTCCTCGCCGGACGGCAGGGCGGTGTCGATGGCCAGACCACGGGCGGACAGGCCATAGACCTGGTTCTTGCCGATCACGCGGAAATAGCTGGCGCCGAGCATGGTCATCAGCTCGTCATGCTTGTCCGCCTTGTTCAGCGGATAGAGTACCTTGAATCCGGCGAAGCCGAGATCCTTGAGCTGGGCCTGATCGATCTGCAGATTGCCGAAGTTGAACATCGAGGGATCGTATTTGATCTCTTCGACATTGTTGGCGGTGACCTCGTTGATCTTCACCGGCACGCTGTAGTGCATGCCCTCGTGATAGAAATTCAGCCGGAAGGGCGTCTTGGCATCCTTCCAGTAGGCCTTGTCCTGATTGAAGGTGATCTGCTGATAGTCGGCATACTTCATGCCGCTGAAGGATGCGGGCAGGTTGCTCTTGGGGGCGACGAATTTCTGCCCGGAGAGTTCTTTGGCCTTGGCGGCCACGTCGTCCAGGCTGAAGGCCAGGGCCTGGGCACTGAACAGACCCAGTGCGACGGAGAGCCCGATCAGGGCGAAGCCCTGCTTGCCCGGCTTAACTTTGGAATGAGATAACACGCAGCCTCCTAAATCAGCGTACGAATACGTTCGGCGACGGGTGGTCGCGAAACGGATAGGCAGTGGTCCGACTCCCTCGGGGGTCAATGATTCCCCAGTTGGACGACCGTTCAAACTCGAACTGCGCAATCATAGACACTTGGCAGGGCGCTGTAAGGGGCGCCCTCACTAAATCGACAATAAAAATGTCACCGGTCCGTCGTTGACCAGGGAAACCTGCATGTCGGCACCGAAACGACCGGTCTGGACCTCGGGCTGGAGGTCACGGGCGAGGCCTACCAGGTGACCGAACAGCCGTTCGCCCTGGGCCGGGGGCGCGGCGGTGGAAAAGCTCGGCCGCCGTCCGCTGCGGGTATCGGCAGCCAGGGTGAACTGGGAGACCAGCAGCAGACCGCCGCCGACATCCTGCAGGGACAGATTCATGCGCTGTTCGCCGTCGGCGAATATCCGGTACTCCAGCAGCCGCTTGAGCATCCGAGCACAGGCCGCTTCGTCATCCGCGGGTTCGATGCCGACGAAGACCAGCAGACCCGGGCCTATGGCGCCGACCGTCTCTCCCTCCACCTCGACGCTGGCGCGGATGACCCTTTGCAGCAGCGCCTTCACTCGGCCTCCTGGGGCAGATCGAGCAGCTCACGGGCGATCTGGTCGGTCGCCCGCACCAGGGCGTCGCAGATACCGGGCTCGCTGGCCGCATGACCGGCATCGCGGATGATCTGCAATTCGCTGCCCGGCCAGCCGTGGTGCAGGGCCCAGGCATTGTCCAGGGGGCAGACCATGTCATAGCGGCCGTGCACGATCACCGCCGGGATATGGGCGATCCTGGGCATGTCGCGCAAGAGCTGGTCGGGTTCGAGAAAGGCATCGTTGATGAAGTAGTGGCATTCGATACGGGCGATGGCCAGGGCATGCTCGCTGAACTTTTCCAGCACGTCGGGATTGGGCCTCAGGGTTACCGTACGGCCCTCCCAGCATGACCAGGCGCGAGCGGCGGACATCTGCGCCAGTTCGTCCGGACCGGTCAGGCGGCGATAGTAGGCCTGGATGAGATTGCCGCGTTCTTCCTCGGCGATGGGATGCAGATAGTCCTGCCAGAAGTCGGGAAAGAGCCGACTGGCGCCCTCCTGGTAGAACCAGTGCAGATCCACCGGGCGGCAGAGAAAGATGCCGCGCAGGACCATGCCCTTGACCCGCTCGGGATGGCGCTGGGCATAGGCCAGCGCCAGGGTAGAGCCCCAGGAGCCGCCGAACAGCACCCATTGCTCGATGCCCAGGTGCTCGCGCAGGCGCTCGATGTCCTCGACCAGGTGCCAGGTGGTGTTGTTCTCCAGGCTGGCATAGGGGGTGGAACGACCGCAGCCGCGCTGATCGAAGGTGACGATGCGATAGAGATTGGGATCGAAGAAGCGCCGGCTCAGGCGATCGCATCCGGAGCCGGGTCCGCCATGGATGAACAGCACCGGCAGACCGTCGGGCGAGCCACTCTCGTCGGCATAGAGCACATGGGGGGCTTCGACGGCCAGCTCGTGGCGGGCGTAAGGCTTGATTTCCGGGTACAGATTCAGCATATCGCGCTCCGCGGGGCAGGGTCGGCCCCTTCATCATAGACCTGCACCTTACCGGGTTTCCACGCTGCCCGGGCTTGCCTCGCGTCCAGCGGCGCCCGCACCATCGACAGCCCGTCGCCAAGGAGATCGCCATGTCCCATGCCAAGCTGCAATTGCTGCTGATCGATCCGCAAAACGATTTCTGCGACCTGCCGGGGGCGGCCCTGCCGGTGCCCGGCGCGGTGGCCGGGCTGCAGCGTGTCGCCGCCCTGATCGAACGCCTGGGTGCCCGGCTCTCCGCGGTCCGGGTGACCCTGGATTCCCACCAGCCGCTGCACATCGCTCATCCGCACGGCTGGCAGGATGCCCAGGGCCGGCCGCCGGCGCCCTTCACCCAGATCAGCGCGGACGACGTGGCCAGCGGTCGCTGGCAGACCCGCGATCCGGCCGAGCGCACCCGTGCGCTGGCCTATGTGCAGGCCCTGGAAGCCGGTGGTCGCTATCGCCTGGTGATCTGGCCGGAGCACTGCCTGGTGGGTGGCTGGGGTCATGGGGTACAGCAGGACGTGCACCAGGCGCTCAATGGCTGGGGACGGCAGCAGGGACGCCTGGTGGAATTCATCGCCAAGGGCGGCAATCCCCACACCGAACATTATTCGGCCCTGCGCGCCGAGGTCCTGGATCCGGCGGACCCGGGCACTGCAGTGGACGCCGGACTGATCGCCCGGTTGCTGTCCGCCGACACCCTGCTGGTGGCGGGCGAGGCGCTGTCACACTGCGTAGCCAGTACCCTGCGCGATCTGCTGGAATGCTGGCCGCGGGAACGACGCCAGGGCCTGGTGCTGCTCACCGACTGCAGTCATCCGGTGCCGGGCTTCGAAGCCCAGGGCGAGGCGTTCCTGGCCGAGATGCGTGCGGCGGGCATCCGCCTGGCGACCTCGACGGACGAGTTCTAGCCCGTCCGCCCTTTGCCTCACTTGATCTCGTAGAGACCGGTGTAGGTCGCCGAAGCCAGCTGGTTGAGATGGATCATGAAGCGGCCGACCGCGTTGGTGGCGTCCGCCGGAACCGGCAGCTGATCGACCTTGAGCGCATGCAACTGGAAGATGTAGCGGTGCGGCTTGTCGCCCTTGGGCGGCGCCGCGCCACCAAAGCCACGGGTGCCGTAGTCGTTGATCAGTTGCAGCGCACCTGCGGGCAGGCCCGAACCATCGGCGCGACCGGCGCCTTCCGCCAGACCCTGGGTGCCGACCGGGATGTTGACCACGACCCAGTGCCAGAAACCGCTACCGGTGGGGGCATCGGGATCGTAAACGGTCAGCGCGAGGCTCCTGGTATCGGCAGGTAGATCGGCCCACTGCAAGGCGGGCGAGATGTTCTCGCCGTGGGCACCGAAATCGGCCACGTCGAATTCGTGGCGCTTGGGCATGAAGGCGTTATCGGCAAAGGCGTCGGTCCAGAGTTTCACGGAGTTGCTCCTGAGGCCTAGGGCATATGGGCGTCGGTCTCGCGCCAGACCAGACGATTGAGGTTGTAGCCTTTCTCGCGGGCGATACGCAGCAGCTTTTCGCTCTGCGCCGCGGAAATCTCGGGCTTGCGCGCCAGCAACCAGAGGTACTTGCGATCCGGGCTGCCGACCAGGGCGGTCTTGTAGTCGTCATCGACATAGAGGATCCAGTAGGGTCCCTTGGCCACATTGGGCAGCACGCCACTGAACCAGGTGTCGAAACGCACTTCCAGGCGATCGGTCACGCCCGGCTTGATCGGGATGGCGGTACCCGTGGCTTCCTGGACCTTGCCGCTCAGGGTGCGGCAGCGATTGAACACGGCCACCGAACCATCGGCCATGACGTGATAGTTGGCGTCGGACTGAGCGCACTTGCGCTGGAAGAACATCGGCAGCCGCGCCACCTCGTACCATTGTCCCTGGTAACGCTGCAGATCGACATTGCCCGCGGTGAGCGGCGGGACTTCGCGCGGACCGCTGGCGCAGGCCGCGAGCAGTCCGGCGGCGCCCACCAGCAGGAGAATCTTGGTAGAGGTTTTCATCGCAGACCCTGCCCGGCGAACATCGCCACCTTGTCGTTGAGATACTGCACGCTGATGAAGGAACCGCGATCGCCCCAAGTACAGGTGGTAACGCCCAGGGCGCCCGCGCATTCCGTGGGTGCACCCAGGACCTGCTCCACCTCGGCCTTGGTCTGGCCGGCCTTGAGCCGGGAATAGTTTTCCTGATTGACCTTGCCGCAGCCGGCCAGCAGCAGACCGCCCACCAGCAACAGCGCCATGCGCCCCTTCATAACTGCCTCCTCTCATCCTGACGGCAAGGCTATAGAGCCCGCCCGGCCGCCAGGGTTCGCTTGGTCAACTGGCGAGATAGGAGGAGCGGGTCAGCCCCAGGCGCATGGCATCGAGGAACTGGGTGCGTTCGCGCGCGGTGAGGCGCGCGCTGGCGACCTTGTCGCGGTAGTAGGTCATCAGTTCCTCGGGCGAGAGGTGCACGTACCTGAGCATGTCCTCGATGGTGTCGTGGGTCTCGATGCCGCCGTGGCGAACGCTGCCGTCGGCGTCCTGGTAGACGTTCACCGAGTCGGTGTCGCCGAACAGGTTGTGCATGTCGCCGAGGATCTCCTGATAGGCGCCCACCAGGAACACCGCCAGCAGATAGTCTTCGCCTTCGCGCACCTCGTGCACCGGCAGGCTGGTCTCGATGCTCTGCTCGTCGACGTACTGCTTGATCTTGCCGTCCGAGTCGCAGGTCAGGTCCTGCAGCACGGCACGGCGCACCGGCTCCTCGTCCAGGCGGGTCAGGGGGACGATGGGTAGGATCTGGTCGATGGCCCAGGTGTCGGGCAGGCTCTGGAACACCGAGAAGTTGCAGATGTACTTGTCGGCCAGCTTGTCATTGAGCTCGTCGAGCACCTGGCGATGGGAGCGCTGGCGTGCCTTGAGCTGGTTGTAGAGGCGGCGGCAGATGGCGAAATAGCACTGCTCGGCCAGCGCCTTGTCGCTCAGGCTCAGGGTGCCGGAGGCGTACTGGGCGGCGGCTTCGCTGACGTACTGGGTGGCGCGCCAGTAGGTCTCGGTGACCATCTCCGGATCGGTGTCGCCAAGCAGCTCGGCCAGCCACTGCACCACCTCGGCCTTGCCTTCGAAGCGCTCGCTGGCCGGCACGCTGTCGTTGTGGCGCTCGACGTCGGTGACCTGCATCACCAGCATGGCGTGGTGCGCGGTCATGGCGCGGCCACTTTCCGAGAAGATGTTCGGATGCGGCAATTCCTGCTGGTCGCAGAATTCCTTGAGCATGCCGACCACGGTACCGGCGTAGTCGTCCATGTCGTAGTTGATCGAGCTGGCGTTGCGCGAATGGGTGCCATCGTAGTCCACGCCCAGACCGCCACCGACGTCGATGTGATCCAGTGGCAGGCCCAGGGCGCGCAGCTCGGCATAGTAGCGGATGGCTTCGCGGAAGCCCTGGCGATAGTCGGCCAGGTTGGCGATCTGCGAACCCATGTGGAAGTGCAGCAGGCGCACGCCCTGCTCCAGGCCGGCGGCGCGGAAGCGCTCGATCACCGACAGCAACTGGGCAGCGGAGAGACCGAACTTGGACTTCTCGCCACCAGTGTCGGCCCACTTGCTCGACGCCAGGGACGACAGCCGCACCCGCAGGCCGACCTGGGGCGTGACCTTGAGCTCGGCCGCCTCCTCGATCACCAGCGGGACCTCGGATTCCTTCTCGATGACGATGAAGACGCTGTGGCCCAGTTTCTGGCCCATCAGCGCCAGGCGGATGAATTCACGGTCCTTGTAGCCGTTGCAGACGATGGTACCGCCCTTGGGCGCCAGCGCCAGCACCGCCATCAGCTCCGGCTTGGAGCCGGCTTCCAGACCGATGGAGACGTCGCGGGTGGCGATGATGTTTTCCACCACCGCTTCCTGCTGGTTGACCTTGATCGGGTAGAGGGCGGTGTAGCGGCCCTGGTAGTCGAGGCGCTCGATGTTGCGATCGAAGGCGCCGGTCAGGTGGCGCACCTGGCCCTGGAGAATGTCGGGGAAACGCACCAGCAGCGGCAGCGACAGCCCCGCTTCGCGTAGCTGACCGACCAGCACATGGAGGTCGATCGGCTGGCCGTCCGGGCCGTGGGGGCGGACTTCGACGTTGCCGGCATCGCTGATGGCGAAGTAGCCGGCACCCCAGTGGCGAATACCATAGACGCTGCGGCTGTCCGCCACGGTCCACTGGCTGCCGTCATCTTTGCGCGTGCGTCGTGGGGACATTCGCGGGAATCTCCTGTAGGGAATCATGCTTTGGATGGACCGCCACCAGGGGCGGTAAGTTGTACGCAGAGGCTGGAAGGCCTGGCCTAGCCGCCCGACCGCTTGGTCTTGAAGCCGCGTTTTTCGAGTTCGCCGAGCAGCAGGTCGACATGGTCGCCCTGGATCTCGATGACGCCATCCTTGAGCGCCCCGCCGGTGCCGCAGCGGCGCTTGAGCGCGCTGGCCAGGTCCTTGAGTGCTTCCTCGCCCAGGGGGACGCCGCTGACCGTGGTCACCGTCTTGCCGCCGCGGCCCTTGGTCTCGCGCCGGACGCGGGCGATGCCGTCGCCGGCCGGGGCCGATGCCTGGGGTTCTTCCGGGCGAATGCGGCCGACGTCGGTGGAGTACACCAGCCGGCTGAGATCCGCCAGCGACGAGGTTTTCTTGCTCAAGGGACGGTCCTCCCAGTCTGGTTCAGACGCCGGGCGCCTGGAGGAAACCTTGGATGCAGCGCCGGCCGGCACGGGCCGCGCTGGTCCGGGGCCGCGCAATGTAGCAGCATCGCCCGCGGATGCTAAGGCGCGAATGCGAGAAATTAAGGCAGGGATGCGACATCCGCCCGGCTGGTGGCCAGGCGCAGGGCCTCCAGCGAATCCGGGCAATAGGACCGCTGACGAGCCTCGGCGAGAATCGCCGCCGGAGCCAGGAAGCGTGCCTCCAGTACCTCTTCCGGCTGCAGCCGCAGCGGGTTGTTCCAGTGGGCGCTGAACACCCCGCCCCAGAGGCGATTGCCCGGCTCCTCGAAATAGAAGGTGCCGTGCTCGCGCAGCGGCACACCGCTGACCCCCAGCTCCTCGGCCAGCTCCCGCGCCGCCGATTGCGCATAGCTCTCGCCCGGCGCCACCATGCCGCCGGCGGCCACGTCCCAGTAGCCCGGGTAGAGCGCCTTGCTCAGGGTGCGCCGGTGAACGCAGAGCTCGCCGCTGTCATTGAACAGCAGGATGAAGGTGCAGCGACCGATCAGGCCGCGGGCACGCAATTCTGCCCGTGGCAACTCACCCTGGATGCGGTCGTCGCGGTCGACCCAGACCACCCGTTCCCGGTCGGAGGCGGCGCGATGCGCCGCTTCGCGGGCGTCCGGCGTCATCAGCCCTGTTCCAGCAGCTGGCGCAGGTCGATGATCGCGGCATTGGCGCGGGAGATGTAGTTGGCGATCACCAGCGAATGGTTGGCCAGGATGCCGAAGCCGCTGCCGTTGAGGATCATCGGACTCCAGACCGGCTGCTGCGCCGCTTCCAGTTCGCGGATGATCTCGCGCACGTTCACCGTGGCGTTCTTCTTGGCCAGGGTGTCGGCGAAGTCCACCTCGATGGCGCGCAGGATGTGCGACAGCGCCCAGGCCTGACCGCGGGCCTCGTAGAAGACATTGTCGATCTGCAGCCAGGGCGTCTCGACGCGCTGCTCGTGCACCTCCGGCACCTGGCCGGCGGGGATGTCCTGGTTCGGCCGTACCTCGGCGTCCAGGCGCACCCGGCCGACGCTGGCGGACAGCCGCTGGGACAGCGAACCCAGGCGGGTCTCGACGTCACCCAGCCAGTTGCGCAGGTTGTCCGAGCGCGAATAGAAGTAGGCGGTGGGCTGGCCCTGGGTATTCTGGCCCCCCAGGCGCGCCAGGTAGCGATCCAGGGAAGCGATGCCGGCGCGGTATTCCGACTCCGACGAGGGCATGGCCCAGCTGTGGTTGTCGAAGTTGAAGCGGGGCTCGGCCTGGGCCAGGTCGACGTCCTCGGTGGACTGCGACTGGGAACGGGCGAAGTCCTTGCGCAGGGCGCGCGCCAGATCGCGGGTCTGCACCAGCACGCCGTATTCCCAGGATGGCATGTCGTCGAGCCAGAGGCCCGGCGGGAAGATGTCGTTGGAGAGATAGCCGCCCGGCTTGTCCAGCAGGGTGCCAGCCACCTGCTTAAGGGTCTCGACCGTGGTGTAGCCGAGCACCAGCTTGCGACCACTGGCCGCGGCCGCCTCCTGGGCATGCTGCTGCACCGGGAAGAAATCCGGTTCGCGACTCCAGTACCAGCCTATCGCCAGGGTGACCAGCAGGTAGAGCGCGATCAGCACTGCCACCAGCCGGAGCCATCCCGACCTCAAGTTCCACTCCCGCATGGGCAATTCCTTGCAATGATTTCAAAGATGTTGGCGCTTGGACCCCCGCCCGCGACGCCGGTTGCGCCGCCATCGCCGGCGGTGCGGGCGCGACGCACCTGGGCAGCCGCTTCCGAGACTAGGGTAACAGGCGACGGACGCTACTCCAGAAGCGACCGACAGTGTCCATGCGAGCGGCATAGCCGCCGCTAACCAGGGTACCGCCTCTCCCCTGCCAGCCAGCAATTGGTAGCATAGGGCCACCACCTCAAGAATGACGGAACAATTCGTGAGCGAACCAGATGATCCGAGCCGGGACCGCCTCAAGCTGCACTTCGCGCAACGGGTCATCCACCAGTCGCGCCAGGTGCTGGAGATCTGGCAACGGCTGCAACGAGACGAGTGGACGGCCGGCAGCCTGGTCGAGCTGACCGACGCCAACGCGCGCCTGCTGCAATATGCCAAGCGCTTCGAGCAGCAGGGTCATGCCGAGCTCGCCGAGGCCATCGGTGCCTCCCTGGCCCAGGTCACCGCCAATCGCGGTCGCCTCAACAGCCAGGCCATCACCGAACTCAGCCAGGCCATGCAGAGCCTGTCGCGCACCGGGCTGCGCCAGGGCGACCAGCTGGAGACCACCAGCCTGCCGCCGCTGCGCAAGCCGATCTACATCGCCCTGCTCGACAGCGAGCGCGCCGAGCGTCTGGCGCAGCAGATGGAATACTTCGGCGTCACCATCCAGATCATCCATGGCGCCGACGACTTCCGCGCGATGATGGACAACCGTCATCCGGCGGTCATCGTCATGGACGTGGACTTCGGCGGCGCGGGCGCCGGCATCCAGCTGGCGCTGGAAGCCCAGAGTGGTCTGGAGCGCAAGCTGCCGGTACTGTTCTACAGCCACCAGGAAGCCGACACCCCCTTCCGCCTGGCCGCGGTGCGCGCCGGCGGCCAGGAGTTCTACACCGGCACCCTGGATTCGGCGCGGCTGCTGGAAAAGATCGAGACCCTCACCCGCACCGTCTACTACGATCCGATCCGCGCCCTGGTGGTGGACGACTCCCGCGCCCAGGCCATGGCTACGGAAATGGCGCTCAACAGCGCCGGGATCGTCACCCGCACCCTGATGCAGCCCGGCGCGGTGATGGCGCACCTGGCCGAATTCGTGCCCGATCTGATCATCCTCGACATGTACATGCCCGAGTGCACCGGCACCGAGCTGGCCAAGGTCATCCGCCAGCACGAGCGCTATGTCAGCGTGCCCATCATCTATCTGTCGGCCGAGGACGACCTCGACAAGCAGCTGGACGCCATGAGCGAGGGCGGCGACGACTTCCTCACCAAGCCGATCAAGCCACGCCACCTGATCGCCACGGTGCGCACCCGTGCCGCCCGGGCACGCAGCCTGCAGGCGCGCATCGTCCAGGACAGCCTTACCGGCCTGTACAACCACACCCACACCCTGCAGCTGCTGGAAGACGCCTGCTTCCGCGCGCGGCGCAGCCAGCGGCCGATCACCTTCGCCATGCTGGACATCGACCACTTCAAGCAGGTCAACGACCACTACGGCCACCCCATGGGCGACCGGGTGATCAAGAGCCTGGCGCTGTTCCTCAAGCAGCGCCTGCGCAAGTCCGACCATATCGGCCGGTATGGCGGCGAGGAATTCGCCATCGTACTGCCCGATACCGACCTGGTCACCGCCACTCGCCTGATCGACGAGATCCGCCAGCGCTTCGCCGAGATCCACTATCCGGCGCCGCCCAAGGAACTCAGCTGCACCTTCAGCGCCGGCGTGGCGCAACTGCAGCCCGGACAGGAGATGCCCGCGCTGGCCAAGCAGGCGGACGAAGCCCTCTATGCCGCCAAGCATGCGGGACGCAATTGCGTGCGCCAGTACGTCTAGCCAGACCAACCGGATGCCTCTGCTATGATCGGCCGCTGCCGATCGCCGAGAAGCCCATGCGTGCCCTGCTGTTCCTGCTCACCCTGCTGCTGACCCTGCCCGCCGCCGCCGGCCTGTTCGATGCGCCGCGCCCGACGGCCGCGCTGGGCCTGGACGGTCAGCGTCCCAGTCAGCAATTCCTGCCGGTGGATCAGGCCTTTCGCCTGGAGCAGCGTCGCGACGCCGAGGGCCGCGCCCAGGTGCGCTTCATCATCGCCGAGGGCTATTACCTCTATCGGCAGCGCTTCGCCTTCGACGCCGACCCCGGCCTGCTGACCGCGCCGGTGGCCCTGCCACCCGGCGAGCCCAAGCACGATGAGTGGTTCGGCGACGTCCAGGTCTATCATGCCGGCGTCGACATCCCCCTGCCCCTCGCGCCCGACCGCGGCGGCCAGATCAAGGTGACCTACCAGGGTTGCGCCGATCGCGGGCTCTGCTATCCGCCGGAAACCCGCACCCTGGCTATCACCGGCCCCGCGGCCGCCTCTGCGGCGAGCCAGGCGGTCACCGCCCCCACCCCCGACCCGGTGGGGTGGAACAGAATCCTGCTGGCCTTCCTCGCCGGCCTGGGACTGACCTTCACCCCCTGCGTCCTGCCGATGTTGCCCATCGTTTCGGCGGTGGTCCTGGCCGGCAAGGCGCGCCCGGGCCGTGGCCTGCTGCTGGCGCTGGCCTACGTGGTGCCCATGGCCCTGAGCTTCGCTGCCCTGGGCGCGCTCATGGGCGTCTTTGGTGCCAGTCTCAATCTCCAGGCGCAATTGCAGTCGGCCTGGGTGCTGGTTCCCTTCGCCGCACTGTTCGCGCTGTTCGCCCTGGCCATGTTCGGCCTCTTCGAACTGCGCCTGCCGGCGGCCCTGCGCGAGCGCCTGGAACAGCTCGCCAGCGGCACCCGTGGCGGCTCCCTGGGCGGCGCGGCCACCCTTGGCGTGCTCTCCAGCCTGATCGTCTCGCCCTGCGTCTCGGCGCCCCTGGCGGGCCTCCTGCTCTATATCAGCAGCACCGCCGACTGGCTCGGCGGCGGCCTGGCACTGTTCGCCCTGGGCCTGGGCATGGGCGCCCCGCTGATCCTCATCGCCGCCGGCGGCGGCGCCCTGCTGCCACGCAGCGGCGCCTGGCTGGTGGGCATGCGCAATGCGTTCGGCGTACTGCTGCTGGCGGTCGCCCTGTGGCTGCTCGAACGACTCCTTCCGGGGCCCCTGGCGCTGGCGGCCTGGGGCCTGCTGGCCGCCGGGGTCGGGCTGTTCCTCGGCGCCCTGGAATTCGTCCCCAAGCCGCCTCGCCAGCGCCTGTCGCAACTGGCGGGCCTGGCCCTGGTGGTCTATGGCGCCACGGCCGGCATCGGCGCCCTGCGCGGCGCCAGCGATCCCCTGCGGCCGCTGGGCGACGCCGCGGTACCTGCGGTGGCTGCCCGCGCGGAGGTCATGCGCAGCCTGAGCAATCCCGCCGCCCTGGCGAGCAGCCTCGGTAGCGGGCGACCCCTGCTGGTGGACGTCTATGCCGACTGGTGCATCAGCTGCAAGCTGATCGAGCGCGAGGTCTTCGGCAACCCCGAGATCCAGGCGCAACTGCGCGACTTCACGCTGATCCGTTTCGATATGACGCAAAGCACCCGGGAACAGCGCCAGTGGCTGGAGCAGCACGGCCTGTTCGGCCCGCCGGCGATCCTGTTCTACGATGCAAGGGGCCGGGAGCAGGCCAAGGCGCGCATCGTCGGCGAAATCGATGCCGCGGGCTTTCTCGCCCGACTCGACGAAGCAAAAAGGCTTATCACCAGCGATTAAAAGAATTTCGCCCAACGTGCGGGCATTTCCGGCAAACGTCTAGCGACTGGACAGTCACCTCCGGTTGCGGCATAGTCCGCGGCCAATCTGGTTGCGAAATCGCGAGGCAAGTGGCTATGGCGCATCTGCTGGTACTGCACGGGCCCAACCTGAATCTGCTGGGTACCCGCGAGCCGGGCGTCTACGGGGCCACCACCCTGGCCCAGATCAACGCCGATCTCGAAGCCCGCGCCACCGCAGCGGGGCATCGCCTGCAGTCTCTGCAAAGCAACGCCGAGCACCTGCTGATCGAACGCATCCACACCGCGCGCGACGAAGGGGTGGATTTCATCCTGATCAATCCGGCTGCCTTCACCCATACCAGCGTCGCCCTACGTGACGCCTTGCTCGCGGTGAGCATCCCATTCATCGAAGTGCACCTGTCGAACGTGCACAAGCGCGAAGCCTTCCGCCACCACTCCTATTTTTCCGATGTGGCGGTCGGTGTGATCTGCGGGCTCGGCGCCAGTGGCTATCGCCTGGCGCTGGAAGCCGCCTGCGAACAGCTCGCCGCCCGCGGCTGAGCGCGACCCAATATCCAGAACATCACCTGAACCCGAGGGGAGAGCCAACGCCAATGGACATCCGTAAAGTCAAGAAACTGATCGAGTTGCTGGAAGAGTCCGGTATCGACGAGCTGGAAATCCGCGAAGGCGAAGAGTCCGTCCGCATCAGCCGCAACACCGGCCGCAACCAGGGCATGCAGACCGTCTACGCCGCCGCCCCCGCGCCAGTCGCCGCTCCGGCTGCCGCTCCGGCCGCTGCCGCGCCTGCTACCGAAGCCGCCGCTCCGCAACTGACCGGTAACGTGGCTCGCTCGCCCATGGTCGGCACCTTCTACCGCGCTTCCTCGCCCACCACTCCGGCCTTCGTCGAAGTCGGCCAGCAGGTGAAGAAAGGCGACATCCTGTGCATCGTCGAAGCCATGAAGATGATGAACCACATCGAAGCCGAAGCCAGCGGCACCATTGGCCAGGTGCTGGTCGAGAACGGTCAGCCCGTCGAATTCGACCAGCCGCTGTTCACCATTGTCTAAGCCCGTGGAGCCCACGATGCTGGAAAAAGTCCTGATCGCCAACCGCGGGGAAATCGCCCTGCGCGTGGTGCGTGCCTGCAAGGAGCTGGGCATCAAGACGGTGGCGGTTCATTCCACCGCCGACCGCGAACTGATGCATCTGTCCCTCGCCGACGAATCGGTGTGCATCGGCCCGGCCCCCTCGCCCCTGTCCTACCTGAACATCCCGGCCATCATCAGTGCCGCGGAAGTCACCGGCGCCACCGCCATCCACCCGGGCTACGGCTTTCTCGCCGAGAACGCCGACTTCGCCGAGCAGGTGGAGCAGTCCGGATTCGCCTTCGTCGGCCCCACCGCCGACGTGATTCGCCTGATGGGCGACAAGGTGTCCGCCAAGAACGCCATGAAGCAGGCCGGCGTGCCCACCGTACCGGGCTCCGACGGCGCCCTGCCGGATGACGAGGCCGAGTGCCTGCGCATCGGTCGCGAAGTCGGCTATCCGGTGATCATCAAGGCCGCCGGCGGCGGTGGTGGTCGCGGCATGCGCGTGGTCGAGGACGAGGCCGAGCTGATCAAGTCGATCAAGCTGACCCAGACCGAAGCCGGCGCCGCCTTTGGCAATTCCATGGTCTACATGGAGAAGTTCCTCGGCAATCCGCGTCACGTGGAAGTCCAGGTGCTCTCCGATGGCCAGGGCAACGCCGTGCACCTCTACGATCGCGACTGCTCGCTGCAGCGTCGTCACCAGAAGGTCATCGAGGAGGCGCCTGCGCCCCAGATCGACGAGAAGGCCCGTGAAGAAGTCCTGGCACGCTGCGTCAAGGCCTGCGTCGACATCGGCTACCGCGGCGCCGGCACCTTCGAGTTCCTCTACGAAGACGGCCGTTTCTACTTCATCGAGATGAACACCCGCGTGCAGGTGGAGCATCCGGTGACCGAGATGATCACCGGTGTCGACATCGTCAAGGAGATGCTCAGCATCGCCGCTGGCAACCCGCTGTCGATCAAGCAGGAAGACATCAAGATCACCGGTCACGCCATCGAGTGCCGGATCAACGCCGAAGACCCCAAGACCTTCATGCCCTCCCCGGGCCTGGTCAAGCACTACCATGCACCGGGCGGCAACGGCGTGCGGGTGGATTCGCACCTGTACAGCGGCTATAAGGTTCCGCCGAACTACGATTCGCTGATCGCCAAGCTGATCACCTGGGGCAAGACGCGCGAAGAGGCCATGGCCCGGATGCGCAACGCCCTGGACGAGCTGATCGTCGACGGCATCAAGACCAACGCCGATCTGCACCGGATGCTGACCCGCGACCAGGCCTTCGGCCAGGGCGCGGTGAACATCCACTATCTGGAGAAGAAGCTCGGCATGCGCCACTAAGGACGTGACGGCTGCGCGTCGGCCGGGCTGCGTTGGAAATCGCCTCGGAATGCTCATTTACCCTGTGTAAACTGCGCTTCCTCGGCGATTGCCGCCTTGCCTGACCTAGCTCGCTCGCTCGCCCCGTCGGCTTCTTACCTAGTAAACGGGCTGCCCTCGGGCAGCCCGTTTTCATTTACCCTCCCCGCTTTGACCCGATTCAGGTAGCCCATCATGTCCTGGCTGCAAGTCCGCCTCGCCCTCACCCCCGCCCAGGCGGAAACCTACGAAGACCTCATGCTCGAACTGGGCGCCGTCTCGGTGACCTTCATGGACGCCGAGGACCAGCCGATCTTCGAGCCGGATCTCGGCACCACCCCGCTGTGGTCCCAGACCCACCTGCTGGCGCTGTTCGAAGGCGATACCGACGCCGCGGCCCTGGAACAGCGTGTGCAGCTGCTGGCCAACGGCCTGACCTACGAGGTGGAGCGCCTGGAAGACCAGGAGTGGGAACGCAGCTGGATGGACAACTTCCAGCCCATGCGCTTCGGCCAGCGGCTGTGGATCGTCCCCAGCTGGCACGAGGCCCCGGAACCGGAAGCGGTCAATCTGCTGCTGGATCCGGGCCTGGCCTTTGGCACTGGCACCCATCCCACCACCTCGCTGTGCCTGCAGTGGCTGGACGGCGAACCGGTCGCAGGTCGGCAGGTACTGGATTTCGGCTGCGGCTCGGGCATCCTCGCCATCGCCGCCCTGCTGCTGGGCGCCGAGCGCGCCGTGGGCACCGACATCGACGTCCAGGCCCTCGAAGCCTCGCGGGAGAACGCCAACCGCAACGGCATCGACCCGACCCGCTTTCCGCTCTACCTGCCCGCCGATCTGCCAGGCGAGCAGGCCGACGTGGTGGTGGCCAATATCCTCGCCGGCCCGCTGGTCGGCCTGGCCGAGCAGATCACCCGCCTGACCCGCATCGGCGGTCGCCTGGCCCTCTCCGGCATCCTCGCCGAGCAGGCCGAGGATGTCCGCGCCGCCTACGCCGGCTGCTTCGACCTGGAACCCACCGCCACCCTCGACGGCTGGGTGCGCATCAGCGGGACCCGCCGCCGCTGATCCGCCAAGGCGCCACCGGTCCGCTCACCCGGCGGCCCGGTGGAGGCCCTTCTTTCGCCAGGGCCTTCGGGTACACTAGCGCGCTTCACTCCCTGGCTGTCGCCTCGCCATGACCGAATCCCTCGTCGCCCAGTGTCCGCATTGCCATACCCGCTTCCGTGTCACCCAGGAACACCTGGCCGCCGCGGATGGCGACGTACGCTGTGGCGTCTGCCTGGAAGTGTTCAACGCCAGCAACCAGGCTGCGCCCCTGACGGCCCCTGAGCCCGCGGCCGAGCCGGCGCCCACGCCCAGCGAAGCGGCCTGGCCCCATGACGAACTGGACCTGAGCCACCTGGAGCTGGACGCCGAGGTCGCCCGCCTGGGCGCCCTGGAAGAACAGCGCCGCGCGCCGGTCACTCCGCTGGCCTCTCCCGCCGTGACCACGCCGCGGGAAGAGCCGGTACCGGCCCTGGGACTGGCTGCCCACCGCCCCCGGGACGACGAAGATGCCTACGAGCTGCCGTCGCTCGGCGCCGTCTCCGCCGAGCGCGAACCCGAGCCGGAGTCGCTGCGACTGCAGGCCGCGCCCGAGGTGGAGCCGGAGGCCGAGCCACTGCCCCTATCCCTTACCGCCGCCGAGCCGGAACCGCAGCTCGAACCCGAGCCGGCCTTCGCGCCGGAGCCCAGGCCGGAGCCCAAGCCCGCCATCAGCGCCTTGCCTGCCGCAGCGCCGGCGGCCCCGCTCGCTGCCGTGCGCGCCCCGTTGAAGCCTGCCCCGGCGACGCCGCCCGCGCCCCTCACCGCCGCGCCGACCGAACGCCAGGAGCCGGCGCTCGGCCGGGTCGAAGCCGACGACGACGAACGCGCCGAACCCGGCCTGGGCCGCCTCGACGACTGGCAGGAGCCAACTGCCGAATCCCTCAGCGCCGCTCGCGACAGCGACGACGAGCCGCCGCCGGCCAAGGCCGCGAGCGGCCTGCGCAGCGAGCCGGAATGGCAGGACGATCCGCTGCTGGACCTGCACGACGAACCGCTGCAGCTGGACAGCCACCCACAGCGCCCGCGCTGGGGTCGCCGCCTGCTGTGGATCCTGCTCTGCCTGCTGGCGCTGCTCGGCCTGGCCGGCCAGTACGTCTATTACCACTTCGACGAACTGGCGCGGCAGGACAGCTATCGCCCGCTGTTCGTCCAGGCCTGTGCCAGCCTCGGCTGCAAGGTGCCGTCCAAGGTCGATGTCCAGCAGATCCGCAGCAGCAACCTGGTGGTGCGCAGCCACCCGCAATTTTCCGGGGCGCTGCGCGTCGATGCCATCCTCTACAACCGGGCACCCTTCTCGCAGCCCTTCCCGCTGCTGGAATTGCGCTTCGCCGACCTCAATGGCCAACTGCTCGCCAGCCGCCGCTTCAAGCCGGGCGAATACCTGAATGGCGAACTGAAAGGCCAGGACGAGATGCCGCCGCAGACGCCGATCCACATCGCCCTGGACATTCTCGACCCCGGTCCGCGAGCCGTGAATTACAGCCTGAGCTTCTTCTCGCCGGAGTAGCTCCAGGGTGAATTGCTCATAAACTAGCCAACTCGCGCTTTATCCGGAGGCGGCGAGCGGGTATCATTCCCAACCCTTTTCAAGCACAGCAGCCCCTGTCCGCGGCCGGTTTCCGGCGCAGGCGGAACAGGCGCCTATTCGCCAGGGAAAAAGATATGTCGATGGTACGCATCGGCCCTTATACCTTGCCCAATCCGCTGATTCTCGCGCCCATGGCCGGGGTCACCGACCTGCCCTTCCGTCGCCTGTGCCTGGCACTCGGCGCCGGCATGGCCGTGTCGGAAATGGTGACCAGTGACGTGCGACTCTACGACAGCCGCAAGTCGCGGCTGCGCCTGATCCACGCCAGCGAGCAGGAACCACGTTCGGTGCAGATCGCCGGCGGCGATCCGGCGATGCTGGCCGAGGCGGCCCAGCGCAATGTCGAACTGGGTGCCCAGATCATCGACATCAACATGGGCTGCCCGGCGAAAAAGGTCTGCAACAAGGCCGCCGGCTCCGCGCTGATGAAGGATGAGGCCCTGGTGGCCGAGATCCTCGCTGCCGTGGTGGCCGCCGTCGACGTCCCCGTGACCCTGAAGATCCGCACCGGCTGGAATCCCGACAATCGCAACGGCCTGCGCATCGCGCAGCTGGCCGAAGCCGCGGGCATCCAGGCCCTCGCCGTGCATGGCCGCACCCGGGACGACCGGTTCCTCGGCGCCGCCGAGTACGACACCATCGCCGCCATCAAGCAGGCGGTCGGTATCCCGGTGTTCGCCAACGGCGACATCGACAGCCCGGAAAAGGCCCGCTGGGTGCTCGAACACACCGGCTGCGACGGCCTGCTGATCGGCCGTGCCGCCCAGGGGCGCCCCTGGATCTTCCGTGAGATCGCCCACTACCTGGCGACCGGCGAGCACCTCGCGGCGCCCGGTGATGCCGAGGTGGAGGCCATCCTGCTGGCGCATCTCGACGCCCTACATGCCTTCTACGGCGCGGAAATGGGCGTACGCATCGCCCGCAAGCACGTCGGCTGGTACCTGGCCGACCGGCCGGGCGCCGCGGAATCGCGCGCCCAGTTCAACCGACTGCAAGACACCCAAGCCCAGCACGCCAGCATTCGCGCGTTCTTCGCGCAGCCCCCGACCGGGAAGCAGGTGGCATGAATTCGATGACCGAGACTTTGACTGGAACAGCGCCCGTGAGTGACAACGGCGACCTCAAGCAGCACCTGACCGCTCCCCTGCAGGAGGGTCAGACGCTGCGCGACAGCGTGGAAAAGGCGCTGCGCAACTATTTCGCCCACCTCGATGGGCAGCCGGTGACCGACGTCTACAACATGGTGCTCTGCGAAGTGGAAGCACCCCTGCTCGAAAGCGTGATGAATTACGTCAAGGGCAACCAGACCAAGGCGTCGGAGATGCTCGGGCTCAATCGCGGCACCCTGCGCAAGAAGCTCAAGCAGTACGACCTGCTCTGATCCGCCTCATCGCCGGCGGGCCAGAGGGCTTGACCGGCGGTCTCTATCCTCCTGATGGACATGACCATGACCGACCAGACCTCTCGCCTCCCCGTCCGCCGTGCGCTGATCAGCGTGTCCGACAAGACGGGCGTCGTCGACTTCGCCCGCGAACTCGCGGCCATCGGCGTGGAAATCCTGTCCACCGGCGGCACCTACAAGCTGCTGCGCGATGAAGGCATCCCGGCGCTGGAAGTCGCCGACTACACCGGCTTCCCGGAGATGATGGACGGTCGCGTCAAGACCCTGCACCCCAAGATCCACGGCGGCATCCTCGGTCGTCGCGGCGTCGACCACGAGGTGATGAGCGAGCACGGCATCCGCCCGATCGACCTGGTCGCGGTCAACCTCTACCCCTTCGCCGCCACCGTGGCCAAGCCCGGCTGCAGCCTGGCCGACGCCATCGAGAACATCGACATCGGCGGCCCGACCATGGTCCGCAGTGCGGCGAAGAACCACAAGGACGTCGCCATCGTGGTCAATGCCAGCGACTACGAGTCCATCCTCGACGACCTCAAGGCCGGTGGCCTGACCTATGCCCAGCGCTTCGATCTGGCGCTCAAGGCCTTCGAGCACACCGCCGCCTACGACGGCATGATCGCCAACTACCTGGGCAGCATCGACCAGCAGGCGGAGACCCTCTCCACCGAAGGCCGCGCCGCCTTCCCGCGGACCTTCAGCGCCCAGTTCATCAAGGCGCAGGACATGAGATACGGCGAGAATCCGCACCAGCAGGCAGCCTTCTATGTCGAGCACGCCAGCGAAGCCTGCGTGGCCACCGCCACCCAGCTGCAGGGCAAGGAACTGTCCTTCAACAACGTCGCCGACACCGATGCCGCCCTGGAAACCGTCAAGAGCTATGGGGAACCGGCCTGCGTCATCGTCAAGCACGCCAATCCCTGCGGCGTGGCCGTCGCCAGCGACATCCGCCAGGCCTATGAACTGGCCTATGCCACCGACAGCGAATCGGCCTTCGGCGGCATCATCGCCTTCAACCGCGAACTGGACGCCGAGACCGCCCGCGCCATCGTCGAGCGCCAGTTCGTCGAGGTGATCATCGCCCCGCGCGTCAGCGCCGAAGCCCGCGAAGTCGTCGCGGCCAAGGCCAACGTCCGCCTGCTGGAGTGCGGCGAGTGGCCCGCCGAGCGCAAGCCCGGCCTGGACCTCAAGCGCGTCAACGGCGGCCTGCTGGTGCAGAGCCGTGACATCGCCATGATCACCGCCGCCGACCTCAAGGTGGTGACCCGGCGCGCGCCCGGCGAGCAGGAGCTGCAGGACCTGATCTTCGCCTGGAAGGTGGCCAAGTTCGTCAAATCCAATGCCATCGTCTACGCCAAGGGCCAGCAGACTGTGGGCATCGGCGCCGGCCAGATGAGCCGTGTCAACTCGGCGCGCATCGCCGCCATCAAGGCCGAGCACGCCGGTCTGGCCGTAGCCGGCGCGGTCATGGCCTCGGACGCCTTCTTCCCCTTCCGCGACGGCATCGACAACGCCGCGGCCAACGGCATCACCGCGGTGATCCAGCCGGGTGGCTCCATGCGCGACGCCGAGGTGATCGCCGCCGCCGACGAAGCCGGCATCGCCATGGTCTTCACCGGCATGCGCCACTTCCGCCACTAAGGCCCGCCACGGCGGGGGCCGCAGCCTTCGCCGTCGACCCATTTGCGTGGCGGACGTGCCCAGCGTCCGCCCAGAGGAAAGCTTCATGAACGTACTCATCATCGGCAGCGGCGGTCGCGAACACGCCCTGGCCTGGAAGGTCGCCCAGGACACCCGGGTCACCAAGGTCTACGTCGCGCCCGGCAACGCCGGCACCGCTACCGAAGCCAAGTGCGAGAACGTCGCCCTCGACGTCCTGGCCCTGGAGCAACTGGCCGATTTCGCCGCGGCCAACGTCGAGCTGACCATCGTCGGCCCCGAGGCGCCGCTGGTGGCCGGAGTGGTCGACCTGTTCCGCAGCCGTGGCCTGCCCTGCTTCGGCCCCACCGCCGGCGCGGCGCAACTGGAAGGCTCCAAGGCCTTCACCAAGGATTTCCTCGCGCGCCATCAAATCCCCACCGCCGCCTACGCCAACTTCACCGAGGTGGAGCCGGCGCTGGCCTATCTGCGCGAGCAGGGTGCGCCCATCGTGATCAAGGCCGATGGCCTGGCCGCCGGCAAGGGCGTGATCGTCGCCATGACCCTGGCCGAAGCCGAGGACGCCGTGCGTGACATGCTCTCCGGCAATGCCTTCGGCGATGCTGGTGCGCGCGTGGTGATCGAGGAATTCCTCGATGGCGAGGAAGCCAGCTTCATCGTCATGGTGGATGGCAAGAACGTGCTGCCGATGGCCACCAGCCAGGACCACAAGCGCGTCGGCGACGGCGACAGCGGTCCCAACACCGGCGGCATGGGCGCCTACTCCCCGGCGCCGGTGGTGACCGCGGCGGTCCATGACCGGGTCATGCGCGAGATCATCGAGCCTACCGTGGCCGGCATGGCCAGCGAAGGCAATGTCTACACCGGCTTCCTCTATGCCGGCCTGATGATCGACCAGAGTGGCGCGCCCAAGGTCATCGAATTCAACTGCCGGTTCGGCGATCCCGAGACCCAGCCGGTGATGCTGCGCCTGCAGTCCAGCCTGGTGCTGCTGGTGGAGGCCGCCCTGGCCGAGGCCCTCGACAAGATCGAAGCCTGCTGGGATCCACGTCCGAGCCTGGGCATCGTCCTGGCCGCCGGCGGCTATCCGGGCGACTACGCCAAGGGTGACGCCATCGCCGGTCTCGAGGCCGCCGCAGCGCTGCCGGGCAAGGTGTTCCACGCCGGCACCGGCCTGCGCGACGGTCAGGTCGTCACCGCCGGCGGTCGGGTGCTGTGCGCCACGGCTCTGGGCGAAACGGTCTCCGCCGCCCAGCAGAACGCCTCTGCACTGGCCCGGGAAATCTCCTGGCAGGGCTGCTTCTACCGCAGCGACATCGGCTACCGCGCCATCGCTCGCGAGCGACAGTGAAGCTCGCCTAAGAGATCAGCCTGTTACACTGTTACGTCAACAGACGTGACGGGCTGGTCTATACTCGACGTCCGCATTTGCGAAGGGAACTCTCGTGCACCGGCTCTGGATCGCCATAGGCTTTGTGGTCAGCTGGCTGCTGTTGCTGCTAGTGGCCAATTCCGTGCAGGCCGAGAATTCGCCGGATGCGGGCTGGGCGCAGTACGAGGACGTTACTGGCGAATTCTCGCTCGATGATGTCCGTGATCGGCTGTCCGCCTTCAAACCGCTGACCACCGCCAGGGCCCACCGCCCGGCCGGTTCCGGCGCGCTCTGGCTGCACACGCGCATCCAGCCCGATACCCAGCAGCGGCTGCTGCGCATCATTTCGCCCAACGTCGGCTATCTGGATTTCTTCGCCTATCGCGATGACCAGCTGCTCAGCGAGATCCGCGATGGCCTGTCGCGGCCGCTGCTCAATCCGCAGCAACTCAGTCGCGACTTCGTCTTTCCGATTCCACAGAGCGATCAGCCGCTCGACCTCTTCCTGAGATTCGAATCGCCCCAGCCGATGCGGATCGCCCTGACCCTGAGCAGCAGCGCCGAAGCCGAGATCACCCATCGCCTGGTGATGTTCGGCGTGTTGCTCGGCTGCCTGGCCATGCTGGCGCTGTACAACGGTGCCCAGCTGCTCTACCACCGCAGCCGCGCCACCAGCGCCCTCACCCTGCTGCTGGTGATGCTGGTCTGCGTAGCCCTGAACATCTTCGGACTGAGCAAGTTCTTGCTGGGCACCTTCAAGGGCCAGACGCCGCTGCTGACCGATCTGTCGGTGCTGGCCTGCAGCGCCGCCGGGCTGAATCTCGTGGGTGCCTTCTTCGGCTGGCGACGGCTGCCGCTCTGGGTCCGCCGCACGCTGCGGAGCCTGCTGGCCCTGGTCGGCCTGGCCGCCATGGTGCGTATCGCCGCCGGCGAACTCTATGTCGGCGACTGGCTGATGGCGGTCAATGGCCTGGCGTTGTGCGCCTGCCTGATCATCGCTCTGGAGCGCTGGCACCAGGGCGCCCGCTATGCGCGGCTGCTGGTGATGAGCTGCGCCCTGCTGGCCCTGGCCGGGCTGATCGCGCTGCCGATCCTGGCCGGCTACGCCAATCCGCCGGTATGGATGGGCCGCGGCCTGATCGCCAGCTGCATGCTCAGCGGCATCCTGCTGACCCTGGCCCTGGAGGAGCGGCGTCGCTATCTGCGCGAGGAACATTTCACCCGCACCCGCGACAGAGCCACGGACCACGCGGAGCTCAAGGGCAAGGCCGAATTTCTCTCGCGCATCAGTCACGAGATCCGCACGCCCATGAATGGCGTGCTGGGCATGACCGAATTGCTGCAGGGCACGGCGCTGTCGGCCAAGCAGCGCGACTATGTGCAGACCATCCACAGCGCCGGCGCCGAGCTGCTCAATCTGATCAACGAGATCATCGACATCACCCGCCTGGAAAGTGGCCAGATCGAACTCGAGGAGGTCACCTTCGACCTCAATGCCCTGCTCGACGACTGCCTGGACATCTTCCGGCCGCGTGCCGAGGAGCACCGGGTCGAATTGCTCAGCTTCATCCAGCCCCAGGTGCCGCGCCGTTTCATCGGCGACCCGACCCGCCTGCGCCAGATCCTGCTCAACCTGCTGGAAAACGCCTTCCAGCGCACCGAGGAAGGCGAGATCCTGCTGGTGATCTCCCTGGAAGAGGCCACCGGCCAACCGCCGCGCCTGCGCATCTCCGTGCAGGACAGCGGCACCCCGCTGGACGCGGCGCTGAGTCGCCAGCTGCTGTCCACCCACCTCGACCGCCGCGACTTCCTCGCCAGCGACACCGACAGCCTGGATTTCGGCCTGATCATCGCCCGCCAGCTGGTGCTGCTGATGCAGGGCGACTTCGGCATCCAGAACAACGCCGAAGGCGGTTCCAGCTTCTGGATCAGCCTGCCCATCCCGGCTCAGGCGCTGGTCCTGTCGCGCGGCGACAGCGACTATCCGCTGCAGGACGTGCGGGTGCTGGTGGTCGATGACAACGAACTCTGCCGCAAGGTCCTGCAGCAGCAGTGCAGCGCCTGGGGCATGCAGGCGGTGACCGCCGCCTCCGGGCGCGAGGCCCTGGCCCTGCTGCGTACCCAGTCGCACCTGCGGGAATACTTCGATGTGGTGCTGCTCGATCAGCAGATGCCGGGCATGACCGGCATGCAGCTCGCCGCGCGCATCAACGAGGACGAGAATCTCAACCACGATCTGCTGCTGATCATGCTCACCGGGCTGAGCAATGCGCCGAGCAAGGTCATCGCCCGCAACGCCGGCATCAAGCGGGTGCTGGCCAAGCCGGTGGCCGGCTATACCCTCAGGGCCACCCTGGCCGACGAACTGTCGCGCCGCGGCCAGCGGGTCAGCGAACCCGAGCCCCAGGAACAGCCCAGCGGCATCCCCAGCGACTTCCGCGTGCTGGTGGCCGAGGACAACAGCATCTCGGTCAAGGTGATCCGCGGCATGCTGAAGAAGCTCGGCGTCGAACCCGATACCGTGAGCAACGGCCTGGAGGCCTTCGAAAAGCTCCAGCAGAACACCTATGACCTCATCCTGATGGATTGCGAGATGCCCCTGCTGGACGGCTTCGGCGCCACCCGCCGGCTACGTGCCTGGGAACAGCAGAATCATCGTTCGCGCACCCCGGTGGTGGCCCTGACCGCGCATATCCTCGCCGAGCACAAGGATCGCGCCCAGGAGGCCGGCATGGACGGCCACATGGGCAAGCCGATCGAACTCTCGCAACTGCGCGAACTGCTGCTCTACTGGGCCGAGCGGCGGCGCCTGGACGTGACCCGCGCCGGACTCAAGGCGACTCCTTGAACCTGTCCTCGACGTAGGTAATCCGGGTCTTGCCGTGGGGCACCGGATTGCCTTCCTCGTCGAGATTGACGAAGACGATCTTGTCGATGGTGAGGATGCTCTTGCGGGTGATCTTGTTGCGCACCTCGCATCTCAGGGTGATGGAGGTACGCCCGAACTCGGTGGCGGTGATGCCCAGCTCGATGATGTCGCCCTGACGCGAGGCGCTGATGAAGTTGATCTCCGAGATGTACTTGGTCACCACCTTGGGATTTTCCAGCTGCACGATGGCGTAAATCGCCGCCTCCTCGTCGATCCACTTCAGCAGACTGCCGCCGAACAGGGTGCCATTGGCGTTGAGGTCTTCGGGTTTCACCCACTTGCGGGTATGGAAGTTCATCAGGGCTCCTTGAATTTCCAGGGGGGTTGGGGCATCAGATCAGGGTGCGCGCGGTAGATTCCGGTCGACATGAGGCAGAGCGCCACCCTTTGGGTTTATCGCGATCCTCGTTATACTGCCCGCGCATCGCGGCCACCAGGCCGCCCCGCCTTCCGTTCGAGGGGCGCTGCAGCACGCTGCGTTATCCCATCCTAGCCGACCCGCCGCTGGCGCGGGCATCACGGCCGGCATGACGTCAGACGTTGTCAGGCTCGAACGGAGCGTTATCAGAACGCATCAACGGCGCCCATTCGCACCTAACGAATGGAGACTCTTCAATGAGCGCTGTCCTCACGCCTGCCGCTTTCAACGATTTCAAGGTCGCCGACATCTCCCTGGCCGACTGGGGTCGTCGCGAAGTCATCATCGCCGAATCGGAAATGCCCGCCCTCATGGCGCTGCGTGGCAAGTACGCCGGCGAGCAACCCCTGGCCGGTGCCAAGATCCTCGGCTGCATCCACATGACCATCCAGACCGCCGTGCTCATCGAGACCCTGGTAGCCTTGGGCGCCGAAGTGCGCTGGTCCAGCTGCAACATCTTCTCCACCCAGGACCAGGCCGCCGCCGCCATCGCCGCCGCCGGCATCCCGGTGTTCGCCTGGAAGGGCGAGACCGAAGCCGAATACGAGTGGTGCATCGAGCAGACCATCCTCAAGGACGGCCAGCCCTGGGACGCCAACATGGTGCTGGACGACGGCGGTGACCTGACCCAGATCCTGCACGACAAGTATCCGCAGGTGCTGGAGCGCGTGCACGGCATCACCGAAGAGACCACCACCGGCGTGCACCGCCTGCTGGACATGCTCAAGGACGGCACCCTCAAGGTCCCGGCGATCAACGTCAACGACTCGGTCACCAAGAGCAAGAACGACAACAAGTACGGTTGCCGCCACAGCCTCAACGACGCCATCAAGCGCGCCACCGACCACCTGCTGTCCGGCAAGCAGGCGCTGGTGATCGGCTACGGCGACGTGGGCAAGGGCTCGGCCGCCTCGCTGCGTCAGGAAGGCATGATCGTCAAGGTCTCGGAAGTCGACCCGATCTGCGCCATGCAGGCCTGCATGGACGGCTACGAGCTGGTTTCGCCCTATGTCGACGGCCTGAACGACGGCACCGAAGCCTCGGTGGATCGCGCCCTGCTGGGCAAGATCGACCTGATCGTCACCACCACCGGCAACGTCAACGTCTGTGACGCCAACATGCTCAAGGCGCTGAAGAAGCGCGCCCTGGTGTGCAACATCGGTCACTTCGATAACGAGATCGACACCGCCTTCATGCGCCAGCACTGGGGCTGGGAAGAGGTGAAGCCGCAGGTGCACAAGATCCACCGCACCGGCCTGACCGTCGATTCGGCCAACGACGACTACCTGATCCTGCTGGCCGAAGGCCGCCTGGTGAACCTGGGCAACGCCACCGGCCACCCCAGCCGCATCATGGACGGCTCCTTCGCCAACCAGGTGCTGGCGCAGATTCACCTGTACCAGGAGAAGTTCGCCGACCTGCCGGTCGCCGAGAAGACCGCCAACGTCACCGTCATGGTCCTGCCCAAGAAGCTCGACGAAGAAGTGGCGCTGGAAATGGTGAAGGGCTTCGGGGGCGTGGTGACCCGCCTGACCGAAGCCCAGGCCAAGTACATCGGCGTGACCCAGGAAGGCCCCTTCAAGCCCGACAGCTACCGCTACTGATGGCCAGGCCACCCGCTCCCCGGAGCGGGTGGCCGCCGACGAGAGAGACGACGTGAAACCCAGTCTGAGTTTCGAATTCTTTCCCTGCAAGACCGAAGCGGGCCACGAGAAGCTGATCGCCACGGCGCGGCAACTGGCGAGTCATGGGCCGGAGTTCTTTTCCTGCACCTATGGCGCCGGCGGTTCGACCCGCGACGGTACCTATCGCACCGTGCGCCAGCTCAACGACGAGGTCGGGGTGCCGACCGCACCGCACCTGTCCTGCGTCGGTGACAGCAAGGCCAAGCTGCGCGAGTTGCTGCAGCAGTACCGGGAAGCCGGCATCAACCGCATCGTCGCCCTGCGCGGCGACCTGCCGTCCGGCATGGGCCTGTCCGGCGGTGGCGAATTGCGCCACGCCAGCGATCTGGTCGCCTTCATCCGCGAGGAAACCGGTGATCACTTCCATATCGAAGTCGCCGCCTATCCGGAAACCCATCCGCAGGCGCGCAGCTTTACGGATGACGTGCGCAATTTCGTGTACAAGATGCAGGCCGGTGCTGACCGCGCGGTCACCCAGTACTTCTTCAACGCCGATTGCTACTTCCATTTTGTGGAACGTGTCCGCAAACTGGGAGTCGAAGCCCCAGTGATCCCTGGCATCATGCCGATCACCAACTACAGCAAGTTGGCGCGCTTCTCCGATGCCTGTGGCGCTGAACTGCCACGCTGGCTGCGGAAGCAACTGGAAGCCTACGGTGACGACACCCAGAGCATCCAGGCCTTTGGCGAAGAAGTCATGACCGACCTCTGCGAGCGACTGCTCGAAGGTGGGGCACCCGGTGTGCACTTCTATACCCTGAACCAAGCGGAGCCGTGTATCGCCATCTGGCGAAACCTCGGTTTTTGAAGGCGGCCAGGCGAACTGGCGGCGACTTTACCCAATCGTGATTACCGCTATCGGTCATCGTCCGACTCGTCATCCAGCGCAGGATGACGAGGGTGGGCGAGACGTCCCAAGCCTTTCGGACGTCAACCGGCAGCGCAACCGCGCCCCCACGTCGGCGGGACGCCGACAGAGACAGGAACCCCGCATGTCCTTCATTTCCCTCGGTCTCTCCGAGGCCCTTGCCCGCGCTGTAGAAGACGCTGGCTACACGAATCCCACGCCTGTTCAGCAACGCGCCATTCCGGCCGTCCTGCAGGGTCGCGATCTGATGGTGGCTGCCCAGACCGGCACCGGCAAGACCGGTGGCTTCGCGCTGCCGGTGCTCGAGCGCCTGTTTCCCAACGGTCATCCCGATGGTCACCACTATGTGGCCAAGCAGCCCCGCGTGCTGGTGCTGACGCCGACCCGTGAACTGGCCGCCCAGGTCCACGACAGCTTCAAGGTGTACGCCCGCGACCTGCCCATGCGCAGCGCCTGCGTCTTCGGTGGCGTCGGCCTCAAGCCGCAGGTCACCGCCCTGGCCAAGGGTGTCGACGTGCTCGTCGCCTGCCCGGGTCGTCTGCTGGACCTCGCCGGTCAGCAGAGCGTCGATCTGTCCGCCGTCGAGGTCCTGGTGCTGGACGAAGCCGACCGCATGCTGGACATGGGCTTCATCCACGACGTGAAGAAGGTCCTGGCCCGTCTGCCGGCCCGCCGCCAGAATCTGCTGTTCTCGGCCACCTTCTCCAAGGACATCACCGACCTTGCCGGCAAGCTGCTGCAGGATCCCGAGCGGATCGAGGTCACCCCGCCGAACACCACCGTCGAGCGCATCGAACAGCGGTTGTTCCGCATCCCCGCCAACCAGAAGCGCGCCCTGCTCGCCCACCTGATCACCCTGGGTGCCTGGGAACAGGTGCTGGTGTTCACCCGGACCAAGCACGGCGCCAACCGCCTGGCCGAGTACCTGAACAAGCACGGCCTGCCCTCGGCGCCGATCCATGGCAACAAGAGCCAGAACGCGCGCACCAAGGCCCTGGCCGACTTCAAGAGCAACGAGGTTCGTGTCCTCGTCGCCACCGACATCGCCGCCCGTGGCCTGGACATCGACCAGTTGCCCCACGTGGTCAACTTCGAGCTGCCCAATGTCGAGGAAGACTATGTCCACCGTATCGGCCGTACCGGTCGGGCCGGTCGTAGCGGCGAAGCCATTTCGCTGGTCTCCCCGGACGAAGAGAAGCTGCTCAAGGCCATCGAGCGCCTGACCAAGCAGAGCATCCAGGACGGCGACATGCAGGGCTTCGACCCGCAATCCGTGCCGCCCGAGCAGCCGGAAGTCCGGGCACCCCGCGAACCGCGCGGCAAGCCGCAGCAGAATCGCCAGAAGAAGGCCGACAAGCCGGCGCGCAGCGAAGGCAGAGGCCAGAATCAGGGTCAGGCTCAGGCCCAGAACCCGGGCAAGGCCGCCGGTGGCGAGCAATCCGGCGCCCAGCCCCAGGGCGAGCGCAAGGGTCGTTCCCGCAATCGTCGCGACCGCCGCGATCGCGATGACGCCAGCCAGGACAAGGCCGCCGTGCAACCCGGCCAGGCCGTTGCCCAGCAGCCGCGCAATCGTGATCCGGAGGAATTTCTGGATGACGCCTACGACAACTTCGGCAACAGCGTCGACTACGTGAGCCCCTACCAGGGCAAGGGCCGCAAGGGTCCGCGCAGTAGCAACGGCGGCAGCGCGCCGCGCGCCGCCACGACCGGCGGCCAGGGTCAGCCCCGTCAGGGTCAAGGCCAGGGCCAGGGCGCTGCCCGCGGTCCGCGCAGCCAGCAACAGCAGCAGCCCGGCAAGCGTCGTGGCCAGAACGGCCAGCCCCGTGCCGCCCGGCCCTATGAAGCCGCGCCCAGCGAGCCACGCGCCTATGCCACGGAAGAGCGGGCGTCGAACAAGCCGCAGCCGAAGATCGTGCACAAGCCGTCGCGTGCCGATCGCCTGCCGACCCTGGAGCAGCTGGAAGAGATGCCAAGCCGGCCGCGCAGCGAGAAGCCTGCGCTGCTGACCCGCAACCGCGACGCCTGATGGCCGACGGGCCGCTCAGGCGGCCCGTTCACCAGGCAAAAAGAAACCCCGCCATGGCGGGGTTTCTTTTTGCTGCCTGCTCGAGAAGTCACCGAGCGAAGGTCAGGCAAGGCGCAACGACCAACGGGAGTAACAGCCAGAGGCTGGCCCGCAGGGTGAGCGCAAGCGAGTCGAATCGGCGAGGAAGCGGACCGGGCCCGCGCTCGAGCTTACAAAGGGTAAACGAGCATTACGACCGCGCTGGCGGGCCAGCCGGTTTTTAACGCAGCATGGCCGGGCTCAGGCACTTATCAACCGAATCAGGCGTGGGCGGCGCGCAGGGCGTCGATATAGGGCTCGGCCTGGCGATGGCTGCGGATCAGCTCGATGAAGTCTTCGCCCTGGTCGTTACGGGCATCCAGGTCGTAGCCGGCCTCGACGAAGAAGCCGACGAAGCGCTCGAAGTCATCCGGGCGCAGGCCGCGATAGGCCTTGACCAGCTTGTGCAGAGACGCGGGGGTATCGTCCGCCGGCTCGACCGCGAGAAACAGCTTGATCTGCTCGTCTCTGATCTCTTCACCGATGACCTGCTTTTTATCCTTGCGCATCCTTTGGCTACCTGTGCTGGGGGATTCTTTGGAGAAAAGAGGGCCGATTCTAACCCCGCCCCTCGCCTGCCCGCCAGTGACAAAACCGCGGCAATACCGCGACCCGGATCGAAAGTTCAATCGAACTGGGCGCGCATCCAGCTGCGATAGCGCTCGGCATCGGGTGCGCCTTCCAGCGGTGCCCAGGCCGGTCGTTCACCCTCGCCCAGGGGCACGAAGGGCCCGGCCTTGCATTCGAAGAACAGGCAGTCGCCATCCAGGGCAACTAGCGCATGGAAGTGCCCGGGAGCGAGATCGACACCCGGGCAACCGGCGCGCTGGGACAGTTCGCGGCGCAGCAGCACCTGCCCGTCTTCGCCGAAAGTCAGCAGCCCGAGCCGGCCCTGCAGCACCAGCAGACTCTCGGCCTTGCGCGGATCCAGGTGGCGATGGGGCGGTATGTAGCTGTCTTCGCACATCCCCACCACCAGGCGATGGCAGGGTTCGTCCATGCAATGCAGGTTGTGATGGGCGCGTCGTCGCGGGCTCGCCGCCGCCTGCCGGAGCAGGTCGGCGAACAGTCCCTGATCGAACAGCCGCGCGGTCACAGCCCCTTCACGGCATAGATGCCGGGCGCATTGCGCCAGTAGCCCTTGTAGTCCATGCCGTAGCCGAAGATGTATCGATCGACGCAGGGCAGCCCGACATAGGTGGCTTCCAGGCCCTTGACCTTGCGGTCGTGGGTCTTGTCGATCAGCACCGCGGTATGGACTTCGCGGGCGCCGGCATGGCGGCAGAAGCCGATGATGGCCTTGAGGGTATGGCCCTCGTCGAAGATGTCGTCGACGATCAGCACATCGCGATCGATGAAGGACACCTCGGGCTTGGCCTTCCAGAACAGCTCGCCGCCGGTGGTCTCGTTGCGATAGCGGGTGGCGTGCAGGTAGGACATTTCCAGGGGGAAATTTAGCCGGGTGGCCAGCTTGCCGGTCAGGATCAGGCCGCCGTTCATCACGCAGAAGATCACCGGATTGCGCTCGGCGAGATCGGCGGTGATGGACGCGGCGATCCGGTCGATGGCCGCTTCGACCTGGGCTTCGTCATACAGGCAATCGGCCTCCTGCATGACCTGGCGGATGTGGGCGAGATCGGCGGACATGGGGCTACTCCGGGGGACGGGGCGCCTGCCTGATGGCGGGCGCGGATAAAAGGCGGCAAAGGTACAGACACCGCGAACCGATCTCAAGCGCCGCCAGGCGGCTACTATTGTCGCAGGGTACTGCCCACCTCGAGTCGGATGCTTTAATGTACCGCGATTTTTTTGTGCGCCTGCCCTCCCCGCGGCAGGCCTTCGGGGCGCCGGTCGTACCGAAAACGTCCTCGATCCGCTGCCCTACCGTCTCTGGAGAATTCCATGCCCGTCCACGAAATCCGCCATCCGCTCATCCGTCACAAGCTCGGCCTGATGCGGCGCGCCGACATCAGCACCAAGAACTTTCGCGAACTGGCCCAGGAAGTCGGCGCCCTGCTGACCTACGAGGCGACCAAGGACCTGCCGGTGGAAGAGGTGGACATCGAAGGCTGGTGCGGCACCGTCAAGGTGGAGAAGATCTCCGGCAAGAAGGTCACCGTGGTGCCCATCCTGCGCGCCGGTATCGGCATGCTCGACGGCGTGCTCAGCCTGATCCCTAGCGCCCGGGTCAGCGTGGTGGGCCTCGCCCGCAACGAATCCACCCTGCAGGCCCATACCTACCTGGAAAAGCTGGTGGGCGAACTGGACCAGCGGATGGCCATGATCATCGATCCCATGCTGGCCACCGGCGGCTCCATGATCGCCACCATCGACCTGTTGAAGAAGGCCGGGGCCAAGGAAATCCGCGCCCTGGTGCTGGTGGCGGCGCCCGAAGGCATCGCCGCGGTCGAGGAGGCCCATCCGGACGTGCGCCTCTATACCGCCTCCATCGACGAGCGCCTCAACGAGCACGGCTACATCCTGCCGGGCCTGGGCGATGCCGGTGACAAGATCTTCGGCACCAAGCAGAAGGACGCCTGAGCGTGACCGCGCGGGAACCGCTCTGGCGGGAGATCCTGGTCGGCGCCCAGATGCTCTTCGTGGCCTTTGGCGCCCTGGTGCTGATGCCGCTGATCACCGGCATGGACCCGAATGTGGCCCTTTTCACCGCAGGCTTCGGCACCCTGCTGTTCCATCTGGTCACCGGCCGCCAGGTACCGGTGTTCCTGGCATCGAGCTTCGCCTTCATCGCGCCGATCATCGCCGCCAAGGCTGAATTCGGTCTGCCGGCGGTGCTCGGCGGGGTGGTGGCGGCCGGCTTCGTCTACACCTTCCTGGGCCTGGCGGTGAAGGTGCGCGGCGTGGGCTTCATCGACCGCCTGCTGCCGCCGGTGGTGATCGCCCCGGTGATCATCTCCATCGGCCTGGGGCTGTCACCGGTGGCGGCCAACATGGCCATGGGCAAGGCCGGGGACGGCAGCGCCCAGCTGGTGCCCTATGCCACGGCGATGATGATCTCCATGCCGGCGCTGGTCACCACCCTGCTGGTGGCCATCTACGGCAAGGGCATGTTCCGCCTGGTGCCCATCCTCGCCGGGGTCTTTGTCGGCTACGCGCTGGCCTTCGTCTTCGGCATCGTCCATACCGAGGGCATAGCCGCGGCGCCCTGGCTGGCGATCCCGGCCTTCGTCGCGCCGGAATTCCACTGGGGCGCCATCCTGTTCATGGTGCCGGTGGCCCTGGCGCCGGCCATCGAGCACGTCGGCGGGGTGATCGCGGTGGGCGGCGTGACCGGCAAGAACTACCTCAAGCAGCCGGGGCTGCACCGCACCCTGCTGGGTGACGGTCTGGCCACCTCCGCCGCCGGGCTGTTCGGCGGTCCGCCCAACACCACCTATGCCGAGGTGACCGGCGCGGTGATGCTGACCAAGAACCATAATCCGCGGGTCATGCTGTGGGCCGCCGGCTTCGCCATGGTGCTGGCCTTCGTCGGCAAGTTCGGCGCGGCGCTGCAGACCATCCCGGTGCCGGTCATGGGCGGCATCCTCTGCCTGCTGTTCGGCTCCATCGCGGTGGTGGGGCTGAACATCCTGATCCGCCACCAGGTGGATCTGTCCGAGGCGCGCAACCTGGTGATCGTCTCAGTGACCCTGGTGTTCGGCATCGGCGGCATCGTCTTCGGCAACGGCGAGATCGGCCTCAAGGGCATCTCCCTCTGCGGCCTGATCGCCATCGGCCTCAACCTGGTCCTGCCCGGGCACAACGCCTGGAAAAAGGATGCCGAACCGCCAGAGCGTCCGCTGCTCTGACGGCCAGCCCAGGATGCCGTTACGCCGGCATCCTGGGTTGTTCGATCGGCTGCGGCGGCAGCTCCGCCACCTCCTCGCAGAGCTCCACCAGCGCCCGGGCCCAGGCCGGGTCGTCGTTGACGCAGGGAATCAGCACCAGCTCCCGGCCACCGGCCTCGATGAACTGCTCGCGCCCGCGATCACCGATCTCTTCCAGCGTCTCGATGCAGTCGGCGACGAACGCCGGGCACATCACCAGCAGGCGCTTGACCCCCGCCTTGGCCAGCGCGTCCAGCCGCGCCTCGGTATAGGGCTCGATCCACTTGTCCTTGCCCAGCCGCGACTGGAAGGACACCGACCACTTGCCATCGGGAATGCCCAGGCGCCGGGCCACCAGCTCGGCGGTGCGCTGGCACTGGCTGCGGTAGCAGACGGCCAGGGCCTTGGCGGTGACCTTGCTGCTGTCGGGCGCGCGCAGGTTGTGCGTGCGATCCTTGACCAGCTTGCGGATGTGCCGCTCGGGAAGCCCGTGGAAGGACAGCAGCAGGTGGTCGTAGGGCTCCCGCAGATAGGGTTCGACGCTGGCCGCCAGCGCCGCCTGGTATTCCGGACGGTCATAGAACGGCGGCAGGATCTTCAGCGTCAGCGGCAGCTGGTGCGCCTCGATCACCCGTCGCGCCTCGACGATCGCGGTGGTGGTGGTGCTGTCGGCGAATTGCGGATAGAGCGGCGCATAGGTCACCTCGCGGATGCCCTGGCTGGCCAGGCGCTTGAGCACCGTTTCCACCGAGGGCTCGCCGTATCTCATGCACAACTCCACCGGACCGTGCCGCCAGAGGGGCCGTACGGCCTCCTGCAGCCGGCGGCTGAGCACGATCAGCGGCGAGCCGTCCTCCCACCAGATCGACTCATAGGCCTCGGCCGAGGCGGCGGGTCGCTTGATCAGCACCAGGGATACCAGCAGCCGGCGCAGCGGCCAGGGCAGATCGACCACATAGGGGTCCATCAGGAACTGGTTCAGATAGCGCTTCACGTCGGGGACGTGGGGCGAATCGGGCGAACCCAGGTTGGCGAGCAGCAGAGCGTTGGTAGTCATCGTGAATCCTTGGCAGCGAGCAGGTCGGCCAGGGCCGCATCCAGCTCGGGATAGCGAAAGACATACCCGGCCGCGAGCAGGCGCTCGGGTCGGGCGCGCTGGCCACCCAGCAGGAGGATGGACAGCTCTCCCATCAGGCGCAGGGCGAAGGCGGGAATCAGCAATCGCGCCGGGCGCCGCAAGGCCCGTCCCAGCGCCTCGGTGAACTCCCGGTTGCGGACCGGCTGGGGGGCACAGAGATTATAGGGACCCTGGGCATCGCTTCGGTTGAGAAGAAAATCGATGGCCCCGATTTGATCCTGTAAATGAATCCAGGGCATCCACTGGCGTCCGTTGCCCAGGCGCGCGCCGAGACCGAAGCGGAAGGGTGGCAGCAGGCGCAGCAGGAAGCCGTCGTCGGCGGCCAGCACCAGGCCGGTGCGCAGGTTGACCACGCGGATGCCCAGCTTCCCGGCTTCGTTGGCGACCTGCTCCCACGCCAGGCACAACTCGCCGGCGAAGTCGGGACCGGCCAGGCTGTCCGCCTCGCTCACCGGCTTTTCGCCGCTGTCGCCATAGAAGCCGATGGCCGAGCCGGACAGCAGGACCGCGGGTTTTTGCGGACGGCCACGCAGCCACTCGATCAGGCGCTCGGTGGTGCCGATGCGGCTCTGCCAGAGTTCGGCCTTGCGACCTCGGGTCCAGGGCTTGTCGGCGATGGGGGCGCCGGCCAGGTTGACCACCGCATCCAGGTGTTCGTCGCCCAGCGCCGCCAGTTGGTCGATGCCGCGCACCCCGGGTCCGCATTCGCGCGCCACCCGCCCCGGGTCGCGACTGAGCACGGTGAGTTGGTGCCCGGCGGCCGCCCATTGGCGGCACAGCGCGCGGCCGATCAATCCGGTGCCACCTGTCAGCAGGATATGCATGTCGTCACTTCCTTCTCGTATTGCCCTGCCGCCCGTATGCATCTGAACGAAGGGAAGAGGATTGTTTGGTATGGTCGTGGGTCGAAAGATCCAGAACGGTTGCCAGTCGTAGCCGTAGAGCCCTTGCGCGCGCAAACGTTCGACAAGGGCGAATCGTCAGACAAGCGAGGTCCATCATGACTGCCCCCATCGCCATCGTTGGCGCAGGAATAGCCGGACTTGCCGCGGCCCAGACGCTGATTCGCGCCGGGCAGCAGGTCCAGATCTTCGACAAGAGTCGCGGCAGCGGCGGCCGCATGGCCAGCAAGCGCAGCGAAGCTGGCGCCCTCGACCTGGGCGCCCAGTATTTCACCGCCCGCGACCGGCGCTTCATCGACGCCCTCAACGAGTGGCGTCGAGCCGGTTGCGCGGCCGAATGGAATCCGGCGCTCTACCAGTATCGCGACGGTCGCCTGAGTCCGTCCCAGGACGAGCAGCCGCGCTGGGTCGGGGTGCCGCGCATGAGCGCCATCACCCGCCACCTGCTGGCCGATCTGCCGGTCACCTTCGACTGCCGCATCACCGAGGTCTTTCGCGGGGCCCAGCACTGGCACCTGCTGGATGCCGGCGGCGAGACCCACGGCCCCTTCGCCCAGGTCATCATCGCCATGCCGGCGCCCCAGGCCACGGCGCTGCTGTCCAGCGTGCCCAAGCTGGCGGCCACCGTGGCCGGTGTCAGCATGGAGCCGACCTGGTCGGTGGCCCTGGCCTTTCCCACGCCCCTGCAGACCCCGGTGGAAGGCTGCTTCGTGCAGGGCAGCGAACTGGACTGGCTGGCGCGCAATCGCTGCAAGCCCGAGCGCGACACCACCCTGGACACCTGGGTCCTGCATGCCACCAGCGCCTGGAGCAAGGCGCACCTCGACGCCTCGAAGGACGAGGTGATCGAACGCCTGCATGGCGCCTTCGCCGAGCTGATCGGCTGTCCGTTGCCGGCGCCGACCTTCAGCCTGGCCCATCGCTGGCTCTATGCCCGCCCCGCGCAACCCCACCAGTGGGGCGCCCTGGCCGATCCCGACATGGGCGTCTTCGTCTGTGGCGACTGGTGCTCCAGCGGTCGGGTGGAAGGTGCCTGGTTGAGTGGTCATGAGGCCGCGCAGCAGCTCCTGGGCAGTCTGGATTAATCGACGAAGCGCACGCCGTCTGTAACCTGCGGCGAATCTTTTGCCGCAGCCCCCTGTCGAAAGTTGCACCAAACTTGTACAAATAGGAAAACCTTGTACAAGAAAATACACGACAGGGGATCTCCATGGTTGCCAATGCCTCCTCCAGCCTGCCCCGCCCGCGCCTGGGTATCAGTGCCTGCCTGCTGGGTGACGAAGTCCGCTACAACGGTGGACACAAGGAATCCCGGCTCTGCAGTCAGACCTTCGCCGAGCATTTCGACTTCGTCCGGGTCTGCCCGGAAATGGCCATCGGCCTCGGCACGCCTCGCGAACCCATTCGGCTGGTGGGTGACTCCCAGGCGCCGCGCGCCGTGGGTACCGTCAACCCCAGCCTGGACGTGACCGCCGCTCTGACCGGCTACGGGGAAAAGATGGCGGGCGAGCTGACCGACCTGTCCGGCTTCATCTTCATGCAGAAATCGCCCTCCTGCGGCATGGAGCGCGTCAAGGTCTACCACGCCAACGGCCAGGGCAGCGACACCGATGGCCGCGGCCTGTTCGCCGCCGCCATCATGCGTCTACGACCGGACCTGCCGGTGGAAGAAGCCGGTCGGCTGAACGATGCGGTGCTGCGGGAAAACTTCGTCACCCGCGTCTTCGCCCATGCCCATTGGCAGCAACTGCTGCAACAGGGTCTGACGGCGCGGGCGCTGCTGTCCTATCATTCGCGTTACAAGTATCAGCTCATGGCCCACGACGCCCATCGTGCGCGGGCCCTCGGTCAGCTGGTCGGCAGCATCGGCCAGCGCAATCTGGACGAGCTGGGGCAGGAGTATTTCAGCGGCCTGATGGCTGCCCTGAAGAAGTGCGCCACCCGTGGTACCCATTGCAATGTGCTCTATCATTTATTCGGTTATCTGCGTCGGGTCCTGAGCGACAGCGAGAAGCAGGAAATGCAGTTGCTGATCGAGCAGTACCACGAGGGCATCGTCCCCCTGGTCGTGCCCCTGACGCTGCTCAAGCACCACTTCCGCCAGCATCCGGATCGTTATGTGAACGAGCAGGCCTATCTCCAACCGCACCCCGAACGTCTGAGTCTGCGAAATGCCATCTAGCGCCACTCCCTTGCCTTCGTCGTCGAACGGCGAAGATCAGGACTACCAGTCCGCTCTCCACGAGGGCTGGCTGCCCATCCGGGAAATCGCCCGGCGCACCGGTGTGAACGCCGTGACGCTGAGGGCCTGGGAGCGGCGCTATGGCTTGCTGGTCCCCAAGCGCACGCCCAAGGGCCATCGCCTCTATAGCGAAGCCCATGTGGTCCGCGTGCAGCAGGTCCTCGCCTGGATCGCCCGCGGTGTGGCGGTCAGCCAGGTCAAGGGGCTGCTCGACGAGCAACGGCCCGCGGTGATCCCTAGCGATACGCCCTGGCAGGCCATTCACCAGGAGATGATCGACGCCATCGGCCGACTGGCCTCGCGTGCGCTGGACGAAGCCTATAACCGCGCCGCCTCGCTCTATCCACCCCGGGTGCTGCTGGACCAGTTGCTCTGGCCGCTGCTGCGGGAGCTGGAACGCCTGAGCCAGGCGACCGACGATGGTCGTCTGCAACAGGTGTTCTTCCAGTCCTGGCTGCGCAGCAAGCTGGGTGCGCGGATCTATCACAGCCAGCACAGCCTCAGAGGCGCGCCCCTGGTGCTGCTCAATCTCGACGAAACCCCGATGAACACCTCGCTGTGGCTCTGCGCCTGGCTGATCAGCGCCGCGGAATGCCCGGTAGAACTGGTGGAGTGGTCGGTCCCCGCGGGCAATCTGGATCGCCTGGTCGAACAACTCGAACCCCGGGCACTGGTCCTCTGTCGCGACAGCCGTCCCGACAGCGAGCTGCGTCGTCAGCTGCAGACCTTCGCCAATCGCCATGCGCGTCCCTGCCTGACGCTCGGTGCGCTGGGCGAATCCCTCACCGCCGATGCCGCGCCGGCGCGCAGTCCGGGCGAAGCCTTCGATCGCCTGCAGAGTGCCGGGCTGCTGCGTCAGGAACGCCATGCATGAGTCAGCTCGTCTGGTTTCGAACTGACCTGCGCACCCTCGATCATCCCGCTCTTCACGCCGCCGCCGAACAGGGTCCGGTGGCAGCCGTCTTTCTGCTGAGTCCCGTCCAGTGGCAGGCGCACGACGAGGCGGCGGTCAAGGTCGATTTCTGGCTGCGCAATCTTGCCGAACTGGGCAAGACGCTCAAGTCCCTCGGCATCCCCTTGCTGGTCCGCAGCGCCGAGCGCTGGGAGCAGGCGCCCCAGGTGCTGCTCGACCTCGCCCGGGAGCTGGGCGTGGAGCGCCTGCATTTCAATGACGAATACGGGGTCAACGAAGCCGTCCGCGACGACGCCGTGGTCAGGGCCTTCGCAGACGCGGGCCTGGCGACCCATCGCTATCTGGACCAGACGCTGTTCGCGCCGGGTACAGTACTGACCAAGAGCGGCGGCTACTTCAAGGTTTTCGGCCAGTTCAGGAAGACCTGCCTGGCACGCCTGGAAACCGGCCTGCCGACACCCCTGCCCGCCCCGGGCAGGCAGCGGAAGCACCCGATCCCTTCGGACGAGCTGCCCACCGCGGTCGAGGGTTTCGCGGCCACCGCCGCCGACCTGCAAAGGCTATGGCCGGCAGGGGAAGAGGAAGCACTGCAGCGCCTGGAAGCCTTCATCCGGGATGATCTGGAAGACTATCAGCGGGCGCGGGACATTCCCTGCGAACCCGGTACCAGCCAGTTGTCGGCCTATCTCAATGCCGGGGTGCTGACGCCCCGCCAGTGCCTGCAGGCAGCCGTGCGGGCCAACGAGGGTCTGCTCAGCGGCGGCAAGCAGGGGGCGGCCACCTGGATCACCGAGTTGCTCTGGCGCGAATTCTATCGTCACGTACTGGTGGGCTACCCCCGGGTTTCCCGGCACCAGCCATTCAATCGGGACCTGACCGCCCTGCCCTGGCGCGACGACCCCGAAGGCCTCGCAGCCTGGCAACAGGGGCGCACCGGGATTCCCATCATCGATGCCGCCATGCGCCAGCTCCTGCAGACCGGCTGGATGCACAATCGCATGCGCATGCTCACGGCCATGTTCCTGTGCAAGAACCTGCTGATTGACTGGCGCGAGGGTGAGCGCTGGTTCATGCGGCATCTCATCGATGGCGACCTGGCCTCCAACAACGGCGGCTGGCAGTGGAGCGCCTCCACCGGTACCGATTCGGTGCCCTATTTCCGGGTATTCAACCCTCACACCCAGGCGTTGAAGATCGATGCGCGAGGCGACTATGTACGTACCTGGGTGCCGGAACTGGCCGACCTCAGGGGCAAGGCCGTGCATACCCCGGGGGACCGCTACCTGACGCCCCTGGTGAACCTGGGCGAGAGTCGCCAGCGCGCCCTGGCCGCCTACCGCGGCATGGCGCGCAGGACGGACACGAAAAAGCCGGACTAGGTCCGGCTTTTTTCATCCAAGCCCTGGATCAGAGGGTGTGGCTGTAGAACAGCGCATAGGACTCGATGCCATCGTTGGGCTGCTTGATGCCGGCGTTGGAGTAGTGGGTCGCACGGATGCCGACGCGCTGGGTGTCGCCGATCTTCAGGCCCAGGCCGATGCGGTCTTCGAAGTTGAAGGCCGAGCCCAGGTCCTGCTCGCCAACCTTGGTGCTGGAGAAGACGGCGACGCCGATACCGGCTTCGACGAAGGGCTTCACCTGGCCCTGGCCGAATTCGTAGACGAACACCGGGGCGAAGGACAGCGAATGCTGGTCGGAAGACCGGCCGTTGTCACCTTCCCAGTAGGTATAGCCCGCATCCCAGTAGCCGGTCAGGCGACCGGTGGAGCTCTGCCACCAGCTCCTGTCCCAATTCCAGCCGGCACCGATACGGTAGGTCATGCCGCTCTGGCTGGTGGCACCGACTGCCCCGGTGATTTCCACAGCCTGTGCCGATGCGATGCCACCCAGTGAAAGCGCGGCGGCTACTGCGAGGGAAAGCAATTTGTTCATGAGAGTGCCCTTATGGATGTTTCTAGTTTTTACGAACTGCGAGCATTGACCATCAAGACGTGAAGGTGTTCACAGCCCTGGATATCTTTACCTACAAGGTCGGATGCTAGTCGCTGGACCGGCATTTGGCGAGCGAAACCCTGACGGGAAAGTCAGACGAACGCCTTTACCTCGGCCCCTGCCGGCCAGAGTTGCGGCAACACGGCGCGAAGCTCGGCGGGATCGCCCGAGGTCCAGAATCGCGTAGGCCCGGCCGGCCCTTCCGCCAGGCGCTCGTCCACCGCCAGCAGACTCTGCAGGCGCCGCGCCACGGCGGCGCCGGTGTCCACCAGGATGACCTGCGGCGGCACCAGTTCGGCCAGCAAGGGACGCAGGAAGGGATAGTGGGTGCAGCCCAGGATCAGGGTGTCGCACTGAGCCGCCAGCAAGGGGGTGAGAAAGCCCTGCAGCAGGCGCCGGGTCTCGGGGCCGTGCAGATCGCCACGCTCGACCTGTTCCACCAGTCCCGGACAGGGCTGGGTCAGCACCTGGACGCCCAGGGCGAAGCGGTCCAGCAAGGCGGCGAACTTGGCGCTCTGCAGGGTACCGGTGGTCGCCAGCACCCCGACCCGGCCATTGCGGGTCGCCGCCGCGGCGGGCTTGACCGCGGGTTCCATGCCGACGATGGGCCAGCGGGGATAGCGTTCGCGCAGATCGGCCACCGCCGCCACGGTGGCGGTGTTGCAGGCCACCACCAGGGCCTTGGCGCCCTGGGCGTACAGCCGCGCCGCGATCAGCTGGCAGCGCTCGCGGATGAAGGCAGGGGTCTTTTCGCCATAGGGGATATGGCCGCAATCGGCGACGTAATGCAGGGTTTCCGCCGGCAGCAGCTGGCGGATCTCCGCCAGCACCGACAGGCCGCCGACGCCCGAGTCGAAGACCCCGACCGGCGCCTCGTCAGCCATGGCGGGCGCCGCACACCGGGCAACCTGGATCGCGCTTGACCCGCAATTCGCGGAAGCGACTGCCCGCCGCATCCACCAGCAGCAGTCGACCGACCAGGGGCTCGCCGAAGCCGGCCAGGAGCTTGAGCGCCTCCAGCGCCTGCAGACTGCCCACCAGGCCGACCACCGGCCCCAGCACCCCGGCTTCGCTGCAACTGAGTTCCGCCTCGCTGCCCTCGCCATAGAGGCAGTGGTAGCAGGGGCTGTCGGCGCGTCGCGGATCGAAGACGCTGAGCTGGCCCTCCAGGCGAATGGCCGCACCGCTCACCAGCGGCCGCCCCGTGGCCACGCAGGCGGCATTCACCGCCGCCCGGGTGGTGAAGTTGTCCGAGCAGTCCAGCACCAGATCCACCATGGCGATGCGCGTCGCCAGGCTGTCGGCGTCCAGCGCCTCGCGCAGCGGCACCAGGCGCACCTCGGGGTTGAGCGCCGCCAGGCGTTGCAGGGCGGAATCCACCTTGCCCTGGCCGATGCGGCTTTCGTCGTGCAGCACCTGGCGCTGCAGATTGCTCAGGTCGACCTGGTCGAAGTCGGCCAGGTGCAATTCGCCGACGCCGGCGGCGGCCAGATAGAGCGCCACCGGCGAACCCAGACCGCCGAGGCCGACGATGAGTACCCTGGCGTCTTTCAGCCGCAATTGTCCGGCGATATCCACCTGGGCCAGCAGGATCTGCCGGCTGTAGCGCAGCAGCTCACTGTCGCTCAGCATGGCCGACGCCCTCCGCTGATGCGTTCGTGACCACCCAGGTCCTGGCGACTCTCGACCTCGACGAACCCCTGGCGAACCAGCAGATCGCGCACCGCGGCGGCCTGGTCGAAGCCGTGCTCCAGCCACAGCCAGCCACCCGGCTGCAGGTGCGCGGGCGCCGCCGCGACCAGTTCGCGGATATCGTCCAGGCCATCGACGCCGGCCACCAGGGCGCTGCGCGGCTCGAAACGCACGTCGCCCTCGTCCAGATGGCGATCGCTGCCGGCGATATAGGGGGGATTGCTGACGATCAGGTCGAAGCGCTGCCCGGCGAGGGCGGCGAACCAGCGACTCTGCTGAAAAAGCGCATTGCCCAGGCGCAGGCGCTGGGCATTGCGTCGTGCCAGCTCCACCGCCGCCGCGATACGATCCACGCCGCTGACCCGCCAGCGCGGCCGTTCATGGGCCAGGGCCAGGGCGATGGCGCCCGTGCCGGTGCCCAGGTCCAGTACCCGCACCTCGTCGGCCAGGGGCAGTGCCAGGGCGGTTTCCACCAGTACCTCGGTATCGGGACGGGGGATCAGGGTATCCGGACTCACCTCCAGGTCGAGCGACCAGAAGCCCTGCTGGCCGAGAATATAGGCCACCGGTTCACCCTGCCGGCGTCGTTCGAGGTTGGCCTGGAAGCGTGCCAGGGCCTCGCGCGGCACCAGTTTTTCCGGCCAGGTGCGCAGGTAGCTGCGCGGCTTGTCCAGGGCGGCGGCCAGCAGCAGTTCCACATCGAGGCGGGCGCTGGGCGAATCCGGCAGCTGGCTTTCGCGCAACAGGGCGCCGATGGTGGCCATGCTTAGTCTCCCAGCGCCGCCAGCTGGTCGGCCTGGTATTCCTGCAGCAGCGGATCGATGATCTGCTGGACGTCGCCATTGACCACTTCGCCCAGCGAATAGAGGGTCAGGTTGATGCGGTGATCGGTCACTCGACCCTGGGGAAAGTTGTAGGTGCGGATGCGCTCGGAGCGGTCGCCCGACCCCACCAGCAGCCGGCGGGTGTCGGACATTTCCTTGTGCGCCGCCGCATCCTGCTGGTCATTGAGCTTGGCCGACAGCCAGGCCATGGCCTTGGCGCGGTTCTTGTGCTGGGAGCGCTCTTCCTGGCACTCCACCACGATGCCGGTGGGCAGGTGGGTGATGCGCACCGCGGAGTCGGTCTTGTTGACGTGCTGACCGCCCGCGCCGGAGGAGCGATAGGTGTCGACGCGCAGATCGGCCGGATTGATCTCGATGGCCTGCTGTTCGTCCGGCTCCGGCAGCACCGCCACGGTGCAGGCCGAGGTGTGGATGCGGCCCTGGGATTCGGTCTCCGGGACCCGCTGCACCCGGTGCGCACCGGACTCGAACTTGAGCTTGGCGTAGACGCTGTCGCCCTCGACCCGGGCGATGACTTCCTTGAAGCCACCGTGCTCGCCCTCGTTCTCCGAGAGCACCTCGAGGCGCCAGCCCTGGCGTTCGGCATAGCGCGAATACATGCGGAACAGATCGCCGGCAAAGATCGCCGCTTCGTCGCCGCCGGTACCGGCGCGGATTTCCAGGAAGACGTTGCGGCCGTCATTGGGATCGCGCGGCAGCATCATGCGCTGCAGTTCGTCTTCCAGTTCCTGCAGCCGCGCCTTGGCGGTGCCGACCTCTTCCTCGGCCATCTCGCGCAGATCCGGGTCGCTGTCCTTGAGCAGCGCCTGGGCGCCCTCCAAGTCGGCCTGCACCTTGCGGTATTCGGTGAACGCCTGGTTGACCGGCTCGAGTTCGGCGTATTCCTTGGAATAGGCGCGGAACTGGGTCTGGTCGCTGATGACTTCGGCGTCGCCCAACAGCGCGGTCAGCTCCTCGAAGCGGTCCTGCAGACCGTCGAGCTTGTGCAACAGAGAGGTCTTCATGTCTTGTCCAAACCCTCGTCGAGGGCGAAGAGTTCCTGAGCCAGGGTCAGCGCATCGACGCGCCCCTCGGCGGATAGTTTCTTGAGCTGCACGCTCGGCGCGTGCATCAGCTTGTTGGTGAGGCTGCGTGCCAGGGCCGCCAGGGCTTCCTGGGGATCGACGCCATTGGCCAGCTGGCGCTGGGCACGCGCCAGTTCGTCGTCGCGGATCTGCTCGCCCTGCTGGCGATAGGCGCGGACCACGTCCACCGCGGCGCGCTCGCGCAGCCGCTGCATGAAGTCCTCGACCCCGGCCAGCACCAGCTTCTCGGCAGCCTGGGCAGCGCCCTGGCGACTCTTGAGATTTTCCGCCACCACCTCGTGCAGGTCGTCCACCGTATAGAGGTAGACGTCCTCCAGCTCGCTCACCTCCGGCTCGATGTCGCGCGGCACCGCGATGTCGACCATGAAGATGGGCTTGTGGCGACGCTGCTTGAGCGCCCGCTCCACCGCGCCCTTGCCGAGGATGGGCAACTGGCTGGCGGTGGAACTGATGACGATGTCGCTGTTGACCAGCTCGTCGGGAATGTCGGCCAGCAGCACGGTATGGGCGCCGAATTCTTCCGCCAGGTGACTGGCGCGCTCCAGGGTGCGGTTGGCGACGACAATGCGCCGCACGCCCTGCTCGTGCAGATGGCGGGCGACCAGGGTGATGGTCTCGCCGGCGCCGATCAGCAGGGCCTGGCTGCGGCTGAGGTCGCTGAAGATCTGCTTGGCCAGGCTGACCGCGGCAAAGGCCACGGATACCGGGTTCTCGCCGATCGCCGTGTCGGTGCGCACCGCCTTGGCGGTATTGAAGGTGGCCTGGAACAGCCGCCCCAGCAGCGGACCGACGGTGCCGGCCTCACGCGCCACGGCATAGGCCGACTTGAGCTGGCCGAGGATCTGCGGCTCGCCCAGCACCATGGAGTCCAGCCCCGCGGCCACCCGCATCATGTGGCGGACCGCGGCCTCGTCCTGGTGCAGATAGATGCTGGCACGCAGGTCTTCCAGGGGCACCCGGTGGTACTGGGCGAGCCAGGCCAGCACGGCCTCCGCCAGGCTGGGCTCCAGCTCCAGGTAGAGTTCGCTGCGATTGCAGGTGGAAAGAATCGCCGCTTCGCGACTGTGGGTGGCCTGCTCCAGCTGGCGCAGGGCCTCGACCGTCTGCTCCGGAGTGAAGGCCACACGTTCGCGCACCTCAACCGAGGCGGTCTTGTGATTGATGCCGAGCGCGAGAAAGGCCATGGACGCAAGCAGTCGAACGGATTGGGAAAGCCGATCATTGTCCTACGCGCGGGCGGTGGCGACAACCAGCAGCGACGAGACGTCGGACAATCGCCGTCATAGCCTGAGCGAATGAATCTTGCCGGGCAAAAGGCGTCAACAGCCTCGACCACCGCACTTCTCGGCCGGCCGCTGCGCATGCGCGACGCGGCCACGGCGACTCTTGTGGCATGATGGACCGACTGTAAAAAGGCCGCCTCGACCCTATGACCAGATACCTTGCGCTGCTGACGACCGCCCTGCTGCTCGCCGGCTGCCAGAACCTCGGCCGTCAGCCGACGCCCGCTGCCGCCATCCCGCCGCCCACCGCCAAGACCAGCACGCCGCAACCGGCCGGCTCCTTTCGCGAAGACACCCTCTATGACCTGCTGGTCGGCGAATTGGCCGGGCAGCGCAACCGATTCGACATCGCCCTGACCAACTATGTCGAGCAGGCCAAATCGACCCAGGACCCGGGGGTCGCCGAGCGGGCCTTCCGCATCGCCGAATACCTGGGCGCCGATACCCCGGCGCTGGAAACCGCGCAGATCTGGGCGCGCAACGCCCCCGACAACCTGGATGCCCAGCGCGCCGCCGCCATCATGCTGGCCCGCGCCGGTCGCTATGACGAATCCATGGTCTACATGGAGCGCGTGCTCCAGGGCCAGGGCGACACCCACTTCGATTTCCTCGCCCTCTCGGCGGCGGAAACCGACGAGACCACCCGCGCCGGGCTGCTCAAGAGCTTCGATCGGCTGCTGGCCAAGTATCCGCACAACGGCCAGCTGCTGTTCGGCAAGGCGCTGCTGCTACAGCAGGACGGCCGTGCCGACGAGGCTCTCAAGCTGCTGGAGCGCAATCCGGCGGCCAGGCGCGAAGTCGCGCCGCTGCTCCTGCGCGCCCGCCTGCTGCAGAGCCAGGACCGCAGCGCCGAGGCCCTGCCACTGCTCGAAGCCGGCATCCGCCAGCACCCGGAAGACCGCCGCCTGCGCCTGGCCCATGCCCGGCTGCTGGTGGAGCTGGATCGCCTGGACCAGGCCAAGCGCGAGTTCGCCGAGCTGGTCACCCAGTTCCCGGATGACGATGACCTGAGATTCTCCCTGGCGCTGGTCTGCCTGGAAGCCCAGGCCTGGCGCGAAGCCCAGATCTATCTCAAGGAACTGATCGACCGCGGCAGCCATGTGGATGCCGCGCACCTGAACCTGGGTCGCAGCTACGAAGAACTCGACCAGCCCGAGCAGGCGCTGGCCGAATACACCCAGGTCGGGCCGGGCACCGACTACCTGGCCGCCCAGCAGCGCCAGGCGGAGATCCTGCTCGGCAGTGGCCGCATCATCGAGGCCCGTCAGCGCCTGGCCGAGGCGCGCAAGCGCCAGAGCGAATATGCCGTGCCGCTCTATCTGCTGGAAGTCGAAGGCCTGGCCAGCGCCGACCAGACCGCCCTTGCCGACCAGACCGTGCAGCAGGCCCTGCAGCAGTATCCTAACGACCTCAACCTGCTCTATGTGCGCTCCATGCTGGCGGAAAAGCGCGGCGACCTTGGTCAGCTGGAAAGCGATCTGCGCTACATCATCGCCCACGACCCCGACAACGCCATGGCGCTCAACGCCCTCGGCTACACCCTGGCCGACCGCACCCCACGGCTGGCCGAGGCACGCCAGCTGATCGACAAGGCGCACCAGTTGAGTCCGGACGACCCGGCCATCCTCGACAGCATGGGCTGGATCCGCTATCGCCAGGGCCAGCTGGCCGACGCCGAACGCTTTCTGCGCCAGGCCTACGAACGCTTCCCCGACGCCGAAGTGGCGGCCCACCTGGGCGAGGTGCTCTGGGCCCAGGGCAAGCGTAGCGAAGCGCGCAAGGTCTGGCGCGTGGGCCTCGACGCCGACGCCGATGACGCCATCCTGCGCAGCACCCTCAAACGCCTGACTGGAAGCGAAACCCTCCGATGATCCGCGTGCGTACCCTCTTCACCCTGTTGCTGCTCGCACTGCTGGCCGGTTGCGCCAGCACCTCTCGCCAGGAAGCCGTGGAAGGCCAGGGCAACGCCGCCCAATGGCAGGCTCATAAAAAACGTATCGCCGCCCTCGACGGCTGGCAGATCGACGGCAAGGTCGGCATCCGCGCCCCGCGCGATTCCGGCAGCGGCACCCTGTTCTGGCTGCAGCGCCAGGACTACTATGACATCCGCCTGGCTGGCCCCCTCGGCCGCGGCGCCACCCGCCTCACCGGGCGTCCAGGCGCCGTCACCCTCGATGTCTCCGGCCAGGGCAGCTACCAGGCCGACTCCCCCGAGGCCCTGCTGGAACAGCAACTCGGCTGGCGCCTGCCGGTCTCGCACCTGCTCTGGTGGGTGCGCGGCCTGCCGGCGCCGGACAGTCGCAGCCAGCTGACCCTGGACGCCGACAGCCACCTGGCACGCCTGGTACAGGACGGCTGGACCGTCGAATACACCCGCTATACCGAGCAGAACGGCTACACCCTGCCCGAGCGCTTAAAGCTCACCGGCAAGGACCTGGAAGTCATCCTGGTGGTGAAGACCTGGCAGCCGCGCGAGCTGGGCAAATGACCGCAGCGCCTGCCTTCACCCTGCCGGCGCCGGCCAAGCTCAATCTGTTCCTGCACATCCTCGGCCGCCGCCCGGACGGCTATCACGAGCTGCAGACGCTGTTCCAGTTTCTCGACTGGGGCGACGACCTGGGCTTCGCCGGACGGGATGACGGCGAATTGCAACTCCACGACGGCCTGCCGGGCGTCGCCCCCGCGCAGAATCTCATCCTGCGCGCCGCCCGGCTGCTGCAGCAGGAAAGCGCCACGACCAAAGGCGCCGACCTCTGGCTGACCAAGCGCCTGCCCATGGGCGGCGGCATCGGTGGCGGCAGTTCGGATGCCGCCACCACCCTGCTCGGCCTGAATCACCTCTGGGGCCTGGGCGCCAGCCTCGACGACCTGGCGGCGCTGGGGCTGCGCCTGGGTGCCGACGTGCCGGTATTCGTCCGCGGCCAGACCGCCTTCGCCGAGGGCGTGGGGGAAAAGCTCACCCCGGTCGCCCCCCCGGAACCCTGGTATCTCGTGGCCGTGCCGCAAGTCTCTGTAAGTACAGCAGAAATTTTTTCAGATCCGCTGTTGACACGGGACACTCCCGCCATTAAAGTTTGCGCCGTTCTCAAGTGGTCAGGTCGAAACGACTGCCAGAGTACGGTCGAAAGGCGTTACCCAGAAATTCGTAACGCTTTGATCTTGCTAAACAAATTTGTTTCAGCTAGATTAACCGGCACTGGAGGTTGCATATTTGGAAGCTTTCCAAATAAGACCGAAGCTGATACAGTAGCTAGCCAGCTACCAGCATCACTTCCAGGCTTCGTAGCCAAAGGTAGCAACACTTCCATGTTGCACCGGGCGCTGGCAAGCCTGACCAGAGAATGAGTACAGCTAGTACTCTGCAAGATACAGGGGCGTCGCCAAGCGGTAAGGCAGCAGGTTTTGATCCTGCCATGCGTTGGTTCGAATCCAGCCGCCCCTGCCATTTTCCTTCCAAGACCCACCTCAAGCCGCAGGAACTGCAGCGTGTCCAAGATGATGGTCTTCACGGGGAACGCCAACCCCGATCTGGCACGGCGCATCGTGCGCCAGCTGCATATCCCTCTCGGTGACGTCTCCGTCGGAAAATTCTCCGACGGCGAGATCAGCGTCGAAATCAACGAGAACGTACGGGGCAAGGATGTCTTCATCATCCAGCCCACCTGCGAGCCGACCAACGACAACCTGATGGAACTGGTGGTGATGGCCGATGCCTTCCGCCGCTCCTCGGCCACTCGTATCACCGCAGTCATCCCCTATTTCGGTTATGCACGTCAGGATCGCCGTCCGCGTTCCGCACGCGTCGCCATCACCGCCAAGGTCGTGGCCGACATGCTGACCGTGGTGGGCATCAATCGCGTGCTCACCGTCGATCTGCACGCCGACCAGATCCAGGGCTTCTTCGATATTCCCGTGGACAACATCTATGGCTCCCCCGCTCTGGTGGATGACATCGAAGACCAGCGTTTCGAAAATCTGATGATCGTCTCCCCAGATATCGGTGGCGTGGTGCGTGCGCGTGCCGTGGCCAAGAGCCTGGGTGTTGACCTGGCGATCATCGACAAGCGTCGTCCCAAGGCCAACCAGTCGGAAGTGATGCACATCATCGGTGACATCCAGGACCGCACCTGCGTGCTGGTCGACGACATGGTCGATACCGCTGGCACCCTGTGCCATGCGGCCAAGGCCCTGAAGGAACACGGCGCCGCCAAGGTCCTGGCCTACTGCACCCACCCGGTGCTGTCGGGTCGGGCCATCGAGAACATCGACAACTCCGTGCTGGACGAGCTGGTGGTGACCAACACCATTCCGCTGTCCGCCGCGGCTCAGGCCTGCAGCCGTATCCGCCAACTGGACATCGCGCCGGTGGTGGCCGAGGCGGTACGCCGGATCAGTAACGAAGAATCCATCAGCGCGATGTTCCGTTAAGGAACAGCCGCTCTGGAAGCGCCCCGGAAGGTCGAGGAGACCCCCCGGGGCTTTTTAGTCGGTAGGGCCGTAGAACTGGTCGCAAGTCTCGGACTGCCGATTCCTTATCCTGGAGATTCACAATGGTTGATTTCACCCTGAATGCCGAAGTGCGTTCCGACCTGGGGAAAGGTGCGAGCCGCCGCCTGCGTCGTAATGCCGGTAACGTTCCCGCCGTGATCTACGGTGGCGAAAAGGCCCCGACGTCCATCACCCTGGTCGGCAAAGACCTGGCCAAGATGCTGGAAAGCGAAGCCGCCTTCGCCAGCGTCATCACCCTGAAGGTTGATGGCAGCAACGAAAGCGTGCTGGTCAAGGCCCTGCAGCGTCACCCCTCCAAGGGCTACGTCATGCACGCCGACTTCCTGCGCGTCGTCGCCGGTCAGAAGCTGACCGCTCACGTGCCCCTGCACTTCATGAACCAGGAAACCTCCGTGGGCGTGAAGCAACAGGGTGGCGAGATCCTGCACACCATCAACGAAGTCGAAGTTTCCTGCCTGCCGAAAGACCTGCCGGAATTCATCGAAGTCGACATGGCCAAGGTCGAGCTAGATCAGATCGTTCACCTGAGCGACCTGAACGTCCCGGCTGGCGTCGAGCTGGTGTCCCTGGCCCACGGCAGCGATCTGCCGGTTGCCAGCATCCACATGCCGCGCATCCGTGAAGAAGCTGCTGACGGCGCTGCCGAAGAAGGCGCTGCCGAGTAAGTTCTCGCACGCCTGAAAGAGAAGGGCTCCTGACATGACTGCCGTCCAACTGATCGTCGGCCTGGGTAATCCGGGCCCCGAATACGACCAGACCCGGCACAATGCAGGGGCCCTTTTCGTTGAGCGACTGGCAGCCGCCCAGGGCGCGAGCCTGGCTGTCGAGCGCAAGTATCATGGCCTGGTGGGGCGCTTCCGCCACGCGGGCAACGATGTTCGTCTGCTCATCCCCACCACCTACATGAACCGCAGCGGCCAGGCCGTGGCGGCGCTCGCCGGCTTTTTCCGCATCCCGCCGGCAGCCATCCTGGTGGCCCACGACGAACTCGACCTGCCACCCGGCACCGCACGCCTCAAGACCGGCGGCGGCCATGGGGGGCATAACGGACTGCGCGACATCATCGCCCAGCTCGGCAATCAGAACGGCTTCCAGCGTCTGCGCCTGGGCATCGGCCATCCGGGGCATGCCAGCCTGGTCTCCAACTTCGTGCTGGGCCGCGCACCGCGCAGCGAGCAGGACCTGCTCGACACCAGCATCGAGGCCGCCCTGGAGGTGGTTCCGGAGTTGCTGACCGGCGACCTGACCCGCGCCATGCAACGCCTGCACAGCCGCAAGGCCTGACCTACCCTACCCTCTTCCTTTTCTTCCGCGAGGACACACACCATGGGATTCAATTGCGGCATCGTCGGCCTGCCCAACGTCGGCAAGTCCACCCTGTTCAATGCCCTGACCCAATCTGGTATCGCGGCAGAAAACTTCCCTTTCTGCACCATCGAGCCCAACAGCGGCATCGTACCCATGCCCGATGCGCGACTGAATGCCCTGGCGGAAATCGTCAAGCCCGAGCGGGTGATTCCCACCACCATGGAATTCGTCGACATCGCCGGGCTAGTGGCCGGTGCCTCCAAGGGTGAAGGCCTGGGCAACAAGTTTCTCGCCAACATCCGCGAGACCGACGCCATCGCCCACGTGGTGCGCTGCTTCGAAGACGAGAACGTCATCCACGTGTCGAATTCGGTGGATCCCAAGCGGGACATCGAGGTGATCGACCTGGAGCTGATCTTCGCCGACCTCGACAGCTGCGAGAAGCAACTGCAGCGGGTGACCCGCAACGCCAAGGGCGGTGACAAGGAAGCCCTGGCACAGAAGGCCCTGCTGGAACAGCTGATCCCGCACTTCGAAGCCGGCAAGCCTGCCCGCAGCCTGCTGAAGGGCCTGGACGAGGAGCAGAAGCGTCTGGTGCGCAGCTTCCACCTGCTGACCAGCAAGCCGGTGATGTACATCGCCAACGTCGCCGAAGACGGGTTCGAGAACAACCCGCACCTGGATGTGGTCCGTGCCATCGCCGAGGAAGAAGGCGCCGTGGTGGTGCCGGTATGCAACAAGATCGAGGCGGAAATTGCCGAACTGGACGACGACGAGGAAAAGCAGATGTTCCTCGAGTCCATGGGCATGGAAGAGCCGGGCCTGAACCGGGTGATCCGCGCCGGCTACGAACTGCTCAACCTGCAGACCTACTTCACCGCCGGGGTGAAGGAAGTGCGCGCCTGGACCGTCCGCGTCGGCGCCACCGCGCCCCAGTCGGCCGCCGCCATCCACACCGATTTCGAGAAGGGCTTCATCCGCGCCGAAGTGGTGGCCTATGCCGACTTCATCGCCTTCAAGGGCGAAAACGGCGCCAAGGAAGCCGGCAAGTGGCGCCTGGAAGGCAAGGACTACATCGTCAAGGACGGTGATGTCATGCACTTCCGCTTCAACGTCTAAGCGACGGCGAACGCCAGAACCCCCTCCTCACCGCAAGGTGGCGAGGGGGTTTTCTTTTGCGTGCTCGCCAACGGCCTGGCTGACGCTGGACGCCTGGCGATTTGGCACAATGACGGCGATCCGACCGCCGTCAAACGTCTCCCGCCGCCTGGATGCCGCCATGAATTTCGAAGACCTGCGCCTGTTCGTCACCACCCTGAACGAGGGCAGCTTCACTGCCGCCGCCGACAAGCTGGGGCTGTCCAAGCAATACGTCAGCCGGCGGACCCTGTTGCTGGAGGAAAGTCTTGGCGTGCGGTTGATCAATCGCACCACGCGGCGCCTGCAGGCGACCGAACTCGGCGTGCTGCTCTATGAGCGGGCGGTGAAGATCCTCGAAGACGTCAACGACACCGAGGAGTTGCTCTCCAGCCGGCGGACGGTGCCCCAGGGGGTGCTGAGAGTCAGTGCGCCCATGACCTTCGGCACCCTGCACCTGAGTCCCCTGCTGCCGGATTTTCTCTCGGCCTATCCGCAGATCCGCCTGGAGCTGGATCTCAATGACCGGGCGGTGGACCTGCTCGCCGAGGGCTACGACATGTCGATCCGCATCGGCACCCTGGCCGATTCCAGCCTGATCGCCAAGCGACTGACCGAGATGCAACTGGTGACCTGCGCCAGTCCGGATTATCTACAGAAGGCGCCGCCGCTGTTGCAGCCAGAGGATCTGGCCGAGCACAGCTGTCTGCTCTATGGCCATGGTCGGCAGGTGGAATGGCGCTTTCAGCGCGGCGGCAAACCGCTGGTGCTGCCCATGCAGGGTCAGCTCAGGGCCAACAACGGTGAGGTGGTGCGGGACGCGGCCATCGCCGGCCAGGGCATCGCGGTGCTGCCGACCTTCATCATCGGCGCGGCGCTGGCCTCAGGGGCGCTGGTGCAGGTGCTGGAAGACTTCGCCCTGCCCAGCGCGGCGGTCTATGCGGTCTATCCCCAGCATCGTCAGTCGGCGCGCATCGTCCAGCTGTTCTCGGACTATCTGCGCGACCGGCTGACGGTCCGGCCAACTCACGCCACGGCGCCGCGGGTCGGCTGACGCTGGGGCCACTGGTGGAGGGTTCGCTCGGCACCGTCGGCAGCCAGGCGTTGGCCATCCAGGCGCTGCTGCTGACGCTGGATCGCCGGCTGCAGGCTGCGGTCGGCGCCGTTCTCGGCCAGGGTACGATCCTGCTGCTGGTGCCTTTCGATCAGCGAACCCAGGGGGCGCAGGGCGCTTTCCTCGGCCTGGGCGGATTGGACGATGGCGGTGGTGAGCAGAGTGGCGGCGAAGAGGGCGGTGAGGGCTTTCATGGCGAGTACCGGTGTCGGGTGGGTGTGGACTCATTGTCGCCAGCCCACCCCGCGCCTAGAAATCGTCCCGCGGGATAGCGATCATCGACCGCGCTGATGATGGCGCTCAGGCCCGCGCCTGACGCTGGCGCAGCAGGAACAGGCACCAGACGGCCAGCGCCGTGCCGGCCAGCAGGCACCCGGCCAGGCTGACGCCGGCCCAGCCGAAGTGCTCGTACAGCCGCGCCGACAGCAGCGAACCCAGGGAGCCGCCGAGGAAGTACCCGGTCATGTAGCCGGCGTTGAGGCGGCTACGGGCTTCCGGGCGCAGGCGATAGACCACGTTCTGGTTGCTGACGTGGCTGAGCTGCACGGCGAGGTCCAGCACCAGGATGCCGACCAGCAGCGCCGCCAGCGACTGCTGGGCGAAGGCCAGGGGTAGCCAGGCCAGGGTCAGGGAGGCCAGGCCGATGCTGGTGGCGAGACCACCCTTGCCCCTGTCGGCCATGCGCCCGGCCAGGTTGGCGGCCAGGGCGCCCACCGCACCGGCGAGACCGAACAGGCCGATGGTGCCGTCGCTGAAGCCATAGGGCTCGGCGGCGAGCAGAAAGGCCAGGGGCGTCCAGAACATCGCGAAGACGGCGAAGCCCAGACAGCCCAGCAGGGTGCGCAGGCGATGCAGGGGTTCGTCGCGCAAGAGCACGAACACCGAACCCAGCAGCCGTGGATAGCTCAGGCCCGCCGACTGCTGATAGCGCGGCAGGGCCAGGCGCAGGGCCAGGGCGGTGGCCAGCATCAGGCCGGCCGCCACGGCATAGACGGTGCGCCAGTCGCCCAGGGACGAGAGCGCTCCGGCCACGGTGCGGGCCAGCAGGATGCCGAGGATGAGGCCGCTCATCACCGTGCCCACCGCCCTGCCCCGCTGCTCCGGCGCGGCCAGGGTGGCGGCGAAGGGTACCAGCACCTGGGCCACCACCGAGAAGAGCCCGGTCATGGCGGTGCCCAGCAGCAGCCAGGTCAGGCTGGTGGCGGTGGCGCTCAGCGCCAGGCCGGCGGCGGCGATCACGCTCATGGTGACGATCAGCCGGCGCCGCTCCAGCAGGTCCCCCAGCGGCACCAGCAGCAGGAGACCCGCGGCGTAGCTGAGCTGGGCGGTGGTGACGATGCTGCCGGCCTGGGTGTAGCTGAGGTCGAAGCGCTGGGCGATGGTGTGCAGCAACGGCTGGTTGTAGTAGTTGCTGGCCACGGCGATACCGGTGGCGACGGCCATGAGCAGGGTCAGCCAGCGGCTGAGAGGAGGCGTGGGGTTAGACATCCGCAGGGTCCGGCAAGGGAGAGGCTGATCAGTATCGGACACCGGCAGCCATCGGTTAAATGAATCGTTAAGATGGTTTCGATCTCATTTCAAGATAGCGCTATGAATCTCAAGCAGCTGGAATTCGCCGTCGCCCTGGCCGAAGAGCGCCACTTCACTCGCGCCGCCGAGCGTTGCCATGTGGTGCAGTCGGCGCTCAGTCACCAGATCGCCCGCCTGGAAGCCGAACTGGGCGCCACCCTGTTCGAGCGCCTGCCGCGTCAGGTACGCCTCACCCCGGCCGGCGAGGCGCTGCTGGTCCAGGCGCGGCAGGCGCTGGCGGCGGTGGAAAGGTTGCAGCAGGACGTGGCCGCCGCGGTCGGCGCCATTCGCGGCACCCTGACGCTGGGTCTGATCTCTTCGGTGCCACGCCTGGACATCGTCGAGCTGCTGGCCGCCTTCCATGCCCGCCATCCCCAGGTGGACATCCGGCTGCGTCAGGACAAGAGCGAGACGCTGCTGGCGGCGGTGCGCGAGCGACAACTGGATTTCGCCCTGATCGGCCTGTCGCGCCAGGTGGCCCTGGAGGCGGTGGACAGCCGCCTGCTGCTCAGCGAGGAGCTGGTGGCGGTGCTGCCGGCCGCGCACGCCCTGGCGGGGCGGAAAAGGCTGTCGCTGCACGAGCTGGTGGATCTGCCGCTGGTGGACCTGCCCGCGGGCAGCGGTGCCCGGCGGCAGACCGACGAGGCCTTCGCCGCCCTGGGCCTGCCCCATCGGGTGCGTTTCGAGACGGGCAACATGCAGTTGCTGGAGCGCTTCGTCCGGCGTGGGCTGGCGATCGGCCTGGTGCCTCAGAGTATAGCCAGCACCTTTGCCGGCCTGGCCCGGGTGCCGGTCAGCGATGCCCCCCAGCGTAACGTCCATGCCATCTGGTCGCCGCTGCCGACACCGGCGACGCGGGAATTCCTGAAGGTCTTGGAGGAAGCGCTGGCGGACTAGCTGTCGCGCATCGGCCGGCCGCCGCGATAGGCGAGTGACTGCCTGGCGTCAGCGACTTGCTAAGCTGTCAGGCCCGTAAAGCCGGAGAGTTCGCCCATGCAGATCACGCGCATCGTACCGAACATCGCCACCGAGCAGCTGGCCGCCGCCAAGGTCTTCTATGGCGAGCTGCTGGGCCTGACGCTGGCGATGGACCATGGCTGGATCCTGACCTTCGTCGGCGCGGGCCAGGCCAGTCCCCAGGTCAGCTTCGCGGTGGAGGGAGGCTCGGGTACGCCGGTGCCGGAGCTGTCGCTGGAAGTCGATGACCTGGACGAGGTCTTGCGTCGACTGGCCGGCGCGGGCTACGTACCCGAGTACGGTCCGGTGACCGAGCCTTGGGGCGTGAGGCGCTTCTTCGTCCGCGATCCTGGTGGACGGCTCCTGAATTTCCTGGAGCATGCCTGAGGATCGACCACCCTGGCGGGCCCTCGTAGGTTGGGTTGAGCGCAGCGAAGCCCAACAACGCCAGAGGCTGAACATCGCTGTTGGGCTTCGACGATGGAGCCGTCTCAACCCAACCTACGGTCTGATTGCAGAGCCGTAGCCTGGAAAACGGCGCAGCCTTTTCCAGGGGTGACGTCGTTGTGCGGGGCGTGCCCTCACCCCAACCCCTACCAGAGGTAGAGGGGTTATCCGAGCAGGCCTTCAGCCGTTTGCAGAGCGCCTGCTTGCAGAACGCTCGACAGCCCGCTGATCCGCCCTCACCCCTCGCTGACCGGCAGCCGGCGCACGAAGTTGCCCACCCGCCAGGCGAGTTGCTCGCCCTGGCACTGCACCAGCAGGTTGCGCACCGGGTAGGACTGGCCGGCGACACTGGCTTCGGCCTGGGCTTCGCTGGCACCGTCCAGATGATTGCGGGCGAGGACCCGGTAGCTGCCGGTGCTGCAGCGCTCCGCGGCTTCCCCGGCGCAACCCGACCAGCTGCCGAAGACCCCGTTGCACTGCACCAGGTAGGCCGTGCTGCCATCCCTGAGGTAGGCGTTGTGGGAGCTGGCGCAGCCGGCCAGCATGGCGAGGAAGCCGGCGCAGGCCAGCAGGCGGAAGGCGTTGCGGAGGATGGCGAGGTTCATGGGCGTGGCTCCGGAAGACATGCAGCCATCCTAGAAAGCCAACCCCCTTTCCCATAAATCGTACCGGCGGATAGCGCTTATCGACGGCGCTGATAGCCGCCGCGCTAGAGGTTTTCGCCCATGAATCTGCTGATCTCGCCGCGCAGCCAGCGCTCGCCCGGGTCCTGGTCCTGGGCCGCGCGCCAGACCAGCGACAGCTTGGCCGGGACGATGGGAAACGGCGGTTCCTCGATGCGCAGGCCGCCGCCCGCGGCCAGCGCCCGGGCGGCGTAGTCGGGCACCGTGGCGAGCAATTCGCTGCCCGCCAGCAGGGCGCCGAGACCGTTGAAGTGGGGCACGCCCAGGGCCACCTTGCGACTGCGGCCGAGACGTGCCAGGTCGTCGTCGATGTTGCCGCAGAGATCGCCGGACATGGACACCAGCACATGGGGCCGCGCGCAGTAGTCGTCCAGGGTCAGGGGCGCGGGATCGCTGTCGGCGCGGACCACCAGGGCGCGGATGTGCCTCAGGGTGCGGCACCTGGCATTGGCCGGCAGCTGGGTGGTGTAGCTGATGCCCAGGGAGACTTCGCCACTGGCCAGCAGGCCGGGCAGGAGCAGGAAGTTGGCGTTGCGCACCACCAGCACGCAGTGCGGCGCCACCTCGCGCAGATGGGCCAGCAGCGGCGGCAGCAGACCGCACTCGACATCGTCGGACATGCCCAGGCGAAACACCGCACGACTGGCGCCGGGGTCGAAGTCGTCGACCTCGCTCAAGGCATTGGACAGGCCGTCCAGCGCCGGGCGCAGCCGTTCGAGAATGGCCAGGGCCCGCGGCGTGGGCTCCATCGCGCGGCCGCTGCGCACCAGCAGGGGATCGTCGAAGAATTGCCGCAGCCGCACCAGGGCGGCACTGATGGCCGGCTGGCCGAGAAAGAGCTTTTCCGCGGTGCGGGTGAGGTTGCGCTCGTGCATCAGGCTTTCGAACACCACCAGCAGGTGCAGGTCGATGCGGCGCAGGTCGTTGCGGTTCACGGCATCCCTCCGCGAAGGTCAGGCGCCGGGAGGGGCGCCTGCCTGTCGTTTACCTTACTTGGCGGCCAGCTTGGCGTAGCTGGTCATCAGGTTGCGGTAGTTGGGGATGTGGTTGGACAGCAGCGCGCCCAGGCCCTCGATGTCGTTGCGCCAGTCGCGGTGCAGTTCGCAGGCGACGCTGAACCAGTTCATCAGCTGCACGCCGGCGGCGCTCATGCGCGCCCAGGCGGCCTGTTGCACGGTCTTGTCGAAGGTGCCGGAGGCATCGGTCACCACGAAGACGTCGAAGCCTTCGGCGATGGCGGCCAGTGCCGGGAAGGTCACGCAGACGTCGGTCACCACGCCGGCGATGATCAGCTGCTTGCGGCCGGTGGCCTTGATGGCGGCGACGAAGTCTTCGTTGTCCCAGGCGTTGATCTGGCCGGGACGGGCGATGTACGGCGCCTCGGGGAACAGCTCGACCAGCTCGGGCACCAGCGGGCCGTTGGGGCCCTGTTCGAAGCTGGTGGTGAGGATGGTGGGCAGGCCAAAGAACTTGGCGCTGTTGGCCAGGGCCAGGACGTTGTTCTTGAAGTCGCTGGGGGTGAAATCCTGGACCAGCGAAATCAGACCGGCCTGGTGGTCGATCAGCAGGACGACGGCATCGTTCTTGTCGAGACGGTTGTAGGGCTTGCTCATGGTGGAGTCCTCAGGGAGTGGTTTGGGGGTTGCGGGTGAAGGGCGGCATCAGGCACCGCCCAGGAGATGGCGAATGGCGACGGGCACGCCGGAGGTCTGGTACTGGCGCGCGGCCGCTTCCAGGCGCTGTTCGCCCTGGGTGACGCGGTGGTGGTGGCGCAGGTGTTCCAGCCAGGATTCGTCGCAGAAGAATTCCTGCCAGAGCCGCGGTTCGGCGCTGTCCTGCAGCAGGGCCCAGGAGAAGGCGCCGTTGCGTCGGCGCATGGCGCCCACCGCCTGCATGGCCTGGCGAAAGGCCGGGCCATGCTCGGGGGCGATGTCGTATTCCAGGGTGACCATCACCGGGCCGCGTTCGCGATCCAGGGAGTCGTCGAGGATGGGCGCCGGCCAGTGCAGCGAAGGGGCGATATCGGCCGCCGGAGTAACCGGCAGACGCAGGCGCCAGGTCAGCCCGATGCCGGCCAGCAGCACCGCGGCCGCCGCGCTCAGCGCCAGGCTCAGGGAGAAGTGACTGGCCAGGGCGCCCCAGAGCAAGCCGCCCAGGGCGCTGGTACCAAAGAACACCAGGATGTAGACGGCCAGGGCGCGGGCGCGCACCCAGCCGGGCACGGCGGTCTGGGCCGCCACCTGCAGGCTGGAGAGCACGGCGATCCAGGCCAGGCCGCTGACCAGCACGACCGGCAGCAGCCAGGCGAAGTCGCGAATTCAGGCCAGGCCGAGCAGGACCCCGGCATAGAGCGCACTGGCACCCGCCACCAGCAGGTCGCTGGACAGCCGTTCGCGCAGGCGTGGCAGGAGCATGGCGCCGCCGATGGCGCCCAGGCCGACGCAACCGAGCAGGATGCCGAAATCTAGGGCGGTGCCCTGCAGGGCCTGACGCACCAGCAGTGGCAACAGGGCCATGCCGGCGCTGGCGCCAAGGAAAAACGCGGCGGTCCGGGCCAGCACCACCTGCAGCTGGAGCGAGCTGCGGGCATAGCGGAGGCCGACCCGGACGGCGCCCAGCAGGCGCTCCGCGGGCAGCACGGCGGCTGCAGGTTGGCGTCGCCAGGTCAGGAGCGCGACGATCACGGCCAGAAAGGAAACGGCGTTAAGGGCGAAGGCCAGCCAGGGACCGGCCAGGCTGACCAGCACCCCGGCCAGCGCCGGGCCGAGGGCACGGGCCACGTTCATGCCCAGACTGGACAGGGCGATGGCCGCGGGCAGCTCGCGCTTGTCGACCAGTTCGGGGGTCAGCGCCGACCAGGCCGGCAGCATCAGCGCCGTGCCCACGCCCATGGCCAGGGTCAGGCCCAGCAGCAGCGGTACGGTCATCCAGCCGGCCAGGGTCAGCCCGGCCAGTGCCAGGGCCACCGCGGCCATCCACAGCTGCACGCCGAGCAGGTAGCGACGGCGGTCGACGATGTCGGCCAGGGCACCGGCCGGCAGTGCCAGCAGGAACATCGGCAGTGCCCCCGCCACCTGGACCAGGGCCACCGCCAGGGGGCTGGCCGACAACGAGGTCATCAGCCAGCCGGCGCCCACCTCGTGCATCCAGGTACCGATGTTGGAGGCGATGCTGGCCAGCCACAGCCAGCGGAAGGTGCGCTGACGCAGGGGCTGCCAGGGCGAGGCGGTGTTGGGAGGCAGGGCGGCGGCGGTCATGGCAAACGCTCCTCAGAAGCTGAAGCAGGAGCAGCCGAAGGCGCCCCAGAAGCCACTGAAGTCGCTGACCGGCACCTTGCTCTGGCGCGCCCGCTCATGGCCGTGGCCATGCACGGAACAGGCACCGGCGCACTGGTGCACGACGGCCTGCAAGGGCGCGCCGGGCTTCCAGTGGCCGGGCACCTTGACCACCGACGACCAGTCCGGGGTGACCGGCAAGGGCGGCGGACCCAGGCGATCGAATTCCTCGGTGCCATGGACGATACGGCCGCCGACCACGGTCAGCACCGACTCCAGGTGCTTGATGGCCTCTTCCTCGACCGTGAAGAAGTCCGCCGAGAGCACCGCCACATCGGCCAGCTGGCCCTCTCGCAACTGGCCCTTCTTGCCCTGCTCCGAGGAGAACCAGGCGCTGCCCTGGGTGAACAGCTGCAGGGCGGTGGCCCGCGGCAGCCCCTCCTGATAGAGCGCCAGGCCGCCCACGGTACGGCCGCTGACCAGCCAGTACAGCGAGGTCCAGGGGTTGTAGCTGGAGACGCGGGTGGCATCGGTCCCCGCCCCTACCGGTACGCCTTCGGCGAGCATGCGCTGGATCGGCGGGGTCTGCTCGGCGGCCTTGGCGCCATAGCGGTCGACGAAGTATTCGCCCTGGAAGGCCATGCGGTCCTGGATGGCGATGCCGCCGCCGAGGGCCCTGACCCGCTCGATGTTGCGCGGGCTGATGGTCTCGGCGTGGTCGAAGAACCAGGGCAGCCCGTTGAAGGGCACGTCGCGATCAACCCGCTCGAAGACGTCGAGCATGCGCGAGATGGATTCGTCATAGGTGGCGTGCAGGCGGAACGGCCAGCGCTGCTCCACCAGGTGGCGCACCACCGGTTCCAGATCGGCCTCCATGGTGGGCGGCAGGTCCGGGCGCGGTTCGAGGAAGTCCTCGAAGTCGGCCGCGGAGAAGGCCAGCATCTCGCCGGCGCCGTTGTGGCGGAGGAAGTCTGTGCCCTGGTGCAGGGTGACGCTGCTGGTCCAGTTCCTGAAGTCGGTCAGCTCTTCCCTGGGCCGCTGGGTGAAGAGGTTGTAGGCGATGCGCACGGTGAGCTGGTCGGCATCGGCCAGTTCCTGGATGACCTGGTAGTCGTCCGGGTAGTTCTGGAAGCCGCCGCCGGCATCGATGGCGCTGGTCAGGCCCAGGCGATTGAGCTCGCGCATGAACTGGCGGGTGGAGTTGACCTGGTATTCCAGCGGCAGCTTGGGCCCCTTGGCCAGGGTGGCGTAGAGGATCATGGCGTTGGGCCGGGCGATGAGCATGCCGGTGGGCTCGCCGCGGGCATCGCGCTGGATCTCGCCACCTAGCGGATTGGGCGTGTCCTTGGTGTAGCCCACGACACGCAGGGCGGCGCGGTTGAGCAGCGCCCGGTCGTAGAGGTGGAGGATGAACACCGGGGTGTCCGGCGCGGCCTGGTTGAGCTCCTCCAGGGTCGGCAGCCGGCGCTCGGCGAACTGGAATTCGTTCCAGCCGCCCACCACCCGCACCCACTGGGGCGCCGGGGTGCGCTCGGCCTGGTCCTTGAGCATGCGCAGGGCATCGGCCAGCGAGGGCACGCCCTCCCAGCGCAGTTCCAGGTTGTAGTTGAGGCCGCCGCGGATCAGGTGCAGGTGGGAGTCGTTGAGGCCCGGGATGGCGCGGCGACCGCGCAGGTCGACCACCTGGGTGCCCGGGCCGCGATGCGCCATGACGTCGCTGTCGCTGCCCACGGCAAGAAAGACGCCGTCCTTGATGGCGACCGCGGTCGCCTCGGGGCGCTCGGGATCGACGGTGTGGAGCTTGCCGTTGTGCAGAATCAGATCGGCGTGTTGCATGTGGCCTCCGGGACCAGGATCAGAAGTCCGGGCGCAGGGCGCCCGGGAAGGCTCAGCGGGCGACGAAGGCCAGCAGGTCGCGGTTCAGCTGCTCGGCGTGAGTCACCGCGAAGCCGTGGGGGGCGCCGGCGTACACCTTGAGCTCGGCGCCACGGATCAGCTCGGCGGCCAGCTTGCCGGTGGTCGCGAAGGGCACCACCTGGTCGGCGTCGCCGTGGATCACCAGGGTCGGCACGTCGATCCTGGCCATGTCCGGACGGAAGTCGGTTTCCGCGAAGGCGGTGACGCAGTCGACCGTGCCCTTGAGCGAGGCCAGCAGGGCGATGTTGAGGGTCTGGGTGAAGACGCCCGCGGAGACCTGCTGGCCCTGGTTGGTGCCATAGAACACCGGGGCGAAGTCGGCGAGGAACTGGGCACGGTCCTTCAGCAGACCGCCGCGGATACCGTCGAAGACGCCCGGGTCGACGCCCTGGGGGAAGTCCGGCAGCTGTCCGAACAGCGGGGTGACGGCGCCAAGCAGCGCCAGCTTGGCGACCCGCGCCGAGCCGTGGCGCGCCAGGTAGCGGCTGACATCGCCACCACCCATGGAGAAGCCCACCAGGGTGACGTCGCGCAGATCCAGGTGCTCGATCAGCTCCTTGATGTCGTCGGCGAAGGTGTCGTAGTCGTAGCCGTTCCACGGCTGGCCGGAGCGCCCGAAACCGCGGCGGTCGAAGGCGATGGCGCGATAGCCGTGGCTGGCCAGATGGTGCATCTGGTAGTCCCACATGTCGGCGTCCAGCGGCCAGCCGTGGCTGAACAGCACGGGCTTGCCGCTGCCCCAGTCCTTGAAATAGATCTCGACGCCGTCGCGGGTGGTGAAGGTGCTCATGGTTGCTCGCCTCGTTGGGTGGAAGAAGTGGAAAAGGCGCCCGAGCGGGCGTTGAGCCAGGGCGCGCACAGGCGGCTCACCCTCGGCATGATCAGGAACACCACCAGCGGCACGATGCACAGGGTGATCAGCAGGTTGCTCGGCACAGTGCCGGCCAGCAGCGGATAACGCGCGAACAGCGGCTGCCACAGCGGCGGGATCAGCATGGTCAGGGGCGCGATGACCAGGTAGGTCAGCACCGCCTGCTTCCAGGCCGGCGGCTGGCGCACGCCGGGGCGTGGCGGGTTGAACCAGAATTCGGCGTCGGCATGCACCTCGGGGGCATCGGCCTCGCGCAGCAGCGGCGCCACCTCGGCGATCAGCGCCTGGCGCTCGGGCGAGGCCAGCCAGGCCTGCAGTCGCTCGACGTCGGCGAAGCGCACCAGGGTGGTAAAGGCGGCGCCCTGCTCGGCCGGCGGGATGACGTCCACGCCCAGATGGCCGCAGGCTTCACGGGCAGCAGTGACCGCGCGCTCCAGCCAGCGCTGGTAGGCCTGGTGCTGGCCGGCCAGGGGCTGGTGGCGGATCACCAGGGTGACGATGCGGCTGTGTGGCTGCTGCAGGTCCTGCCCAGGCGCGGCACTCATGACAGCGCCCTCGCGAAACCGCCCTGGGTGGCATGACGCCTGGCCAGCCGCGCCTCCAGCGAATAGCGACCCGGCCCGGTGAGCGCCAGGGTGCCGAACAGCACCAGCAGCAGCCAGCCGAACTGGCCCTCTTCCAGGGACCACTGCGGATGCACCACCAGCAGCGCGATCAGCAGCACGCCGAGGATCGGCAGGCAGGCCAGGCGCGTCGCCCAGCCCAGGGCGATCAGCAGCGGGCAGACGACCTCGGCGAAGACCGCGAAACCCAGCGTCGGCCAGGCGCCCAGGTGCAGCGGGTCCTCGATCAGGCCGAGCTGCTGGCGGAAATGCAGCGCCTTGGGCAGGCCATGCACCGCCAGGAGCAGTCCGGCGCCGCCCAGGCGCAGGAACAAGAGTCCCAGATCCAGTCGCACGCGTTCCATGGCCCAGCCTCCTGCTAAAGAGCCGGCTGCGAGAAAGGCCTCGCGCCGTCGATGGGGCGGACTTTCACCCGGACGACGACGGGCGGCCTTGGACGTCTGTGCTGGTTTTTGGACGCCTGTGCTGTGGCGTGCAGGTGAAAGGATTCAGGTCACAGTGCAGACCGGCACCTGGGAGATAGTCAACTCTCGAGAGACTATTAAACGCGACAAGGCTACTTAATCGAATCCAGGGTGGACAGTAATCTGGCCCCATCGCATCCATACCGGATGCCGGACCTCACGAAGGACAGTCAACGATGAACACCCAAGCCCTCACCGCCACCACCGGCCGCCTGCTGCTCGCCAGCCTCTTCCTGTTCAGCGGCGTGGGCAAACTGCTCGCCCCGGCGGCCACCAAGGGCTACATCGCCGCCATGGGCCTGCCGTTCCCGGACCTTGCCTACCTCGGCGCCCTGGCGGTGGAGCTGGGACTCGCCAGCCTGCTGCTGATCGGCTATCGCACCCGGCCGGTAGCGCTGGCCATGGCCGCCTTCACCCTGGTCACCGCCCTGGTGTTCCACCACCACTTCGCCGACCAGAACCAGCTGATCCACTTCCTCAAGAACGTCGCCATCGCCGGGGGGCTGCTGCAGGTGGCGGCCTTTGGTGCCGGGGCCCTGAGCCTGGATGGCCGGCGCCCGGTGCAGGCGGCCCGACTCGCCTGATCACCCTCGCTCGTTGCGCCCGCCTGATCCTTGAGTTCAGGCGGGCGCCGTCACATCCAGCATCCTGGCGCAGGCCTCGCGCACCAGTTCGAGAAACAGGCGCAGCCGCGCCGGGTAGACGCGGGCGTAGGGATAGATGAGATAGATCGGCAGGGGCGCGGCCTGCCATTCGGGGAGCAGATGCACCAGGCGACCCGCGGCGACGTCCTCGCGCACCATCCAGTGCGACAGCGCCGCGCAGCCCAGGCCGCGCACCGCGGCATGACGGGCGACAAAGAGGCTCTCGGTGGCCAGCCGTGGCCGCAAGGGGACCCGCCGGCTTTCGCCCGTGGCGCCCAGCTGCAGGTGCAGTTCGGTCTGGTAGAACTGGGTCATGGCGATCCAGGGCAGCGCCGTCAGCTCCTCGGGTGCCTGCAGGGTGCCTGCCAGCTCCGGCGCCGCCACCAGGATGCGCTGGACGTCGCCCAGGCGCACCGCCACGGTGTCCGGATCTTCCACCACGCCCACCCGGATGGCGCAGTCGACGCCATCGGCGACGAAATTCGGCGCCCGGTCGCTGAGCACCCAGTCCACCTGCATCCGCGGATAGCGCCGCAGATAGGTCTCCAGCGGATCGAGCAACTGCTCCTGGCCGAAGGCATGGGGCATCACCACCCGCAGTCGTCCCTCGGGCTCGGCGTGGGCGCCGTGCAGGGCGGCGGCGAAGGCCTGCCAGTCGCCGAGCAGCTGCTGGGCCTGGCGATAGCAGCGCTGGCCATCCTCGGTCAGGCGTAGGGCGTGGGTCGAGCGCTGCACCAGGCGCACCTGCAGCGCGGCCTCCAGCGCCTGCAGGCGCCGACTGACGGTGGGCTGCGTGGTCCCGAGCTGGCGTGCAGCCGCCGACAGGCTGCCGGCCTCGACGATGCGCACGAAGGTTTCCAGCAGGTCGAGACGGTCATGGGCAAAGGTGGTGTTCATACGGCCTACGTATACCCCCTGTACCCGGCGTTCGGCTACAGCCAGCGACCGCCGTGGCGAAGAATGCGCTCATCGTCTTCCCACCCGGAGAATCGCCATGACCAACATTCCACTCCCGCATAGCCAGACCTCACCGCGCAGCGCCAGCCTGTCCCCCGCCCTGCTCGGCCTGCTGGCCACCGGCGCCGGCCTGAGCGTGGCCAACCTCTATTACAGCCAGCCGCTGCTCGGCCTTCTCGCGGGCGCCCTGCCAGCACCTGCCGCCGACGTGGGACTGATCCCTACCCTCACCCAGCTCGGCTATGCCCTGGGGCTGCTGCTGCTGGCGCCCCTGGGTGATCGCTTCGACCGCCGCCGCATCATCCTGGCCAAGCTGGCCGTGCTGCTGCTGGCGCTGCTGGGCGCCAGCCTGGCACCAGGGCTGCACGGGCTGCTGCTGGCCAGCCTGGTGACCGGGCTGGCCGCCACCGTGGCCCAGGACCTGGTACCGGCCGCCGCGACCCTGGCGCCGCCGGTCGAGCGTGGGCGCATCGTCGGCACGGTGATGACCGGCCTGCTGCTGGGCATCCTGCTGTCCCGGGTGGTGAGCGGCCTGATCGGCGAGTGGCTTGGCTGGCGGGCGGTCTATCTGTTCGCCGCCCTGAGCATCGCCGCCATCGGCGTGGCGGTGTGGCGCGGCCTGCCCGCCTTCGCCGCCACCACCCGACTCAGTTATCCGGCGCTGCTCGGCTCCCTGGGCGCGCTCTGGCGCCGGCATGCCGCGCTGCGCCGGGCGACCCTGGCGCAAGGGCTGCTGTCGGTGGGCTTCAGTGCCTTCTGGTCGACCCTCGCCCTCTATCTGCACGCCGGGCCCTTCCAGCTGGGCAGCGCCGCCGCCGGCGCCTTCGGCCTGGCCGGTGCCGCCGGTGCCCTGGCCGCGCCCTGGGCCGGCCGCCTGGCGGATCGCCATGGCTCGGAATGGGTGACACGCCTGGGCATCGGCCTGGCAGCCCTGGCCTTCGCCAGCCTGCTGCTGCTGCCCTGGCTGCCGGGCATGGCCGGTCTGGCGCTGCTGGCGCTGGCGACGGTGGTCTTCGACCTCGGCGTCCAGGCCACCCTGATCGCCCACCAGGCCCAGGTCTACGGCCTGGAACCCGAGGCGCGCAGCCGGCTCAACGCGGTGCTCTTCACCGGTATGTTCATCGGCATGGCCAGCGGCGCGGCCCTGGGCAGTCTGCTGCTGGCCCGGCTGGGCTGGAGCGGCGTCGCCGGCCTGGCGCTGGCGACCGCCCTGCTGGCGCTGACCGTCAGGCTCTGGCCGGCCCGTCCGCGCCAGGTTCAATGAGCGCGGAGCAGCAGCTGACGCCGGCCAGCCAGGGGTATCGTCAACCAGAACAGGACGACCATTCTCCTGCCAGCTCGTTAATCAAACCCGGGCGCCACAGTAGGATGACTTCCATGGCGTCGGAACAGACCGCGCCCCACTCAGACAAGGAGCCTCATCATGCTGGCCATTCGTAAAGCTTCCGATCGCGGCGCCGCCAACCACGGCTGGCTTAAGTCCTTCCACACCTTTTCCTTCGCCAGCTATCGCAATCCGGCGGAACAGGGCTTTTCCGACCTGTTGGTGATCAATGACGACACCGTGACCGGAGGCCAGGGCTTCGGCGAGCATCCGCACCGCGACATGGAAATCTTCTCCTATGTGCTCGAAGGTGCCCTGGAGCACCAGGACAGCCTGGGCACCGGCTCGGTGATCCGTCCCGGTGACGTCCAGCTGATGAGCGCCGGCAGCGGCGTCAGCCACAGCGAGTACAACCACTCGGAGCGCGAGAGTGTGCACTTCCTGCAGATCTGGATCGTGCCCAACGTGCGCCGCGCCGAACCGCGCTACCAGCAGCAGCACTTCAGCGCCGAGGCCAAGCGTGGCCGCCTGGCCCTGATTATCTCGCCGGACGGCGCCGAAGGTTCGCTGGAAGTGCGCCAGGATGCCCGGGTCTACGCCGGCCTGTTCGACGGTAGCGAAAGCGCCAGCCTGCAACTGGCCCCCGAGCGCCATGCCTATGTGCACGTCGCCCGTGGCAGCCTGGAACTGAACGGGGTCCTGCTGCAGGCCGGTGACGGCGCAAGGCTGCGCGGCGAGCGCGAGCTGCAGCTGGCCCACGGCACCGACGCCGAGGTGCTGGTGTTCGATCTGCGGCCCAACGAACTGCCGCAAATGCCCTGAGCCTGCCTGCGCCCGCGTAGCAGGCGCCAAGCCCGGAGGCCGCTCCCACGGCCTCCCCTTGCCGAGAACGCGCCATGAGCACCCAAGCCCTGACCTCCCTGGTGGCCGGTAACGCCACCCTCTGGCTGACGCTGAATGTCTTTGGCGAACAGCTGGGCCTGCCGGTACCGGCCTATCCGTCGCTGGTGGTGATGGGCGCGGCGGCCGATGAAGCCGAATTGCTCCTGGCGCTGCTGGCTACCGTCGCGGTCACCGGCCTGGCCGATCTGCTCTGGTACTGGGCCGGCCGGCGACATGGCGCCTGGCTGCTGCGCCACCTGCCGGGCCATGTCCCGGCGGCCACCCGCCTTCCCGGCCTGCTGCTGGTGGCCAAGTTCGTCCCCGGCGCTGCCGCCCTCGCCACCCTCAGCGCCGGTGCCAGCGCCATGCCCCTGCGGCGCTTCCTGGCCTACGACCTGGGTGGCGCCACCCTGTGGATCGGCTCCGGCCTGGCCCTGGGCCGGCTGTTCGAGGCGCACATCCTGGCCCTGCTCGACAGACTCCAGGCCTATGGCCCGGCGCCCCTGCTGATCGCCGGACTGCTCGGCCTCGCCCTGCTGGGCTGGCACCTGCTGGCCCGGCGACACCCTCGGCCAGCGCCGTCGCGACAGTATTGCGCCTAGCGCGTTGCCGCCTTAACGGTAATTAACGATAGGCAACTCGCACGTCAGACAACTGCAGGGAATCATTCTCATCCAGGCGGTCGCGCGACGCGGCTGGTTTGATAGGGAGAGCGCCATGTCCATGACCGTCGATAGCACCCTGGCTCTATCCAGTACCCGACTGGCCGGTTTGGCCGCCTGGCAGGAACGGCTGGCCAAGGAAGTCCTGCTGCAGCATCTGGAGCGCGGTATCAGCGTCAGCCAGGTCGCTTCCGTCTGCGGCCTGTCGCGTAGTCACTTCACCCGCCAGTTCAAGCTCAGTGCCGGGCTCGCCCCACTGGAATGGTTGCGGCAGCAGCGCATCCACCGCGCCCAGCAGTTACTCGCCGAGCGCGAGTTACCCCTGGCGGCGATCGCCCTGGAATGCGGCTTCTTCGATCAGGCGCATCTGAGCCGGGTATTTACCCGCGCCATCGGGATCCCGCCGCTGGCCTGGCAGCAGCAGGCCCTGGAGCGGCGGTTGCTGGCGGAACTGCCGCAGATGCAGCCGCAGCATGGCCAGCAGGCGGTAGCCTAGCGTCGCCCCGCCGCCTTCCACCAGGATCAGCGACTTCTCCACCAGTTGCCCCAGCAGGGGGATGAAGTGCGCCTCCTCCAGCCCGCGCTGCGCCGCCAGCGCCAGGGCCTCGCTGCGACTGAAGCGCTCGCCGGCCTCGGCCAGGGTCGCCAGCACCGCGAATTCCGACTCGCTCAGGCTGTGCAGACTCCAGTCCAGCATGGCGCCGAGACTGCGTTGCCGCTGCGCCGCGGTCCGCCGGCCCTGAACACTGAGGTAGTAGCCGCCTTCGAGTTGCGCCAGCACTCCGTTCAGGCCCTGGGCCGCCACCTGCTCGGCGAGGATCTCCAGCGCCAGGGGCACGCCCTCGCTGCGCCGACAGATCTCGCCGACCAGTTGCACGTCGGCCGGCTGCAGTTGCAGCCCTGGCAGCCGCGCCCGGGCGCGCCGGACGAACAACCGGAAGGCCGGCTCGCGCATGGCATCGCGCAGGTGCCGCGAGGGTGGACTCGCGATCGGCAACGGAGCCAGGCGCAACACGGCCTCTCCCTCCACCCGCAGGGCCTCGCGACTGGTGACCAGCACCCTGAGCTGCGGACAGCCTTGCAGCAGATTTTCCACCAGCCAGGCCGCGGGTTCGACCAGCCGCTCGGCGTTGTCCAGCACCAGCAGCAGGCGTCGCGTGGCCAGGGCTTCCTGCAGCGCCGGCAGACCGCTGCCGCTGGCGAGGCCCAGGTCGCTGGCGAGGCGCTCCACCAGCGCCATCATGTGGCCCAGTGCGGCGAGATCGAGACTCTGTATCCCGTCGGCAAAGTCTTCCGCCAGCGCGGGCAGCAGATGCTGGACCAGCAGCGACTTGCCGACACCGCCGGTGCCCACCACCGACACCAGGCGGCGCTGGGCAAGCAACCGGCGCAGTTCGACCAGGCTGGTCTCGCGACCTTCCAGGGGCGTCAGCGGCGGTGACGTCTCGACCAGGGGTACGAGGTCGCCTTCGCCCAGCCGCTCCACCGGCGGCGCGAAGCCGTAGCCGCGCTGGCGGACGCTGAGGATGGGATCGTCGGCGCTGTAGGGGCGCAGCACCCGGCGCAGGGCCGAGATGTGCACCCGCAGATTGATGTCCTCGACGACGCTGCCGGGCCAGACCCGCGTCATCAGGGTCTGCTTGTCGACCAGCTCGCCAGGGTGTTCCAGCAGCACCCGCAGGATGTCCAGCGCCCGCCCGCGCAGGGGCAGCACGCGCTCGCCATCCAGCAACAGGCGCCGTCGCGCATCCAGGACCAGGCCGCAGAAGCGGAAGGCACTGGCATCTTCCAGGGACTTGAGCTCTTGCATGACCATGCCGCGCCACGCCGCCATGGATCGCCGGGGGTACTCCGTCCCGGCGCCCTCGGGCGTCTGCGCCTCTCCTTAGCCGATAGGTAGGACCATTCTGGCCGCTGCCCAGGCCAGTTGTATGACGATCTACGGCCAGAAGCTGCCATCGATGGACGTGATACCGCCATCAGCCGCCGATTTCAGCTGAATTGATAGCGGTACTGCGCCGGGGTCAGGCCCAGATGGCTCTGGAAGGCAGCGCGCATGCAGCGGTCGCTGGCGAAGCCGCTGCGAAAGGCCACCGTCTTCAGCGGCAGCTCGGAGGTCTCCAGCAATCCACGGGCGTGATCGATGCGCGCCCGCAGGACGAACTCCAGCGGCGTCATGCCGGTGTCGCGCTTGAACACCCGGGCGAAGTTGCGGGTGCCCATGGTCGCCAGCTCGGCGAGCCGGCTGATCGAATAGGCCTGGTCGATGTTCGCCACGATGTGCTGCTGCACCCGGGTGATGGCGGTGGCCGCCTCGGGCTCGTCGAACAGCGGACTGAACTGGGCCTGCTTGCCCTGCCGCTGGGTCACCACCACCAGCACCTTGGCCACCTCCCGGGCGATGGCCTTGCCATGATCCTCGGCCACCAGCGCCAGCGCCAGGTCGATGCCGGCGGTGACCCCGGCCGAGCTCAGCAGCGGGCCATCGCTCAGGTAGATGTCGTCGGCGGTCACCTGGGCACGGGGAAAGCGCCGCGCCAGGCGCTCGCGATAATTCCAGTGGGTGGTCACCCGCCGGCCATCGAGCAGGCCGGCACTGCCGAGCAGAAAGGTCCCGGTGCAGACCGCCCCGTAGCGCGCGCACTGCGCGGGCACCTGCCGCAGCCAGGCCGCGACGTCCGGATGGGGCTCCAGATAGGCGCCCGGTCCGCCGGGCACCAGCAGCAGGTCATAGGCCGCGGGCGGCTGCTGGATGGTGAGTTCCGTGCGTATCGTCATGCCATTGGAACAACGCAGGGTCCGCCGCCGCCCGGCGGCGATGGTCACGATGCGATAGTGGTCGGTCGCTGGCAGATAGCGATTGGCGATGGAAAACACCTCCACCGGCCCGGCGAAATCCAGCATCAGCACCTCGGGGACCAGCAGGAAAGCCACTGTCCTCGTCATGGCGATACATCCTTATCCGTGTAGCAGTTTGTCCTTGAACGCTGGGGCGTCCGGGGGAAGGTAGGGACGAGGATAAGGATCTGTCCCCTGAGGACAAGCAGTGGCAAAGGGCCATCCATCCGGCTTTTACCTTGCACGATCAGGGCTCGAAGAGCCCAGGGGCTCTGGGTCGGGATTCCTGGCGTGCCGGATGCGGGTACCGCCGCTTTGCCCGCCGCTACCCTTTTCGCAACCTGATCAGGGTGATCTCGCTCGGCGCGCCGAATCTCAGCGGCGGGCCCCAGTAGCCGGTGCCGCGGCTGATGTAGACGGTCAACCGATCCAGGCGGTGGATGCCGGCGACCCAGGGTTGCTGCAGGCGCACGAAGTGCATCCAGGGCCAGAACTGGCCACCGTGGGTGTGACCGGAGAGCTGCAGGTCGGCGCCGGCGGCTGCAGCCTTGGGCGCCGAGCGCGGCTGGTGGGCCAGCAGCAGGCGGAACAGCCCTTGCGGGGCGTTGGCGAAGGCGGCCGCGGCGTCGCTGCGGTGGCTGGGCACATAGAGCGGCGCCGAGTAGTCGGTGATGCCGGCCAGCACGAAGGGCGTGCCCTGATGCTGCAGCACCCGATGCTCGTCGAGCAGCACGGTCAGGCCCTGCTCGCGCCAGGTGCGTACCCAGGCTTCGGCGCCGGAATAGTATTCGTGATTGCCGGTGATGGCGTAGGTGCCCAGGCGCGCCTTGAGTTGTTGCAGCGGTAGGAATTCTTGGCGCAGTTCGGCCACGCTGCCATCCACCAGGTCGCCGGTGATGGCCACCAGGTCGGCGTCCAGACCGTTGACCCGCTCGACGATGCGCTGCAGATAGCCGGCCTTGATGGTCGGTCCGATGTGCAGGTCGCTGAGCTGGACGATGCGCAGCCCGTCCAGGCTAGCGGGCAGTGCCGGTAAGGCCAGTTCCACTTCCTTGACCTTGGCGGTGCGGCGGGCGTTGTAGACGCTGCGCAGCGCCACCAGCAGCACCAGCCCCAGCACCACCCAGGCGCTGCCGGCGCGCCAGGCGACGTCCAGTGGGTGGCCGGCCAGGCTGGCGAGCGCCACCACCAGCCCGCGCAGCAGACTGAACACCGCCAGGCTGGAAAACACGCCCATGGCGATCAGCGCCGCCCAGGCCAGCAGGCGCGAGTTCATGTCCCGCGAGCGAAAGCCCAGGGGCACCAGCACGCAGGACAGGATCAGCAGGGCCCAGAAAGGCAGCTGGGCGACAGGCGACAGCCCGAGGTCACCGATGACGCCGAGGCCGATGAACAGGTGCAGGGCGAACAGGACCAGGTACATCATGGCGCGGGAGCGGAACATGGAGGGCCTTGAGGCAGGAAGAAGGCCTTACCTTAGCACCCTGCAGGGCGCCTCTCGGAGCCCCGGGTTGTTTCCGGCTACAACGATTCAGCCGGTATTCAGCGCTGCTCCGCCTCGCCGGCCTGGGCCGCCTGGTCCGCCCGGCGGCCCAGGTAGAAGCCGAGCCAGGCCCAGAGCGCCGCGCAACCGGCGCCCACCAGCGCCGGCAGCCAGGCGCCATGGCCGAGCAGGTCCAGCAGACTCTTGGCCCAGCCGCTGGCGGCGTCACCGGCGCGATAGACCACGGTGTCGATGAAGTTCTTGGCCTTGTACTGGGTCTCGGCGTCCAGCGGCGCGAAGAGCATCTCGCGGCCCGGGCGGATGAAGGCGTATTCGCCGATCCGTCTGACGATCATCAGCCCCGCCAGCATGGCGAAGGTGGGCAGCAGCGCCAGCCCCAGGAAGCCGATGCACATCAGCAGCGGTACCCCGGCCAAGAGCACCCGCACGCCGAGGCGCTGGGCCAGGCGACCGGTGATCAGCACCTGGCTGACCAGGGCACCGGCCTGGACCACGAAGTCCAGCAGGCCGAACACCTGCACCTGGCGGGCGCGATCGGGAAACAGCTCGGCCACCAGCCGCGCCTGTTCGAAGTAGAGAAAGGTGCTGACCGTGGCCAGCAGGATGACGAAGGCGCTCACCGCCAGCAAATAGGGTGACGCCAGCACCCGGGTCAGGCCGCTGAAGGGATTGCCGGCCACCGGGCGCCGCGGGCTTTCGGTCGGCGGCGCCCCTGGACGCCCGGCGCCCCGGGTCTCGCGCCAGTCCATCAGATAGGCCTTGAGCGTGAGCGCCAGAAGCAGCAGCACGGCGGCCAGCAGTGCCAGGCCCGCCTCGCCGACCAGGGGCGCCAGGGCGGCGGCCAGTACCGGCCCGAGCAGCCCGCCGACACTGGCCCCGGCGGCGATGAAGGCGAACAGCCGCCGCGCCTGGGCGCCGTCGAAGACATCGGCCATCAGACTCCAGGCTACCGAGACCACGAAGAGGTTGTAGACCGAGATCCAGACATAGAAGGTACGCGCCAGCCAGACGCTGTCGCCCAGGCTGGCGAAGCAGGCGGCGAAAGCCAGCAGGTTGAGGGCGAAGCAGCCGTACACCCAGTCGACGAAACGGATCCGCGCCACCCGCGAGTTGAGCCAGGCGAACAGCGGCACGGCGATCAGCATCACCAGAAAGGTGGCGGTGAACAGCCACTGCAGATTCTTCACCCCACCGGCGATGCCCATGGCCTCGCGGATCGGTCGCAGCATGAAGTAGCCGGCGAACAGGCAGAGAAACAGCGCAAAGCCGGCCAGGGCCGCGGACGACTCGCCGGCGCGAGCGTCGAGGACGCGACCGAGCCAATCCTTCATCTAGGCGAACAGCCCGGCGATGGCCTCACGCTGGCGCGCATCCGGCAGACGACCGCGACCGGCCTGCAGGTTATCGATCATGTAGCGTGGATTGCTGGTGGCCGGGATCACCGCGGTCACGGCCGAGTCGGCGAGGATGAACTTGAGCAGCAGTTGCGCCCAGCTGGTCGCGCCCAGTTCGGCGGCCAGGGGTGGCAGCGGCTTGCCACGGGTACCGGAGAGCAGATTGCCGCGCTGGAAGGGGCGATTGATCAGCACGGCGATGCCCTGGTCGCGGCAATAGGGCAGCAGGCGTTTTTCGGCTTCGCGCTCGCCTACCGAATAGTTGAATTGCACGAAGTCGACCTTTTCCTGCTTCAGCGTGGCCAGCAGATCGTCCAGCGCCGCTTCGCGATAGTGGGTAACGCCGACATAGCGCACCTTGCCGGCCTGCTGCTGTTCGCGCAGCAGGGCCAGCTGGTTGGCGGTGTCCTGCAGGTTGTGCACCTGGACCAGGTCCAGGCGTTCGGTCTGCAGGGCCTTGAAGCTGGCGGCCAGTTGCGCCGCGCCGCGTTCGCGCCCGGTGGACGACACCTTGGTGGCGAGAAAGACCCGCTCGCGAGCCTGGGCCCGCTTCACCAGCTCGCCGGCCACCCGTTCGGAATTGCCATAGCTGGGCGCGGTGTCGATGAGGGTGCCGCCGCCGTCGAGCAACGCCTTGAGCACTTCCTGCAGCGGCGCCAGGGCGGCGTCGTTCAGCTCGACATCGAGATTGCCCGAGGTGCCCAGGCCGATGACGGGCAGGGCTTCGCCGCTGCGCGGGATCTTGCGGGTCAGCAACGGCTCGGCGGCCTGGGCACTCTGCCACAGCCAGGGCGCGGCGGTGACCGCGGCGGCCAGGGCGGTGGTGGTCTGCAGGAAATGGCGACGGGTCGGCATGGCGGGCCTCGCGACGAGCGGATTCGGAAGGATGACCCTTGAGTTAAGCGGTTCTTCCAGCCGATCGCCCACCGGGCTCATTGCGGCATGTTGCGGCGCTCTCGTAGGTCGGGCTGAGCGCAGCGAAGCCCAACAGCGCCCAAGGCTGGACCTCCCCGTTGGGCTTCGACGATGGAGCCGTCTCAACCCAACCTACGTGACGAGACCGTAGGTTGGCGCTGAGCGCAGCGAAGCCCAGCAGCGCCCAAGGTTGGACGTCCCGCTGTTGGGCTTCGACGATGAAGCTGTCTCAACCCAACCTACGATTGCAAAATGCCGTGATCCGCTGGCGGCAGAGTGCCGTCGCCACCCAGGTAGCGGTCGTAGAAATCCCGCACCGTGACGTTCTTGTGCTTGGCCTCGAACATGATGTCGAAGCGGTCGAGGAACTGGCAGGCGTAGCGGTTGCACCAGTCGTTCCACATCATGTCGCTGTGGGCATAGAGCAGCCGCTTGCTGATCTGCTGCAGCAGGAAGGTGATGTCGATCCGTTTGCTGGGCGAGACGCCCATTTCCATCAGGGCTTCCGGCGGCTGGGAGTAGTGCATGGCCGGTCGCACGCCGCGCCAGCTGTCGATGATCCTCGCCACCCGTGGCTCCCAGGGATCGATGTAGGCCTCTTCGTGGATCCAGCAGTGGTGGATGTCCAGCACCACCGGGGCGAGATCGGCCAATTGCAAGCAGTCGTCGACGCCGTAGGTCTTTTCATCGTTCTCGAAGGTGATGCAGTTGCGCGCCTCACTCGAAAGACGTGGCCAGATCGCGCGAATGCCGGGCACGCCCAGGCGGCCGGCGATGTGCACATTGCACTTGAAGTCCTGAAATTTCTGGCCGTAGCCCATCAGGCGGATCATGTCGGCGTGGTATTCGAACTCCTTCAGGCTGTTCTCCACCACCTCGGGGCGATCCGAGCCGAGCACGCAGAATTGCCCGGGATGCAGCGACAGCCGCACATCGCGGCGGCGGGCCAGTTCGCCCAGCCGGCCGAAGCGATCCTCCAGCAGCGCCTGCAGCTCCTGGGAACGATAGAAGTAGGCGAATTCGGCGTGACTGTAGAACGGCAGCAGATCACTGCTCAGGCGCAGCATGCGCAGATTGTCCGGCAGGTCGGCGACGTGCTCGACGAATCTCAGCTGGGCATCCAGGTTGTGGGTGACCACGTCCAGCAACTTGGCCTCGGCGGTGGCGCGCTCGACGCTGCCCAGCCAGCGCAGGGTGGTGGTGCGGGTGTTGAAGGCCCGCTCGACCTGCTCCAGCGCCTTGAGCGACAGACTGCGCTCGGGGTGACGGTACATGCAGGCAAAGCCGATTCGATACATGGGACGCTCGGGTCAGGGACTATGGGCTTTAGTCCGCGCGGCGCCGCCTGGGTGCGGATGGGGTGATGGGTGGAGGGGAGCTTGGCGTCTGGCGTCCGGGTCTGCCCTCACCCCGGCCCTCTCCCAGGGGGAGAGGGGGTGGTCCGGCATGGGCCTACACCCTCAGCGCAGTAGGCAGCCAGTGGAAACGCTTTGCGGTTTTCCACGCTACGGGAGGTCAGGTGTAGGGTGGAAAACGGCGCAGCCTTTTCCACGCGTACTCCAGCTGGCCTCCCGCCCTACCCCGGCCCCAACCAGACCGTCAGCGCATGCAGCACCAGCCCCACCAGGCCGCCCACCAGGGTGCCGTTGATGCGGATGAACTGCAGGTCTTTGCCGACGCTCTGCTCCAGTTGCTGGACCAGCTCGTCGGTGTCCCAGGCGGCCACGCGGGCGGCGATGTAGTCGCCGATGCGCTGGCGGTTGCGGTCGATGAAGGGCGGTGCCACGGCCATCAGCTGCTCGTTGATCCAGCGGCGCATGGCTTCGTCGCGACTCAGGGTGTCGCCCAGCTCGGCCAGCAGCCGGCCCAGGCGCCGGCGGATGCGCGAATCCGGGGCGGCGAGATCGGCCTGCAGCCAGTTCACCAACTCGTCCCACAGCTCCTGCAGATAACCCGCCAGCGCCGGGTGCTCCAGCAGCCGGTCGCGCAGTTGTTCGCCGCGCAGGCGAAAGGCCGGGTCCTCCTTGAGGCGCTCGATGAAGCCGACCAGATAGCCATCGAAGTGCCGGCGCAACTCGTGCTCGCGGTCATGGCTGATCTCGCCAATGAGGCGCGACACCGCCTGCACCACCTTGATCGCCGACCAACGACCGACCCGCTCGTCCAGGCCCAGATACTTCAGGGTACGCAGCTCGCCGCCGATGGTGCGGGCGATCAGCGCCTGGGTGTCTTCGTCCTGCAGCAGGCGATCGATCTCCTGCAGCACCTCGTCGAGCACCGCCTGATGGCGACCGTCGGCGGTCAGCATGTCGAGCAGTTCGCCAGACAGCGCCGCCACGTCCAGGCGCTGCAGCCGCTCCACCGCTACCCGGCGGATGAAGGCCTGCACCCGCACTTCGCGCAGGGCTTCCAGGGAATAGCGGGCGACGCCGGTGGCCTGGCTGGCCACCGCGGCGGCGTTGTCCGGCTGGCGCAACCAGCCGGCCAGGCGCCCGGCGGCGTCCAGTTCCTCCAGCTTGGCCAGCACCTGGGGCGTGGCAAGGAAGTGCAGGCAGATGAAGTCCGACAGCTTGCGCCCGACTCCGGCCTTGTTGCGCGGGATGATCGCGGTGTGGGGAATCGGCAGGCCCAGCGGATGGCGGAACAGCGCGGTCACCGCGAACCAGTCGGCGATGGCCCCGACCATGGCCGCCTCGGCGAAGGCGGCGGCGTAGCCCCAGGCCGGATGGCTGGCCTCGAGGGCGGTGGCCAGGCAGTAGAGCGCCGCCGCCAGGAACAGCAGCAGCAGCGCGATGAGCTTCATGCGCCGGACCGGGGTGAGGCCGTCGCCGGAGAGTGTGGTCATGGAAGAGGGACAGTCCTCGCGCGGGATGATCCCAGCATCCTACCCCAGACTAGAGTCTGACCCAGCGCTCCTCCTGGGCCGATTGCCGCGCGGCCTGGGCCAGGCGCTCCACTTCCCAGGCCTCCTGGAAGTCGACGCCGGTATGCCCGGGGTTGCCGCCCAGGGCCTCCAGCAGCGAGCGGACCTCCAGGGTCTTGAGTTCGTTGTAGCCGAGCTGGTGGCCGGGCGCCGGGCAGAAGGCGGCGTAGTCCGGCAGGTGCGGACCGGCCAGCAGGGTACGGAAACCGGCCAGGCCCGGACGGTCGCCGACCTGGTAGAGGCGCAGTTCGTTGAGGCGCTCCTGGTCGAAGCTGAGGGTGCCGCGGGTGCCGCAGACCTCGAAGGCCAGGCGATTCTTGCGCCCGTGCTTGAGCCAGCTGGTGGTCAGGGTGCCGCGAGCGCCACTGGCGAAGCGCAGCAGCAGATGGGCCTGGTCGTCGATCTCCACCGCCCGGGTGCCACCCTGATGGGGCCGCTGGCCATGGGCGGTATGCAGATCGGCGCAGAGCGCCGCCACCGGGCCGAGCAGGAAGCGCGCCAGCGACAGGATATGGCTGCCCAGATCGGCCAGGGCGCCGCCGGCCTGGCGGGTCTCGCAGCGCCAGGTGAAGGGCCCAAGGGGATCGCCCATGAAGTCTTCGCTGAATTCGCCGCTGAAGCTGACGATCTCGCCCAGTTCGCCGCCCTGGATCAGGTCGCGCGCCTGCTTGAGCATGGGATTCTGCAGGTAGTTGTAGCCGACCCGGTTGACCACACCGGCCTGGCGCGCGGCGTCGCGCATCTGCGTCGCCTCCTCCAGGCTCACCGCCAGGGGCTTTTCGCAGTAGACCGCCTTGCCGGCCGCCAGGGCGGCCAGGGCCATGGGCGCGTGCAGCAGATTGGGGGTGGTGATGGCCACCAGCTCGACCTGGGGATCGGCGATCAGGCGCTCCCAGTCGCAGCTGCGGGTGAAGCCCCAGGCGTCGGCGCAGCGGGCGGCGCGCTCCGGATCGGCATCGGCCAGGGCCACCAGCCGCGGGCGGACCGGGAGCGCGAAGCTGCTCGCCGCGTGATGGAAGGCCTGGGCATGGGCATGACCCATGAAGCCGGTACCGATCAGACCGATGCCGATGTCGCGCATGTCGTTCTCCGTCAGGGGTATGGAAAGACCCGGCAGGCCAAGCCAGTACCCGGCCGGGTAAAAGAGTGGGTGGGTGCTGGCTCGACCCTCACCTTTGGCCCTCTCCCAGGGAGAGGGGAAGGCGCAAGCCCTAGCGCTTGGCCTTGCGCTTGTTGCGGTACTGGTCGATGACCACGGCGACCACGATGATCAGGCCCTTGATGATGTCCTGGACGTAGGCGTCCACCCCGAGGAAGGTGAAGCCGCTGGCCATGGTGCCGAGGATCAGGGCACCGATCACGGTGCCGGTGATGCGCCCTACCCCGCCCGCCAGGCTGGTGCCGCCGATCACCGCCGCGGCGATGGCGTCCAGTTCGTAGGACATGCCCATGCCCGCCTGACCGGTGGCAGCGCGGGCCGAGGCCACGACGCCGGCCAGGCCCGCCAGCAGGCCGGCGATGCTGTAGACGATGATCAGGTGCTTCTTGACGTTGATGCCGGAGATCCGCGCGGCCTGCATGTTGCCGCCGATGGCATAGGTGTACTTGCCGTACTTGGTGTAGCGCAGGGCGATGTGGAAGATCACCGCCACCACCAGGAAGATGATCACCGGCATGGCCCCGGCGCCGATGGCGGTGTAGTTGTCGGACAGCATGCTGATCGGCTGACCTTCGGTGTAGTAGCGCGCCAGGCCGCGGGCCGAGACCATCATGCCGAGGGTGGCGATGAAGGGCGGGATGCCGGTGACGGCGATGATGCTGCCGTTGATGGCGCCGGCCAGCAGCCCCACCCCGAGGCCGGCCATGACCGGCACCCAGACCGGCAGGTCGGTCAGCGAGGGAAACACCGCGCGGCCGAAGTCCGAGCCCTGGGCCAGACTCGCCGCCACCATGGCTGACAGCGCCAGCACCGAGCCGGAAGAGAGGTCGATGCCGGTGGTGATGATCACCTGGGTCACGGCGATGGCCAGCAGGCCGATGATCGAGACCTGCAGGATCATCAGCACCAGGCGCTGGGAATTCATCAGGAAGCTCTGGTCGCGCAGGACCCAGCCGAAGGCCTCGAAGGCCAGGCCGATGCCCAGCAGTACCAGCAGGATGCCCAGTTCGGTGGGGATGCGGCGCCGCGGGCGCGCGCTGGGTAGCTCGGCGGTTTTCTTGTCCAGGAGGGCACTCATCTTGTTCTACCTCTTGTATGCCGGGAGCGATGGGTACGGGCCCACCGCGCGAAAGATGCGCTAGTGCAGTACGGGATTGCCCGAGGCCAGGTGCATGACCCGCTCCTGGGTGGCTTCGCCGCGATCGAGAAAGCCGGTGACGGTGCCTTCGTGCATCACCATCACCCGGTCGCTCATGCCCAGGACCTCGGGCAGTTCGGAAGAAATCATGATCACCGCCAGGCCCTCGGCGGCCAGCTTGGCGATCAGCCGGTAGATCTCGGCCTTGGCGCCGACGTCGATGCCGCGGGTGGGCTCGTCGAGGATGAGGATGCGCGGCCGGGTCATCAGCCAGCGGGCGATCAGCGCCTTCTGCTGGTTGCCGCCGGAGAGATTGGCGATGCACTGGTCCAGCGAGGGGGTCTTCACCCGCAGTTGCTGGCGCATCTCCTCGCAGAGCTGGTCGAGGCGCTGCTGCTGCACGAAGCCGCCGCTGGCGAAACCATTCAGCACCGCCACCTCCATGTTTTCCCCCACCGACAGGCAGGAAAAGATGCCGGTGTCCTTGCGGTCTTCGGTGAGCAGCGCCAGGCCCTTCTGGATCGCCAGATGAGGATCGCTCATCCGTACCGGCCGGCCGTCGATGCGGATCTCGCCCGCCGTGGCCGGGGTCACGCCGAACAGCGTCTCGGCGACATTGGTGCGCCCCGAGCCCATCAGTCCGGCGATGCCCAGCACCTCGCCGGCGCGCAGGTCGAAGGAGACGCCGGAGAACACCCCGTCCAGGCCCAGGTCGCGCACCGACAGCAGCACCTCGTCGCGCGGCGCGGTGCGCTCCGGGAACAGCTGGGTCAGTTCACGCCCCACCATCATGGCGATCAGGCCGTCGCCGTTCATGCTGTCGGCGCGCTGCAGGCCGATGTATTGGCCGTCGCGGAACACCGCGACCTCGTCGGCGATCTGGAATACCTCGTCCATCTTGTGGGTGATGTAGACGATGCCCTTACCCTGGGCCTTGAGGTCGGCGATGATGGAAAACAGATGCGCCACCTCGGTCTCGGTGATGGCCGAGGTGGGTTCGTCCATGATCAGCACATCGCTGTCGTAGGACACCGCCTTGGCGATCTCCACCATCTGCCGCCCGGCGATGGACAGGCTGCCCACGCTGTCTTCCGGGTCCAGGGCGATGCGCAGTCGGTCCAGCAGCGCCTGGGTCTGGCGACGCATCTTGCCGTGGTCCACCAGGTGCAGGGCATTGAGCGGTTCGCGGCCCAGCCAGATGTTCTCGGCGATGGTCATGAAGGGCATCAGGTTGAGTTCCTGGTGGATCATGGCGATCCCCGACTGCAACGCCTGCAGCGGCGTCTCGAAGCGCACCGGCACCCCGCGCAGCCGCACTTCCCCGGCATCGGGCTGGTAGATGCCGGCGATGATCTTCATCAGCGTCGACTTGCCCGCGCCGTTCTCGCCCATCAGCGCCAGCACGGTGCCGGGACGCACCCGCAGCTGCACGTGGGACAGCGCCTTGACGCCGGGAAACTCCTTGGTGACGTCGACGATCTCCAGCAGGTATTCGCTGGGGGCGGCAGTGGCCGCAGGGGCAGGAGCAGCGGCAGGGGTGGCGGAACTGAGCATGATCACGATCTCCTCGCGGGCGCCGCCCAGGCGGCGCGGGCCGCTGGTCAGTGAGGGGTGCTGGGCGAAGGGCTGGCCGTGACGGCGCTCGCCAGGTGCAGGCAGGTGCCCGGCGGACAGGAGATCGGAGACCCATGCAGGGACAGGGAGCGGGATGGCATGACGGCACCTTTTATTCTTGTTGAAGGGCGCGCTCGCCGGAGCGAGGCACCGCTGTACGTCTTGGCTTGACCTCGACTCTATTGGAAAATAAATTCCAGTCAATATTTTTTTGGAATTTTTTAGTGATAACGATCACCGGTTTCCAGCCCGCCCAGCACCGGTGAAAGGCCCCGGATAGACAAAACGGGCAGTCCGTTGCCGGACTGCCCGTTTGGTCTGTGAAGCCGTTCTGGCGCGGCGTCCGCCTGCCTCACGGGCAGGCGCAGGCGCCTCGGGTCATTTGGTCATGGCCTGGAATTCGGCGACGTTCTCCGGGGTGATCAGGCGGAAGGGAATCAGCACGTTCTGCTCGCCCGGGGTCTTGTTGATCATCTTCAGCGCCGCATCGAGGGCGCCTTCCGCCTGGCCCTTGGCGTCCTGGAACACCGAGACCGTCACCAGGCCACGCTTGATCGCGGCCAGGCCGTCGGGCGTACCGTCGACGCCGGTGACCAGCACGTCCTTCTTGCCGGCCTGGCGCAGGGCCATGGCCGCGCCGATGGCCATCTCGTCGTTGTTGGCGAAGATGGCGTTGAGCTCCTTGCCGGCCAGCAACCAGTTGCTGGTCAGGTCCATGGACTTGTCGCGCTGCCAGGCCGCGGTCTGCTCCTCGACGATCTTGATGCCCGGATACTTGGCCAGGACTTCCTTCACCCCGGCGGTGCGGTTGTGGGTGGAGTTGTTGGCCAGATCACCCAGCAGGATGGCCACCTGGCCCTTGCCGCCGAGCTTGTCCGCCACGTACTGCGCCTGCAGGCGGCCGGCTTCCTTGTCGTCGGAGGTCACCGCCACCACGCCCGCCGGCAGGGTGGGTTCGTCGGGTCGGCGGTTGATGTAGACGATGGGCACGCCGGCCTTGGTGGCGGCCTCGGTCAGGGTCCGGGTCGCGGCGGTGTCCACCGGATTGACGATGACCGCATCGACCTTCTGGCTGATGAAGCTCTGCACCTGGGTGAGCTGCTTGACCACGTCGTTGCGGGCGTCCTCGAATTGCAGCTGCACACCGTCGGTCTTGGCTTTCTTGGTCATGTATTCGCGCACATAGGTGAGGTAGTTGTCGTCGAACGACGACATGGTCACCCCGACCTTGAGGTCCGCCAGGGCCGCACTGCTGCCCAGCAGCAGCGACAGCGCCAGGGTGGCAAAGCGAGTTTTTTTCTGCATGGTTCAGGCTCCATTCGTGGGGTGACGATCAGCAAGGGGATCAGACGGGCGCAACGGTCAGGCGCACCTCGGGGGCCGCGCGGTCGTGAACCGGGCGGAGCCTGGGCGAACGCCGGAAAGACGCGGGAATCAGTGCGGGCGGTAGAACACCGCGGCGCCGGGCGAGGCGCAGAGCACGGCGCCGCTGCGCTCGTGGCAGAACAGCCGGCCGAGCAAGGCGAGCAGTCGGGAGGGACGCTGCACCTTGAGGCGGTGCACGGTGGCGATGGCGAGACGGAAGGAATGCGTGGAGTGGTTCATGTGACGGCACCTATTATTGTTGTCGGGGCGCACGGCCCTGGTGACTCGTTTCTGCAACTGCTCTCGACTCTATTGGAAATTTAATTCCACAACAAGAGCGAAATAGAAATTTCATTCGACACGTGAGACGGACGTCCGCACCCTCCCCTGGGCGCCTGCCCGAGTCGCTCCCGGCACCCTTGCAGAGTCCTCTAGCACCAGGCTTTCCCCCGTACGGGCACTCGCGCGCGCCGCCGCCAGGATCGCCTGGCAAGCCAGCGTCTCCCGCGCGGCGACCGGCCAGGGCGCGCCCTGGGTCAGGGTCGCCAGCCAGCCTTCGTAGAACAGATCCCAACGACCCCGTTCACTCGGCACCCGCGAGCGCTCCTCGCCCACGCTCAGCCAGCCCCAGCGCTGATGGTCCTCGGCGCCCCAGCCGCCCTTCTCGCTGCGCGGGGTTCGCCCCTGGCGCAGGGCCGCGGCCTGGCCATCCAGGCCATCGACGGTATAGACGCCCCGCTCGCCGACCACCCGCAGCCGCTGCGGACAGCTCTGCAGAGCGCTGCCCGAGAGGTGCGAGACCACCCCCGAGCGATGGCGCAGGGACAGAAAGAATTCCCGCTCCCGTGCGGGATCGCCACGGGGGAATTGCGCCTCGGCATAGACCCGTTCGACCGGCCCGAACAGCAGCAGCGCCTGGTCCACCAGCTGGCTGCCCAGTTCGAGGAGCAGGCCACCCTCGGTGCCTATACCCGCCGCGGCCAGATCAGTCAGTTGCAGACGCGATTCGAAGAGGCGTACCTGTCCCAGGCGCCTTTCACGCAGCAGCCGAGCCAGGGTGAGCAGATCCGAATCCCAGCGGCGCGGCTGATGGACGCAGAGCGGCACACCCCGCCGCTCGGCCAGCGTCACCAGGTCCTGGGCCTCTGCTAGGGTCCTGGCCAGGGGCGCCGCGCAGACCACCGGCAGGCCCTGTTGCACTGCCTCCCGCACCTGCGCCGGACGTTCGCGGAGGGGCGTGGCGATCACCAGGCTGTCCACTCCGGCGGCGATCAGGCTCGCCAGATCGGTATGGCAGGCGACACCCGGATGGTCCCTGGCCAACTCGGCGCGCTGCGTCGACGAGGCGGTCACCACCCCCACCAGCTGGGCGCCCGGGGTGCTGGCGATCAGCGGCGCGTGCAGCAGGCGCCCGATACCGTCGTAGCCGACCAGTCCGATTCTCAAGATCCGCCTCTCGTTCAGGCAAAGAATCCCCGCCTGCGTGGCAGGCGGGACGGGCGACCTAGGCGTAGAAAGCCGGCCGGCTGGGCAGGGTCACCGGCTCGATGGCGCCGCTGTCCTGCGCCTTGATGCAGGCGTCGGCGGTGACCGCGGCGATGTAGCCGTCCCAGGACGACGGCCCGGTCAGCTGGCCGGCGGCGAGGTCGTCGATGAAGGCCTGCAACTCCACGTCGTAGGCGGCGATGAATCTGTCCTTCCAGTCCATGAGGATCTCGTTGGACAGCCGCGCCTCGCTGCGCAGCTGCACCGAGGTCGGCTCCGGCAGGCGGGCGATGCCGCGCTCGCCGACGATCTCGCACTGGATGTCGTAGCCGTACTGGCAGTTGACGAAGACCTCGACGTCGATGCGCACGCCCTTGGCCGTTTCCAGCAGCACCACCTGGGGATCGCGCAGGTGCTCGCTCGCCGCCGGCGCCTTGCGCGGAAAGACCACCTGGGCGGACACGTAGTGATCGTCCAGCAGCCAGGCCAGCACATTGATCTCGTGGATCAGGGTGTCGGTGATGGCCATGTCGGTGCTGTAGTGCTCGCTCACCGTGGGATTGCGGTGGGCCGCGTGGATCATCAGCGGCGCGCCGATGCGATCGGCGTCGACCACCGCCTTGAGCTGGCGATAGCCGGCATCGTAGGGCCGCATGAAGCCCACCTGCACCAGGCGCTTGCCGTGGGCCCGCTCGGCTTCGACGATGCGCCGGCAGCCCTCGGCGGTGGTCGCCAGGGGCTTTTCGCAGAACACCGGCTTGCCGGCGGCGATGGCGGCCAGCACGTATTCCTCGTGGGTCGGACCCCAGGAGGCGACCAGCACCGCCTGAACGTCCGCCGCGGCGATCAGGGCATGGCCGTCGGCATAGACCTCCGCGGTGATGCCCAGCTCCTGGACCACCCGGGCGGCCTGTTCGGCGTTGATGTCGGTTACCGCCACCACGCGACTGCCCAGCAGGGTGTGGCTCAGGCGGCGGATGTGTTCGCGACCGATGGCGCCGGTCCCGATGACACCGATGTTCAAGGTCATGACGTCTTTCTCCGAGTTGGAATTATTGTGGAGTGAGCGGCGCTCAGTATTGGCGGGCCTGGGTGGCTTTTTCCTTGAGCACCCGGGCGACGGCGGCGATCTTCTCGCTGGTGGAGACCTCGGCGCCACCGACCCGCCACCAGGACAGGTAGCCGTGCAGCATCGTCTTGGGCAGCACCTTGATATCGATCAGGGTGGAGACCGTCTGCCGACGGGCATCGGCCAGGGCCGCTTCCAGTTCCTCCAGGGTGCGCACGCTATAGGTCTTGCAGCCGTAGGCGGCGGCGCTCATGGCGAAGTCCACCGGCACGAAGTCGCCGTCGAGCCGACCGGTCTCCGGGTTGCGATAGCGGAATTCGGTGCCGAAGCTGCCCATGCCATGGCCGACCTGCAGGTTGTTGATGCAACCGAAGGTCATGTTGTCGAGCAGCACCACATTGATCTTGCGCCGCTCCTGGATGGAGGTGGCCAGCTCCGAGTGCAGCATCTGGTAGGAACCGTCGCCCACCAGCGCATAGACCTCGCGCTCCGGTTCGGCCAGCTTCACGCCGAGGGCGGCATTGATCTCGTAGCCCATGCAGGAATAGCCGTATTCCAGGTGGTAGGTGTTGACGCCCTTGCTCTGCCAGGCGCGCTGCAGGTCACCCGGCAGGCTGCCGGCGGCGGCGACGATGATGGCGTCGTCGTCCAGCCGTTCGTTGAGGCGGCCGAGCACCTGGCTCTGGGTCAGGGACGATCCGGTCAGGCGGACGAATTCCTCCAGCACCGCGCGCGGCAGGTCGTCGTCGATCTCCGGCACGAAGTCGGCGCCGGTGTAGCCCAGCGCATAGACCCGCGCCACCTCCTGGCGATAGCGCTCGCGCGCCTCTCCCACCTGGCCGCCCCACCCGGCGCGGTAGTCGGTAGCCGCTAGCGCCTCGGTCAGGGCGTCGAGGGCTTCCCGGGCATCGGCCACCACCGCCAGGCCATCGAGCTTGCCGGCATCGAAGGCGGCCACGTTGAGGTTCAGGAACTCCACCTCGGGATGCTGGTAGAGCCACTTCGAGGAGGTGGTGAAATCGGTGTAGCGGGTACCCACGCCGATGATCAGGTCGGCCTCCCTGGCCAACAGGTTGGCGGCCAGGCAGCCGGTCTCGCCGATGCCGCCGACATTGAGTTCGTGGCTGGAAACGATGGCGCTCTTGCCGGCCTGGGTCTCGGCGAAGGGAATCTCGAAGCGCTCGGCGAAGCGCTGCAGGGCCGCGGCGGCGCCGGAGTACTTGACCCCGCCGCCACAGATCAGCAGCGGCTTGCGCTTGCGCCTGAGCAGCTGCACCGCCTCTTCGATGGCGGCGACCACCGGCGGCCGGCGATCCAGGCGGTGCACCCGCTTGGCAAAGAAGTAGTCGGGATAGTCGTAGGCTTCGCCCTGCACATCCTGGGGCAGCGCCAGGGTCACGGTGCCGGTCTCGGCCGGATCGGTCAGCACGCGCATGGCGTTGATCGCCGCGCTCATCAGCTGCTCGGGCCGGTTGATGCGATCCCAGTACTTGCTCACCGCGCGGAAGGCATCGTTGGTGCTGATCGACAGGTCGTGGAATTGCTCGATCTGCTGCAGCACCGGATCGGGCTGGCGACTGGCATAGACGTCGCCGGGCAACAGCAGCAGCGGGATGCGGTTGGCCGTGGCGGTGGCCGCGGCGGTCAGCATGTTGGCCGCGCCCGGGCCCACCGAGGAAGTGCAGGCATAGATCTGCCGGCGCAGCTTCTGCTTGGCGAAGCCGGTGGCGGCGTGGGCCATGCCCTGCTCGTTGCGCCCCTGGTGCACCACCAGCTCACCGGCGTCCTGCTCCAGGGCCTGGCCCAGGCCGAGCACGTTGCCGTGGCCGAAGATGGTGAAGACGCCGGCGACGAACCTGGTCTCGACGCCATCGACGCTGAGGTACTGGTTGTCGAGAAATTTCACCAGGGCCTGGGCCATGGTCAGACGTTGGGTGCTCATGGCTTCTCCCCGGTCACTTGGCGGTAGGCATGCTGAATTCGGCGCCCTTGGCGATGCTGTCGGGCCAGCGCTGCATCACGCTCTTGTAGCGGGTGTAGAAGCGCAGGCCTTCCTCGCCATAGGCGTGGTGATCACCGAACAGCGAGCGTTTCCAGCCACCGAAGGAATGCCAGGCCATGGGCACCGGGATGGGCACGTTGATGCCGACCATGCCGACCTTGATGGTGCGGGCGAAGGCGCGGGCGATGCCGCCGTCGCGGGTGAAGCAGGAGACGCCGTTGCCGAATTCGTGGGCGTTGATCAGTTCCACCGCGCTGGCGAAGTCCGGCACCCGCACGATGCCCAGCACCGGGCCGAAGATCTCTTCCTTATAGATGGTCATCTCCGGGGTCACGCCATCGAACAGGGTGGCGCCGACGAAGAAGCCGTTCTCGGCGCCGGGCACCTTGAAGCCCCGCCCATCCACCAGCAGCCGGGCGCCCTCCTCCACCCCTTTCGTGATGTAGCCCTCGACCTTGGCCTTGTGCTGGCCGGTCACCAGCGGGCCCATGTCGGCATCGGCCTCCACCCCGTTGCGCACCCGCAGGGCGTCGATGCGCGGCAGCAGCTTCTCGATCAGGGCATCGCCCACCTCGCCCACCGCCACGGCGATGGAGATGGCCATGCAACGCTCGCCGGCCGAACCGAAACCGGCGCCGATCAGGGCGTCGGCGGCCTGGTCCAGGTCGGCATCGGGCATCACGATCATATGGTTCTTGGCGCCACCCAGGGCCTGGACGCGCTTGCCGCGGCGGGTGCCTTCCTGGTGGATGTATTCGGCGATGGGCGTGGAGCCGACGAAGGAGATGGCCTCCACGTCCGGGTGCTGCAGCAGCGCATCCACCGCCACCTTGTCGCCCTGGACCACGTTGAACACGCCATCGGGCAAGCCGGCCTGCTTGAGCAGCTCGGCCAGCAGCAGGCTGGCGGAAGGATCGCGCTCGGAGGGCTTGAGGATGAAGGTATTGCCGGTGGCCAGCGCCATGGGAATCATCCACAGCGGCACCATCACCGGGAAGTTGAAGGGGGTGATGCCGGCGCACACGCCCAGCGGCTGGCGCAGGTTCCAGTTGTCGATGCCGCCACCGATGTTGTCGCTGTAGCTGGTCTTGGCCAGGTGCGGCGCGCCGCAGGCGAATTCCACCACCTCGATGCCGCGCGTCACCTCGCCCATGGCGTCGGACAGCACCTTGCCGTGCTCGCGGGTGATCAGCGCCGCCAGCTCCTTGTGGTGCTGGTCGAGCAGCTCCTTGAAGCGGAACAGGATGCGCGCCCGGCGCAGCGCCGACTGCTCGGACCACTCGGGAAAGGCCGCCTTGGCCGCCGCCACCGCCTGTTCCACGGTCTGCGCCGTGGCCTGGGCGACCCGCGCCTGGACCACGCCCTCGGCCGGATTGAAGACGTCGCTGAAGCGCTCGGCCTGGGTCGAGACCGCGCCGTTGATGTAGTGCCCGATGACGGGGGTGTCGCTCATGTCCTGAATCCTCATGTCCTGGGGTCGCCGCCACGGCGAATGCGAAAGGGGTTAGCGAGTCAGCAGCCACTCGTGCTGCGGATCGTTGTGGAATTTCCAGACGCGCCGGGGGCCGGCCATCACGTTTAGGTAATAGGACTCGTAGCCATAGGGCACGCTGACCGGGTGGTAGCCGCGCGGCACCAGCACCACGTCGTGGTCTTCCACCGCCATGGCCTGGTCCAGGTCGCGCTCGTCGGTGTAGACGCGCTGGAAGACGAAGCCCTGGCCCGGATCGATGCGGTGGTAGTAGGACTCCTCCAGCAGGCTCTCCGCCGGCAGGTTGTCGCGGTCATGGCGATGGGGCGGATAGCTGGAGGAATGCCCGGACGGGGTGCGCACCTCCACCACCAGCAGCGAATGGGCCGCCGCCGTGTCCGGCAGGATGTCGCAGACGTAACGGGTATTGGCGCCCTTGCCGCGGGTGGATCGCGGCATGCTCGCCGGCTCGATCAGCCGCGGCGGCAACCGGTCCTCCACCCGCGGATTGCCAGGCGAGGTGCAGACGGCGATCTCGGCGATGCCGTCGGCGGTCACCCGTGCTTCGCTGCCGGGCGGCAGGTAGGCGGCATAGGGCGAGACGTCCTCGAAGACGCTCTGGCGACCGGCCAGCCCGCGCCAGGCGAAATCGCCCAGCTGCGGATGCCCGCCTTCGATACTGGCGCCGCCGCTGAGCAGCACGATGCAGACTTCGAGGTCACCGGCCAGCACCGGCAGGGACTCCCCCGGTTGCAGGCGATGGGCGGCGAAGCCGACGTAGTCCAGGGCACCGGCTGGGACGCTGACGATGTCGCGGGCGCTACGGTCGGCTTTGACGAGCAGATTCATCGATTTCCTCCTCAGGCAGTGGCCTGCGCCACCAGCTGGCGCAGATGGTCGTAGCCCTTCTTGGCGTATTCGTAGGCCGGCGCCACGGCCGGGTCCTGCTCGGCTTCCACCACCAGCCAGCCCTGGTAGCCGGCGGCCACCAGCACCTTGAGCAGCGCCGAGAAATCGATGTCGCCATCCCCCGGCACGGTGAAGGTGCCGTTGAGGATGCAGTCCGGGAAGCTCCACTGGTTGTTGCGCGCCAGTTGCACCACGTCCTTGCGCACGTCCTTGAAGTGCACGTGGCAAACCCGGTCGATATGTTGCTGCAGCACGCTGAGGGGATCGCCACCGCCCATGTAGCAATGACCGGCATCGAACAGCAGGCCGACGTCCGGCGAGGTCAGCGCCATCAGCCGGGCGATGTCCTCGGGCGCTTCCACATAGGCGCCCATGTGGTGGTGATAGGCCAGCCGCAGGCCCTGGCTCAGGGTGAAGGCGGCCAGGCGGTCGAGCTTTTCGGCATAGGCCTGCCAGGCGGCGTCGCTGTGGAAGCGTGGCCGCTCGATCAGCGGCCGGCGCTGCCCCTGGATGGAACCGGCCACCTCGCCATAGACCAGCACCTGGGCGCCGTTCTCGGCCAGCAGCCGGCAGTGCGGACGGATCGCCTCGATCTCGGCGTCCACGTCACGGTGCGCCAAGCCGCTGGAATACCAGCCGGACACCAGCTCCAGGCCATGCTGGCCGAGCACCTCGCCCAGCGCCTTGGGCTCGCTGGGAAACTTGCCACCCAGCTCGAAGCCCTGGAAGCCGATTTCCTTGCCCTCGCGCAGGATGGTTTCCAGCGGGGTGTCGCCGCCCAGGGCCGGCAGGTCGTCGTTGGCCCAGGAAATGGGATTGATGCCGATCTTGAGTCGTTGTTCTTGTGCGGTCATGTCAGCCTTGCTCGTCAGGAGGCGATCAGGCGCGGGCGTCGCGCCAGGCCTGGATCAGGAATTCGAAGTTGCTGCGGATCTGCGCGATCAGCGTGCGGTCGTCGATCTCGCCGGCCAGCCAGGCCCGGCTCGGCTGGGCGAAGATGGTCCGGCCCACGGCGAAGCCCTGGCAGCGCTGGCTGGCACTGGCCTGACGGAAGCCCTCGGCCAGTTCCTCGGCCGGGGCATTGAGGCCCAGTACCACCACGCCCTGGCAATGGGGATCGCGTTCGCCGATCAGGGTGTCGAGTTGCTGCCAGACGGCGGCCGGCTGCGCCTCGATCTTCCACCACTCGGGATAGATACCCAGGTTGTACAGGCGCTTGATGGCGCGATAGAGCACGTCCGGCCGGCTGGAGGCATGGTTCTTCGGCGGGATGACCTCCAGCAGCAGTTCATGACCACTGGCCTGGGCCGCCTGGTACAGCCCCTTGAGCTGGGCCTCCTGCTCCAGCCGCAGCAGCGGCTCGTCGTCGGGATGGAATTGCACCAGGCACTTGATGATCTGCTCGCCCGGCCAACTCAGCAGGGTGCTGCCTACCGAGCGGCCGTGCTCGAAGGCCAGCGGCCGCGAATTCTGCAGCTCCACCGGTCGGGCGATCCACCAGCCGCGGCCGGTGGCGGCATTCAGGGCATCCTGGCCGAAGCGCTCGTCGGCCAGCAGCCCGACATCCGCCGCCACGCCCTGACGCGCCAGATCCTGCTCGACTTCGGCGATGGCCTGGACGAACAGCTGCTTGAGCGCCGGAATGCGCGCCGGATCGGCCCCCACCTGCTGGGCGCTTTCCACCAGCTGGTAGCGGTGGTCGAAGGCGAAGATGAACAGTTGCTGCCACTGGCGGCGCCGCGTGCTGACCCGGTGCAGCCGGGTCAGCACCAGGTCCAGGTCGGGCCGCGTGATGGGCACCGGGCTCTTGTTGAGGTAGTCCAGCTCGGCCAGGGTCGGCATGGCCGGGGCGCAGCCATGGCGTGACACCACCAGCCCACCGCAGGCATTGGCCAGCCGACAGCACTCGGCATCGTCGCCACCGGTGAGCCAGCCGCGCAGGAAGCCGGACATGAAGGCATCGCCGGCACCCAGCACATTGAGCACCTCGACGCGGATACCGCGATGGATCTCGCCGTCCTCCAGCCGCGCCGGGATGGCGCCGTGGATGACGGTACAACCCTGGGCGCCGAGCTTGACCACCAGGGTCGCCGCGGTCACCTCGCGCACCCGGCGCAGTGCGGTGAGCAGGTCTTCGCTGCCCCCGGCGATCTGGAATTCCTCCTCGGTGCCCACCACCAGGTCGAAGCGCGGCAGGATGCGTTGCACATGGGCGCTGACCTCGGCACTGGCGATGAAGCGGGTCTCGCCATCGGCCTTGCCGGTCAGGCCCCAGAGCACCGGGCGATAGTCGATGTCCAGCACCCGCTTCACGCCGTTGCGCTCGGCGTAGTCCAGCGCCCGGCTGCTGGCCTGGAACACCCCCTCGGTGGAGAAGTGGGTACCGGTGATCAACAGTGCCTTGCTGCTGGCGATGAAGGCCTCGTCGATGTCGTCCACGCCCAGCGCCATGTCGGCGCAATTCTCGCGATAGAACACCAGGGGAAAGGTCTCGCGGTCCTTGATGCCCAGCAGCACCAGGGCGGTGAGGCGCTCGCGATCCACCTGGATGCCGCGGGTGTCGCAGCCTTCCTGCGCCAGCGTCCGGGTCAGGAAGCGGCCCATGTGGTCGTCGCCCACCCGGGTCAGCATCGCCGACTTCAGCCCCAGGCGCGCGGTGCCGAAGGCGATGTTGGCGGAGGATCCCCCGAGGTACTTGGCGAAGCTGCTGACGTCTTCCAGCGGCGCCCCGATCTGCTGCGCATAGAGGTCGACGCCCAGTCGCCCCAGGCAAATGACGTCCAACGGGCGCCCGCTGGCGAAGAAATGATCACCCATGGGTGGCTCCTGCTTATTGTTATCGGCCAACCGCGCGGACCCGAGGGGCCGAACGTGTGAGTGAGCTCAGGCTAGAACGACGCCGCGGACAAATCAACAAATTTTCCACATGAGATTTTATGGAATTTAATTTCCATAACTGGCGTACACTGGTCCTGCCGCCCCACTTCGACGCCGCCCGGCGAATGGGTTAAGTTGCCGGCACGAGAATCCCTACCGCGAGATTGCCCATGTCCTCCGACTCCCCGGCCGATGACCCCCTCAGCAGCGCGCCGCTGGCCGATCCGCCCGGCAACGTCGAGCAGTTGCTGGCCTGCATCGCCCGTGACTACGAGGCGCTGCCGCGCCAGCTGAAACGGGTGGCCGCCTATGTCAGCCAGCAGAGCGACAGGGTCATGGTCGATCGCATCAGCGACATCGCCGGGCAGTGCGAGGTGCATCCCTCGGCCATCGTTCGCTTCTCCCAGCGCTTCGGCTTCAAGGGCTTCAGCGAGATGCAGGCGCTGTTTCGCGAGGCCTACACCCACAAGACCACGCCGGTACAGAACTACCAGCAGCGCATCCGCAGCATGATCGCCAACAAGAGCCAGCGCGCCAGCAGCGGCGATCTGGCCCGCGAGTGCATCAACGCCACCCGTTCGGGCCTGGATCGACTCGCCGAGGAACTGGACGACGCCGCCTTCGATAAGGCCGTCGACCTGCTGGTGAGCGCCGAGAACATCTATGTGGTGGGGGTGCGGCGCTCCTTCGCCGTGGCCGACTACCTGGTCTACAACCTGCAGCACACCAACAAGCGCATCCACCTCATCACCGGGCTGGGCGGCGGCTATCGCGAGCAGATGCGCAGCATCGCCCAGGGCGACCTGCTGATCGCCATCAGCTTCAGCCCCTACGGCAAGGAAAGTCAGCAGTGCGTGCGCATCGCCCAGCACCACAGGGCCAAGACGCTGATCATCACCGACAGCAATCTCTCGCCCCTGGCCAAGCGCGCCGATGCCCTGCTGCTGGTCAACGAAGGCAGTGCCTTCGCCTTCCGTTCGCTGAGCGCCACCCTCTGCCTGTGCCAGGCGTTGTTCCTGGCCCTGGGCTATCGCCTGGAGCTGAAGATGGACGAGATCCAGCTGCCGCTGGACGAGGACGACTAGCCGAACCGGCCCCGGCCGGGCCGCGCAAACGCTTGATCGACAAACAGAAATTTCTTGAACAGAAGACTTGACAGCCACCGGCGCCTTGCCAATAATGCGCGCCTCGGATGGCTACGTAGCTCAGCTGGTTAGAGCATAGCATTCATAATGCTGGGGTCCGGGGTTCAAGTCCCTGCGTAGCCACCACCTATTTCCAAGGGTCAGCGTAAGCTGACCCTTTTTTATTGCCCACGAAAAAGCCCAGCCGTGGCATCGCTTTTCGTCCCCTCTCCCTCTGGAAAAGGGCCAGGGTGAGGCGCCCTTCACGCCAGACCCCAGCCTCGCCCCATGAAAAAGCCCGGCCTAAGCCGGGCTCCATCACCGCGCAACAAGCTTACAGGGCGACCTTCTGCTGGCTCTCCATTTCTTCAGCAGCCGCGTCCTGGGTATCGATGGACTGCACCAGCGCCTTGGAGCTGAAGGCCCGCAGGTCGCGCAGGAAGTTGTCGCGCCAGGAGGCCAGGTCGGCCTGGCGGATCACCCGCATCATGTCTTCGTAGCGCGACTTGCGCTCTTCCAGCGGCATGCGTAGCGCCCGGTCCAGCGCCTCGGCCATGCCGACATGGTCATAGGGATTCACGATCAACGCCGAATTGAGTTCGCGCGCCGCCCCGGCGAAGCGCGACAGCACCAGCACGCCCGGATTTTCCGGGTCCTGGGCCGCCACGTATTCCTTGGCCACCAGGTTCATGCCATCGCGCAGCGGCGTCACCAGGCCGACGTCGGAGGAGCGGAACAGCCCCATCACCGTGCGCCGGTCATAGCTCTTGTTCAGGTAGCGGATCGGCGTCCAGTCCAGCTCGGAGAAATGGCCGTTGATATGGCCGGCATGGCTCTCCAGCTGACGCCGGATGTTCTGGTAGGAGACCACGTCCGCCCGCGACGAAGGCGCGATCTGCACGAACTGCACCGCCCGGTGATGCTCGGGGAAATGCTCCAGCAGTTTCTCGAACGCCTGGAAGCGCTCCACCAGCCCCTTGGAATAGTCGAGGCGGTCGACGCTGACGATGGTCTTGTAGGGCACGCCCTCGATGCTGCGCGAGATGAACTGGCGCCGCGTGCGATAGGACTCGGCCTGCTTCTGGATGACATCCGGCATCACGCCGATGGGATAGACGCCGACGCGGAAGTTGTGACCGTAGGCGGTCAGGCTGCCGTCCTTCTCCAGCACCCCGCGCACCTCGCGGGTGATGTAGTCCTGGAAGGCCAGCTGGTCGGTATCGGTCTGGAAGCCGATCAGGTCATAGAAGCACAGGGTCTTGAGCAATTCGTTGTGCGGCGGGATGGCGGTGAGGATTTCCGGCGCCGGGAAGGGAATGTGCAGGAAGAAGCCGATGCGGTTGCGAATGCCCAGCATGCGGCAGGCTTCGGCGAAGGGAATCAGGTGGTAGTCGTGCACCCAGATGATGTCATCGGGCTTGAGCAGGGGCTTCAGGCGTTCGGCCATGGCCATGTTGACGCGCCGATAGCCGTCGTACTCCTCGCGGTTGTAGCGCGCCAGGTCGATCCGGTAGTGGAAGATCGGCCAGAGGGTGGCGTTGGAGAAGCCGCGGTAGTAGTGGTCGTAGTCGCGCTTGGTCAGGCCGAAGGTCACATAGTCGATGTTGTCCTTGGTCTGGGTCTTGGCCGGCCCGTTCTCCTTGACCGTCTCGCCGTTCCAGCCGAACCAGATGCCACCCGACTTGCGCAGGGCATCCAGCACGCCCACCGCCAGACCACCCGCGGTCGCCTTGCCTTCCTCGATCGGGGCCACCCGATTCGATACCACCACTAAACGGCTCATCCTAATCTCCTTGCTTATAATGTGGCGCGAGGTCACGGCTCAGCTGCTGCAGCCAGAGGGCTACCGCTTCCACCGAAGGCAGGCGGGTCTTGGCGACCGTCTCCCCCTCTCCTACCTTGACGGTCAGACCGCCTCGCGCATTGACGACAGTGAACCCCTCTTCATCGGTGCGATCGTCACCGAGAAACACCGGCAGGCAGCCGGCAAAGGGTTCCAGTTCGAGAAAACGGGCGATGGCCTCGCCCTTGCTCGCCGCAGCGGGCTTGAGTTCGAAGACGCACTTGCCCGGCTGCAACTTGAATTCGGGATGGTCGGCCGCGATGCCTTCGGCCAGTTCGCGTACCAGGGCTTCCTTGTCCGGCGCCTGGCGATAGTGCAGGGCGAAGGCCACGCTCTTGCGCTCCAGCAGCAGGTCCGGATGGTCCGCCAGCGCGGCTTCCAGACGCCGACCGACGTGCGCCAGCATTTCCGCATCCAGGCTCACCCGATGGATCTCGCCCTGGGGATCGCGCCACTCGGCACCGTGCACCCCAGCCGCGGCCAGCCGCAGCGGCGCCGTGAAGCCGTCGATCTCTGACAGCGGCCGCCCGGATACCACGGCGACACCATGGTGGCGCGCCAGCAGGTCGAGGGCAGCGAGGGTTTCGGCGGGAATGAAAACCTGTTCCGGACGTGGCTGCAATTCTGCCAGGGTGCCATCCAGATCGAAGAAGAAGGCCAGCGGCTGGCCCGATGAGGTGAGGCTGTCGAGGTCGATCATGGAAGGTACGACTGCCGGGTCATCGTATGGTTCGTTCACATCTTCCGGCGGTGCCGAGGAATTCCCCTTGCCGGCGCGTAGTCGGATTCAGGGAGATGCTCTAGCAGCCCTGCCTTTGGAGACCACCATGAACAAGCCCGACATCACCAAGACCCCCGAAGAGATCGACGACATCCAGGACCGCATGGGCGACATGCGCGAACTCGACTTCAGCGATCGCAAGGATGAGCGCGGTGGTCGCATCGGCGACGAAATGGACGAGCGCGACTATGAAGGCCAGTTTCCCGAAGAGCGCGTGCGCCAGGCCGGCATGACCGGGGGCGAAACCCTGGATCATCAGCCGACGATGGACGATGCCAGCCCCGAGACCCTGCTGGACGAAACCGGCGCGCGCTCGCCGACCGACTACGGCGATGCCTGGCCGAACGACAAGGAACTGAGCGTGGTCGAGGACAGCGACATCGGCGGCGGCTCCGGTCAGGACGAAGCCGAACTCGGTCGCAGCCATCCGCTGGATGGCGAAGCCTGGGACGGCGAGGCCGATGCACCCAACGAAGCCGAAACCCAGCGGGATGCCCGCTACGCCGATCTGGACGCCAACGACGAAGACCTCGCTGGAGACACCAGCCTGGATCTGGACGAAAAACGCGCCGATCACTGAAGCCGCTGACGGCCTAGTCGAGCAGCGTACAGGCCATCACCAGCGCATCTTCCCGGCCGCCAACCGCGGGATAATAGTCCCGCCGGCGGCCGATCTCGTTGAAGCCATAGCGCTCGTACAGCCGATAGGCCGACTGATTGCTGGCGCGCACCTCCAGAAAGCACTCGTTGGCCTTGGCCTTGCGCGCTTCCTGCAGCAGGTGTTCCAGCAGCCGCAGGCCGAGTCCCCGGCCCTGGCTTTCCGGCTTTATGGTGATATTGAGCAGATGGGCCTCGTCGAGAATGACGTTGATCACCCCGTGCCCCACCTGCTGCTCGCCAGCCGTCATCACCCAGCAGTCATAGGACCTGAGCGCATCGGTAAAGATGCCGCGGGTCCAGGGGTGGCTGAAGGCCTGATATTCGATCTTCAATACCGTGTTCAGATCGGCTTCGGTCATCCGCCGAAAGCTCACCGCATCGTTCATTGCTGTTCCATCCAGCGGCGCCGCAACGGGCGCATGGCTTGCCAGAGCGCGGCCTTGGCGGCCGGCTCTTCCATCAGGATATCCAGTCCCGGCACCAGCCAGGCCGGTCCCAGGGCGGTGTCCCGCTCCACACCCGTGAGCTGCGCATCCTCGACCCCGCTGCAGCGTCGTGCGGCCACCCCGATCAGCCAGAGCGCCAGGCCCTCGCCCAGGCGCTCCTGGTGTCCCGACACGAAGCTCTGCACGAATTCGCCGGCCGCCGCCGGCCCCTGGTCGAGTTGACCGCTGTTGAGCAGTGGCCAGCGAATGGGCTCTTCACTGACGATCCGCGGCGTGTCCGGCAGGCCGGCAGCGCGCAGCAGATCCCTCAGCAGCAGATAGGCCGGATCCCGCGCCCCCAGGGTATCGCCGGTAGGCAACTCTAGCAGCAGCAGGCAGCGCCCGGCCTGCAACAGCTGCAGGGCGAAACGGGGCGCCGGCTCCCGCGGTGGCGGCGGCGCACGTTCCGGTTCCGGCTCGGCCACGGGGGGCGCAGCCGGCTTCGACGCCGCGGGCCGCGGGATCTCGATGCGCGGCCGATTCGCCGGCGGTGCCTCGGCTACTGCAGCGGCCGGCGCGGCCTTGGCCACCGGCTCCGGGCGAACCACCCGAGCCACGACGGGCGCCTCTTCCGGCTCCTCGACCCACAGGGCTTCCGGTCGCGAAGGCGCGGCGAAGGGCAACACCGTGCGCGGCACCCAGACATCCAGCTGCAACGCCTGCAGATAGGCGCGACGACGCACCTCGGCGGCAAGCGAGGGACTGGTGGAAGGGGCGGGGTCGGACATGGGCGGATCCTAGGAGCCTGCTCTGTTACGCGGCGGGATTATGCGGGGCGGCATTGTCGCGCGGATCGCCCCGGACCGAAAGGCCGCCCTGCCCATCGGTCCCACCGCGGTCACATCGAAGGCTCTGGCGTCTGGAGTACAATGGCGCTTTTGTCTGGTGCGGTCCCCGCCATGATCGACCCCAAACGCGTCCTGCGTACCCTCGCCGAACACTGGCACCTCATCGACCCCCTGTGCGCCCACTTCGACAGCGGCACCCTGGGCCTGGCCGAGTTGCGTACCCGCCTGGCCGAACAGCTGCCCGAACGTACGCCGGCCGACCTCACCGCCCTGCTCGACACCTGGATCCGCCTGGATATCCTGGTGCCGGTGGCCAAGAGTCCCAATCGCTTCGAGCTCAATGGCCAGATCCACGACTTCCTCGGCTATCTCAGGCGCGAACACCGCCTGGGCCTGTGCCTGGAGATCGAAGCCTACCTGCGCCACCTGGAACGCCTCGCCGGCCACATCCGCGAAGCCTTCGACAACCGCGACGGCCCCGACCTCGTCCGCCAGCTGCGTCTGCTCGACATGCGCGTGCGCGATGTCCTCAAGAAGCTGGCCAACGATGGCCATGCCCTGGAGGGCGTAGCCGAGCGCGCCAAGACCAGCGATCGCCAGATCCCCCTGCGCCAGCGCTATGCCGAGGTGCTGGCCACCTGGGATGAATACGTCGAGCCGATGATCCAGCTGGTGGCCGCCGATGGCGCCTTCGAGCGCGGTGTCCACCGTGTCGAACAGGTGCTCCTGCACCTGCTGGGCGAGCAGCAGCGCCTCGGCCACCTGGTCGACGACGACCTGTTGCTGCGCACCCAGGCGCGTATCCTGGAAATGCACAACGCCGCCCAGCTGGCCCTGCGCCGTGCCCGCGAATTGCTGCTGCCGCTGCGCGAGGAAGCGCGCCGGCACAATGCCGTGACCCGGGGCGCCGCCCTGGCCCTGGCCACCATCCGCCGCAAGGGCCTCGACGCCGTGCCCCAGGCGGCCCTGCCGCTGTTCAGCCGACCGCAGAGCGTCTTTCTCGGCACCACCGCCCAGGTGGAAAGCTATGTCTACGCCCTGGCCCGCTTCGAACCCAAGCCGGCGCGCTTCCCCAGCCAGACCCGTCGTCCGCCCGACAGCGAGCGCTCGGCCGCGCCCCGTACCGCGCGCGAGATGCTCGATCTCTGCCAGGACGCCCTGCCGTTGCCCGATCTCATGGCCTGGCTGCTGGAGCAGGAGCCGGCCGGCGACACCGACGAACTGCTCTACTGGTTCTCGCGCCTGTCCCGCGATGCGCGCTTCCAGCGCCAGCGCCTCGACCGCCGCCACTACGACACCCTCGAACACCGCGTCAGCCTGTGCTCCTACGCCCTGACCGCCCGATCTCTCGCGAGCGACACCCATGCAACTTGATCTCGACGAAATGACCCAGCTCGCGCCCATCTTCCGCGAGCTGTTCAAGGGCTATCACCTGTCCCGTAGCGAGCCCGAGAGCTATGCCCAGCTCAGCCAGCAGCAGGACCAGTACCGCGCGCTGTTCCGCGCCCTCGGCTTCGAACTGGTCTGCGATCCGCGCGGCTTCTACTACTTCGTCCCCGAGCAGATGGGCGCCCAGGTCAACAAGACCGCCCAGCGCCTGGCGCTGTTCACCTTCATCCTGGTCGAGCATCTGGCCGACCAGGGTCGCGATCCGCTGGCCGTGCTCGATGGCGGTACCCTGGGTCGCCACGAACTGCCGGCGCTGCTGGACAAGTATCGCGACCTCTTCCTGCAGGCCGAGGTCACCACCCAGGAGGAGCTGGAGGAAAAGATCCTGCGCCGCCTGACCCAGCTCGGCTTCGCCCTGGACAGCAACGGGACCTATCGCTTCCTGCCGCCCATGCACCGTTTCCTCGATGTCTGCCTGACCGTGCAACAGGATCGCGACCTGGCCGCCGGCCTGCATGCCAGCGACCTTCCGCTGCCGGCGCCGACCCTGGCCAGCGACGAAGACGGCACCGTGCAGGAAGGCGCCGACGAGGATGACGAAGAGGCCGCCCTGGCCCGTGCCATCGCCGCAGAACGGGAGTTCGACCTATGATCCGCTACGGCATCAGCCGCTTCGCCCTGCTCAACACCGCCGGCTACAGCCTCGGCCTGTTCCCCCTGGAACAGCCGCTGTCGGTCTATGGGGCCAACAACCTGGGCAAGAGCGCCTCGATCAACGCGCTGCAATTCCCCATCCTGGCGCGGCTCTCCGACATGAGCTTCGGCAAGTACAGCAACGAGCAGTCGCGCAAGTTCTACTTCGCCACCGACACCAGCTACATCCTCATCGAGCTGCGTCTGGCCCACGGCCCCCACGTCATCGGCGTGGCCGGTCGCGGTCCGGGCGGTGGCTTCGGCCACCAGTTCTTCGCCTATGCCGGCGAACTGGACCTCGCCCACTACCAGCGCGACGGCACCTGCCTGCGCCAGCGCGAGCTGTTCGCCGGCCTGGAGCGCGCCGGCCTCAAGGCCCATGAGGTCAAGCCCGATGAATTGCGCCGGCTGCTGGTCGGCGGCCATACCAGCATCCCGCTGGACATGACGCTGATTCCGCTCCGATCCACCAGCGAACAGAGTCTCAAGACCTTCCGCGCCCTGTTCATCAACCTGCTGCACATGCGCGAGATCACCGCGGCCAAGCTCAAGCAGCTGTTTCTCGATGCCTTCGAGCACAGCCTGAGATCCGGCAGCGTCGACTACATCGCCGCCTGCGAGGAAGCCTTCCGCGACGTCCGCCGCATGGAGCAGGATTACCAGTCGCTGGTCGCCGCCGGCCCGTTGGTGGAAGCCCTGGCCAATGGCGTCGAACAGCGCGACCGCCTGAGGGGCAAGCTGCATCGCCTGTCGCCCTTGCTCGACAGCCTGCTCGGCACCTGGCAGCACTATGCCCTCGACCGCCGCGACGAACTCCTGGCCCAGACCGAACACTACCGCCAGGAACAGGACGGCCTGCAGCAGAGCCAGCGCGACGGCACCAGCGAACTGATGCGCCGCGAGCGCGAGATCAGCAGCCTGCAGCGCTGGCTCGCCGAGCTGGCCCAGCTCAAGCACCGCTTCGCCCTGGTGGAGTCCACCGCCCCCCTCGAAGCCCAGCTGCTGGCCGCCAAGGATGCCCACGACGAACTCGCCGGCGCCCTGTCCCAGGCCAGTCAGTTCAGTAGCGCAGACCTCGACCAGCGCGTCCGCGAACTGGAACAGCGCCTCAAGGGGATTCGCCAGCAACTCGACCACGCCGACAACAACAGCTATGCCCGCCTGCGCGAGGAATTCAGCCAGGCCGACGTCGACCGCCTGATGCGACTGTTCAACGGCCAGCTGTTCAGCCTGCCGCTCGGCGCCAGGGGTGTCGAACTGGCGGAGGACGGCAGCTGGGTAAAGACCTTCGAAGGCATCCTGGCGCGTTTCCAGGGTGATCGCCTCGAATTGCCGGGCCTGTCCCTCGATCTCTCGGGGATCGAGCCGCCCACCCTGCAGGCCCTGGCCGATCGCGCCGCGCTGCGTGACCAGAAGGACCGTCTGGAGCGCGAGCTCAAGCAACTCAAGGCGCAGCAGGGCGTCAGCGTCGACCGCCAGGCCAGCAAGGCCCAGGCCGAGGTGCTCTACCAGCAGGTGCTGGATGCCCAGAAGGCCCTGGAAGACTTCCGTCGCTGCCAGACCCTCGGTGCCGAGGAACAGGAAAAGCTCGAACAACTGGCCCAGCTGGAAGCCGCCCAGGACGAACTGAGACGCGCCGGCGATGCCTTCACTGAGCGCGTCCAGCAACTCTCCGCCAGGCTGCAGCTGATCGGCCGGCAACTGGCCGACCTGGAAGCCAAGGACCGCACCCTGGCCGACGCCCTGCGCCGCCGGCAGCTGCTGCCCACCGACCTGCCCCAGGGCACGCCCTTCATGGAAGGGGTGGACGATTCCCTGGAGAACCTGCTGCCGCTGCTCAACGACTACCAGGACACCTGGCAGGCCCTGCAGCGCGCCGACACCCAGATCGAGGCGCTCTATGCCCAGGTCCGACTCAAGGGCGTCGCCAAGTTCGACAACGAAGAAGACCCCGAGCGACGCCTGCAGCTGCTGGTGAATGCCTATGCCCATCGCCAGGACGAAGCCCTGACCCTGGCCAAGGCCCGCCGCGCCGCCGTCACCGACATCGCCCGGACCCTGAGAAACATCCGCAGCGACTACGACAACCTCGAACACCAGCTGCAGCTGTTCAACCGCGAGATCAATCGCAAGCAGGTCTCCAACCTGGAGAGCTTCCGCATCGTCCTGGCGCCCAATAAGGAAGCGCTCAAGCACATCGACCAGATCATCCATAGCGCCGGCCAGTACGAGGAAGGCGAGACCCTCTCGGTGTTCGATCTCACCCAGGACAGCAGCCAGGACCAGAAGAACGAGGATGCCAAGGAATACCTGGCACGCCTGGTGGCCGCCAACGGCAACCAGCTCGGCCTCAAGGACCTCTTCGAGCTGGCCTTCGAGATCACCAAGCAGGGCGGCCAGCCGATCCTGCACACAGACATCGACGGCGCCGCCTCCAATGGCACCACCATGACCATCAAGGCGCTCACCAACATGTACCTGTTGCTGCACCTGATGGACCGGGAGCAGGCCGCCAGGATCCGTCTGCCCTACTACCTGGACGAAGCCGCCGACATCGACGAACGCAACCAGCAGGCGCTGATCGAAACCAGTCAGCAACTGGGCTTCGTGCCCATCCTGGCCAGCGTCAAGCCCCAGGTCAGCGCCCAGGTCGCCATCGACCTCGAAGGCGGTAGCGGCCCTGGCGGCATCTACATCGACGAAGCCGACTGGAAGTACATCGCCAAACGCGATCTGGCCCTGCCCGAACCCGCTTGAGCCCCTTCCAGAACGCAAAAAAGCCCGGCACATGCCGGGCTTTTTCTTGCTCGCGTAACGCCGCCTTAGGTGCTGCGGTAGGTTGGGCTGGGCCTAGCGAAGCCCAACATTCACACTCCAACCCTGGCCCCTCACCGCCCCGCCGCGGTTCGCTTGATCCCTGCAGCAGGCCTTACCGTTGGGCTTCGCTTCGCTCAACGCTAACCTACGACAGCCCGGCGCAGCCGGGCTGTTGGGGCTCTTGTGCCCTTGCAGGCTTAAAGCAGCACCTGCCCGACAGGCACTACTGCAACGTCTCCG
>NZ_JAQZAD010000012.1:0-257 GCF_028640935.1 Pseudomonas sp. SHLD1
ACCGATACTAATTGCCCGTGAGGCTTGACCATATAACACCCAAACAATCTGACCGCGGTCAGAGCGTGAGGAAGACGACGCCGAAAACGGTGCGTGGGTTCGCAAGACCCAAGACGAGTTGTCTACTTCGATCACAGACCCAATTGGGCCAGCCAGGCATGCAGCAGCGCCTGGTCAGCCAACCGAATTGCTTGACGAACATAGAGCATTGGAACCACCTGATCCCTTCCCGAACTCAGAAGTGAAACGATGCATCG